>NZ_LBJV01000007.1:315242-701441 GCF_028128855.1 Bradyrhizobium sp. CCBAU 11430
CCCCGCTTCGGATGCTTCGCCAGGTTCGGCGAAGACGGCAGACGCAGATGGCTTGGAACGCGGCAATTCGGGGCACTCAAGCTCTGCAAAACCACCGGAAGCAGCCGACCCTGAGCCTGGCCTCGGTAGCGCGGGCCGCGATAATTCACAGCACAATTCAGAGCCAGGGTCTGCAAAGGCGGCAGTCACAGAGTTGACTGAAGCTGGTTCTACGCAAGGGCACAGTCTCGGTAACGACAACGAGCATCATTTTCCGCCTTCGGATGCTTCGCCGGGTTCGGCGAAGACGGCAGACGCCGATGGTGTGGAACGCGGCCATTCGGGGCACTCAACTCTTGCAGACGCACCTGAAGCAGCTGAGCTCGATGAGCCAAGCGTCGCAACGGCCGGTAGCGAGGGCCGCGGTGACTCACAGCACGGGCCTGCAAAGGCGGCAGCCACAGAGCTGACTGAATCTGGTTCTGTGCAAGGACACAGCTTCGGTAACGACAACGAGCATCATTTCCCGGCTTCGGATGCTTCGCCGGGTTCGGCGAAGACGGCAGACGCAGATGGCGTGGAACGCGGCAATTCGGGGCACTCAACTCTTGCAGACGCACCTGAAGCAGCTGAGCTCGATGAGCCAAGCGTCGCAACGGCCGGTAGCGAGGGCCGCGGTGACTCACAGCACGTTTCAAAACCAGGCCCTGCAAAGGCGGCAGCCACAGAGTTGACTGAGGCTGGCTTCGCGCCGGGAAATGGCGCCGAGCATCAAGCTCCGGTCTTGGATGTTGCGGCAGCGTCAGCCGGGGAAGAACCGACCGTCGTGGAGCATGGCAACTCCGAGCACGATTTACATGGCTCTAAAGACGCACCCGAAGCAGCTGAGATGGTCAAACCGAGCGTCGCAAATGGCGGTGACTCCGGAAACTGGCCGCAGGCTGCGCAACCTGCTGCAACCGCGTTGGACCCCGTACAGCCGGCTAAAGTTGCCTTCGAGATTGGGGGTGCGGAATTGGCGTTTCGCTTCGATAGCTATGCGACTCCTCCCACATTCGGCGCGGTAGTTGAGCTTGATGGCCCGCCAGGTCGGCACGTTCCGCCCGGTCAGGAAGTGGACCTCCACACCATCGGCAAATCGATCCCTGATGCACTGGACGAACACGCGGTCGCCCCCGTTCATAACGTTCCGCATCACGCCGTTGTACCCGCGCCTCATGACTTGCTGATTTGAAGCGTCCCATCGTTACAGATGTGGGAGCCCTCCGCATCCACCGTCCTTGCGGCTCCGCGAATTTCGAGTAACAGCCCGGGAATCGATAGGTATCACATCAGCGGCTTCTTCGAGCCGTTCTTTACGACCAAGCAGATCGGCGAGGGCAGCACGGGGCTTGGCCTGGATCGGCTATCGCATCGTCCGCGAAGATGGCGGTGAGCTCCCTTGCAACGCACGAGCCGGAAGGCGGCGCGACCTTCTGACGTCAATTCTTACGCGCCGTTACCCCCTATGGAGCGACTCAGACAGATCTATTGATCGATGTAGCGTGTCCAAATTTGAGCCCGTCGGTTCACAGTCATTGAGTTCTCGGATCAATGGTTGAACGGACCGTTCTGCTTGGGCGATGGATGTTTATCTTTAGCCGGATAGCTGAGAGAGGCCGCTTTTTATGCTCACTCCATCGGATACCTGGGGCGAAGCCGTTGAATCTTAGGGGTCTTTGTTTTCCGTGGCCCCCATGATGGATCGGACCGAGAATTCAAGTTTTTCAATTGGTTAGACGGCTGCGTGTGCGCGGCGTGTGCACCGAGAGGATCCATAAAAATCCACTCATGATCATTTGTGTGAGCGTACGTTTTGAAGAGCACGGCCGCGGTTGTCGCAGCTCATTCCGTGGGGTGAATGCGAGTGGCAACATTAGCTCAATCACCGTAAGCCTTCCGCGCAATCGTGACCTGCTGTGCGCAACCGCCGCGCGTGTGCGAGACCGCACTTTCGGTCGAGCCGGTGTTGTGAGGCGCCGGACCCGGTTACGGGGCCGCTGTGAGTTGCACATCAAAAAAGTATCAGTTGCACATTGAAATCGTGGTGGCGGGCCCGGATACCGGTCGCTACGATCCCTAACGAGAGGAAGCGCTGAGCAAATTCAGCCGACAAGGGAACAGGGGCGGATCATCAAAAACCGCACCGGCCCGAAGGGAGCGGATATGGAACCGGACCTGGAAGTTGTCCAGATACGGCGCGGCGAGTCGTTCAAGGCGTGGTCGCACGGCTACCCATTCCACACGGTCCGCTGGCATTTCCATCCAGAATACGAGCTGCACCAGGTCGTGGCGACCAGCGGTCGGTATTTCGTCGGCGACTTCATCGGCGAATTCGAACCGGGCAATCTCGTTCTTACCGGCCCCAACCTGCCGCACAATTGGGTGAGCGATCTGCCGGCGGAGACCACCATTCCGCTGCGGGGACGCGTCCTCCAGTTCAGCGAAGAATTCATCGGCGACCTGATAAAGGTCATGCCTGAGCTTTCGGGCCTTGCCTCGCTGCTGGAATTCTCCCGCCGCGGCGCGCTTTTCACCCGCAGCACAAGCGAAGCGGTCGCGCCACTCATGGAGGAGATCGCGACGGCGAACGGTGTGCGCCGGATCGAGCTGTTCCTGATGATCCTGGGAACGCTCTCCCGCGCCCGAAGCGCGCGTCCGCTCTCGAGCCCGAACTATTTGCCTGACCCCTCAGGATACATGTCCGCGGGGATGAACAAGGCGCTCGCCTTCATCCGGCAGAACCTGACGCAGCCTTTCGGTGAAGCCGAGCTTGCGGCCATCGCCGGCCAATCGCAGAGCGCGTTTTCGCGCTCCTTCCGCCGGCACACGGGCATGTCGCTGGTGCAATACGTCAAGCGGCTGCGCATCAATCTCGCCTGCCAGATCTTGATGAGCGACGAGCAGGCGTCGATCACCGACATCTGCTTCGAGGTCGGCTTCAACAATCTCTCCAATTTCAACCGGCAGTTTTTGGCCGAGAAAGGCATGCCGCCTTCGCGCTTTAGGCGATTGCTCGCGCAGAACATCAATTCGGCACGCGCGGCCTAGCCGGCGAAAAAGCAAAGGAGGAGACCACCACGGGAAGAATGACGCGGGCATGCCGATGGCAGCCCGCGACAGGAATCGCTTGTCCAGGAATTCCGCGCGGCTTCGGAGCACCGGCACTCATCGTCGCCGGCGACGGGAGCCGCGAAGGCCCGTCTTCAAGGATCAACCACAGCACTCTAGTTCTGGAAAGGAAAGTCCGAATGAAAAGGTTCTCCCCGAAACATACGGGCACACTGGCCCTGGCCCTGTCGCTGCTTGGCACAACAGCCATGTTCTCGCAGGCCGCAGAGGTGAAGGACGCGACCGTTGCCTTCCTGATGCCGGATCAGGCGTCCACCCGCTACGAACAACATGACTATCCGGGCTTCGCCGCGGAGATGAAGAAGCTCTGCGCAAGTTGCAAGGTGATCTATCAGAACGCCAGTGCTGATGCCACACGGCAGCAACAGCAGTTCAACTCGGTCATCTCGCAGGGCGCCAAGGTGATTGTGCTCGACCCCGTCGACTCGACCGCCGCCGCCTCCCTGGTCAAGATGGCACAGTCGCAGGGCATCAAGGTCATTGCCTATGACCGGCCGGTCCCGGACGCCAAGGTCGATTTCTACGTCTCCTTCGATAACGAAGCCATCGGCAAGGCCATCTCCGAATCGCTCATCAAGCATCTGAAGGCCGCCAACGTCGCGGCCAAGGAAGGTGAGGGCGTGCTTGAGATCAATGGATCGCCGACCGATGCCGCCGCGGGGCTCATCAAGAAGGGCATTCACGCCGGTCTCGACAAGAGCGGCTATCCAATTCTCGCCGAATACGACACGCCGGACTGGGCGCCGCCGAAGGCGCAGCAATGGGCGAGCGGCCAGGTCACCCGCTTTGGCAAGAAGATTCTCGGCGTCGTGGCGGCCAATGACGGCACCGGCGGCGGCGCAATTGCCGCCTTCAAGGCCGCTGGCGTCGATCCAGTGCCGCCGGTGACGGGCAACGATGCGACGATCGCCGCGCTTCAGCTCGTCATCGCCGGCGATCAGTACAACACGATCTCAAAGCCCAGTGAGATCGTGGCCGCCGCGGCGGCCCAGGCCGCGGTGAAGTTCCTCTCCGGCGAGACACCCAAGGCGGAAACCACGCTCTTCAATGCGCCATCGAAGCTGTTCGTGCCGGCGGTCGTCACTCAGGAGAACCTGAAGGCGGAGATCATCGACAAGAAGATCCAGACGGCCGATCAACTCTGCACGGGCCGCTATGCCGCCGGCTGTAAGAAGCTCGCCATCACGCAGTAACTGCGTCCGTCCCGGCCGCTCGCGGCGGCCGGGACGAACGACGAGAGGACGGACTGGCACATGACCACGATCTCGGATGTCGATCACGCGCAGGGCGGACCGCGCAAGCCGGTCTTGAGTCTTCGCGGAATTTCCAAGCATTTCGGCGCCGTGTCCGCCCTGACCAACGTCGATCTCGACGTGCATGCCGGCGAGGTCGTGGCGCTCGTGGGCGACAACGGTGCTGGAAAATCCACGCTGGTGAAGATCCTTGCCGGCGTGCACCAGCCCAGCTCTGGAACGATCGCCTTCGGCGGCGAGCCTGTCACCCTATCCGATCCCGCCGCGGCGCTCGGTCTTGGTATCGCCACCGTGTTCCAGGACCTTGCGCTCTGCGAGAATCTTGATGTGGTCGCAAATATCTTCCTCGGCCGCGAGCTCAATCCGATGCGGCTCGACGAGGTCTCGATGGAGCTCCGCGCCTGGACGCTGCTCAACGAATTGTCGGCGCGGATCCCGAGCGTGCGTGAGCCGGTTGCTTCGCTCTCCGGCGGACAGCGCCAGACCGTGGCGATCGCGCGTTCACTGCTGACCGAGCCGAAGCTCATCCTGCTCGACGAGCCCACCGCCGCGCTCGGCGTCGCCCAAACCGCCGAGGTGCTCGACCTCGTCGAGCGCGTCCGCGCCCGCGGCCTCGGCGTCATCATGATCAGCCACAACATGGAGGACGTCCGCGCGGTCGCGGACCGGATCGTGGTGCTGCGCCTCGGCCGCAACAACGGCGAGTTCGAGCCCGACGCTTCCAACCAGGATCTCGTCACCGCGATCACCGGTGCGGACGAAAACTCGGTCTCGCGCCGCGCCAGCCGGCGCCGGGCCCATCAGTCGCCGGAGCTTGGGCGATGACCGACGACACGCAACAGATTTCGACCGCGCGCCTGCTCGACCGCAGCGACGAGCGGGTCAGGCACGCGGACACGCTCGGCAATACGGTCAGCGCCTTTGTGGACCGCGTGCGGTCGGGCGACCTCGGTTCGCTGCCGGTGGTCGTCGGGCTCATTGTCATCTGCACGGCGTTCGAGAGTCTCAATCCTGTTTTTCTGGCGCCTAACAATCTGGTCAATTTGCTGTTCGATTGTTCGACGGTGGGGGTGATCTCCCTGGGCATCGTCTGTATCCTGATGGTCGGCGAGATCGACCTCTCGGTCGGTTCGGTGAGCGGGTTCGCTTCAGCGCTCGTCGGCGTGCTTTGGGTCGGTCAGGATTGGCCCGTCGCTGTGGCGATCGTCACGGCGTTGGTGCTGGGCGCTGCCATCGGCGCGCTCTACGCATTCCTGTTCAATCGCCTGGGGATGCCGAGCTTCGTCTCGACCCTGTCGGGCCTGCTGGGTTGGCTCGGCCTGCAGCTGTATCTGCTCGGCTCCTCGGGCTCGATCAACCTTCCGTACGGATCGCCACTGGTCAATTTCGGGCAGATGCTCGTCATGCCGCCAATCGTGTCCTACGTGCTGGCGGCGGTTGCGAGCCTTGTGATGTTCGTGACCAGCTATCGCACAGCGATGCGCCGGCGGCAGGCGGGGCTATCGGCCAGTTCGCTCGGCCGCATGGTGCTGAAGGCGCTGCTGGTCACCGTCATGCTCGAATTCGTCGTCTATTATCTCAATCTCGGCCGCGGCATTCCGTGGATGTTCGGTCTGTTTGTCGGCCTGTGCGTGGTCATGAACTACGCGTTGACGCGGACCAAATGGGGCCGCTCGATGTCTGCCGTCGGCGGCAATCGCGAGGCGGCCCGCCGGGCCGGCATCAACGTTCGCCGGGTCTATCTGACCGCGTTCGTGCTTTGCTCCACGCTGGCGGCGGCCGGCGGCATTCTTGCCGCGGCGCGGCTGGCATCTTCCAGCCAGCAGGCCGGGACCGGGGATGTGAACCTCAACGCGATCGCCGCCGCGGTCATCGGTGGCACGAGCCTGTTCGGCGGTCGCGGGACCGCCTATTCCGCTCTGCTCGGCGTGATCGTCATCCAGTCCATCGCGAGCGGCCTGACGCTGCTCGATCTCTCCTCGTCGCTACGGTACATGATTACGGGTGCGGTCCTTGCCATTGCGGTCATTGTCGATTCGCTGGCACGGCGCTCGCGTCTCTCCCATGGCCGAGCTTGAATAACTCGAACAAGAAAAGGACAAGCCTTGGCCCAGGAACTTGCAGGAAAAGTTGCCGCGATCACCGGAGCCGCATCGGGCATCGGTCTCGAATGCGCCAGAGCTTTGATCGGCGCGGGCGCGCGGGTGGTGCTGATCGATCGGGCGGAGGAGGCGCTGAGCAAAGCCTGCGTGGAGCTGGGCGATCAGGCGATTCCGTTACGCATCGACCTCACCGATCCCGAGAGCATGCGAGCCGGGATGCCGCAGGTGCTGGAGAAGGCGGGCCAGCTGGACATCTTCCATGCGAATGCAGGTGCCTATGTCGGCGGTGAGGTGCTTGGCGGCGATCCCGACGCCTGGGACCGCATGCTCAATTTGAACATCAATGCGCTGTTCCGGTCGATCCATGCGGTGCTGCCGCATATGGTCGAACGCAAAAGCGGCGACATCATCGTCACCAGTTCGATCGCAGGTCTCGTCCCCGTCGTCTGGGAGCCGATCTATACCGCCTCTAAGCACGCAGTGCAGGCTTTCGTGCATACGCTGCGCCGCCAGGTCGCCAAACACGGTTTGCGCGTCGGCGCCGTTGCACCCGGTCCGGTCGTGACCGCGCTCATCAAAGACTGGCCCAAAGAGAAGATCGAGGAAGAAATGGCGGCAGGTGGCTTGATGCAGCCGGTGGAGGTCGCAGAGGCGGTGCTTTTCATGTTGACGCGTCCGAGGAACGTCACCATCCGCGACCTCGTCATTCTGCCGCAGAGCAACGATCTGTAGCTCTCTCCGATTGGCGATCCAGATGACCAAACAATCCGATGACCAACATTTTCTTGGCATCGATGTCGGCACCGGCAGCGCGCGGGCCGGCGTGTTCGATCGCTCGGGCAAGCTCCTTGCGAGTGACAACGCTCCCATCGCACTTTGGCGGGAGCCAGGCGACATCGTCGAGCACTCGAGCGAGGACATCTGGCGTGCCGTATGCCGCAGCGTGCGCGGCGCGGTGGCGCAGGCCGGCATCGCGCCGGACTGCATCGCCGGCATCGGCTTCGACGCGACCTGCTCGCTGGTGGTGCTGGGCGAAGGGGGCGCGCCGCTGCCCGTCGGGCCGTCCGGCGATCCTGCTCGCAATGTCATCGTATGGATGGATCACCGCGCCGCCGATCAGGCTCGCCGGATCAACCAGACGGGCGAGACGGTTCTCGACTATGTCGGCGGAACGATCTCCCCCGAGATGGAGACGCCGAAACTGTTGTGGCTCGCCGAAAACATGCCCGATACGTTTTCCCGTGCGTGGCAATTCATGGACTTGACCGATTTTCTCACCTGGCGTGCGACGGGGAGCCTGTCTCGCTCCATCTGTACCGTGACGTGCAAGTGGACCTATCTGGGCCACGAAAACCGTTGGGACGATCAATTCTTCCGCAGGGTCGGCCTCGGCGTGCTAGCGGACGAGCAGTTCCGGAGGATCGGCACCGAGATCGTGCCCGGCGGAACGAGGCTTGCGGCGGGCCTGACGGCGGAGGCTGCGGCCGATCTCGGACTTGCGACGGGTACGCCGGTCGCTGCCGGCCTCATCGATGCACATGCCGGCGGTGTTGGTACGGTGGGCGCGCGCGGCACGGCGGGCACGGTGCTGACGCGCATGGCCTATGTGTTCGGAACGTCCGCCTGTACCATGACGACCACGCCGGATCCGTCCTTCGTCCCCGGCGTGTGGGGACCCTATTTCTCCGCCATGGTGCCCGGGCTTTGGCTCAATGAAGGCGGGCAGTCGGCCGCCGGCGCTGCCATCGAGCATCTGTTGCAGATGCATCCGCATTCCGCGCAAGCGACGCAGGCGGCACGCCAGAAGGAGCAGACGCTTGCCGATTGGCTCGCTTCGGAAACCGAATCGCGCGGCGGTGACGGAATGATTCCGCAATTGGTCGGCGAGGTTCATGTCGTCCCCGAGTTCCTCGGCAATCGCGCGCCGTTCGCGGACCCCGAAGCGCGTGCGCTGATTGCCGGGCTCGATATGCGCTCGGATCTGGAGAGCTTGCTGGCGCTTTATCTTGCCGGCCTGTGCGGTCTCGGTTGCGGGGCCAGGCAGATCGTTCGCGCCCAGCAGGACAAGGGCATCGCGGTCGATACGATCGTGGTGAGCGGGGGCGCCGCAAAGAGCCGCCTTGTGCGGCAGGTCCTCGCCGATATGACGGGTTTGACGGTGGCTGCGTCGGCATCCCCGGAGGCCGTCCTGCTCGGCTCCGCCATGCTTGGATCAGTTGCATCGGGCGACCATGACAATCTCGGCGAGGCGATGGAGGCGATGTCGGTTCTGGGAGACATCTCTCGACCCCAGGCCGCTCTCGCAGACTGGGCCGATCGGCGCTTTCGAGCTTTCGAGGCCCTGCAGAAGGTCGGTCGGGCAATCAGAAGCGCTTCGTAGCCCATTGCCAGCTGGACCGGGCGTATCCAGGCACGGCTTGCATCCACGTCGGCGCTGCCTGCGTAGGAAAGGGCATTCGCCCCTCTTTCATCATCTCGACACATATGTCATTGTAAGAATACAAATGTATATGACGGGCATTTTTGTCCGGCGAAGGGAGGGCTGCCCATGGGTAGGAAAGTCGCATTCATTGCGGCCTTGTTCGGCGCGTTGGCATTGGTGGGTCCGGCGCAGGCGCGGGTCGAGGTCCAGTGGTGGCACGCCATGAGTGGCGTCCTCGGCGATCGGCTCAATGAGCTGGTCGAGAAGTTCAACAAGTCGCAGGACAAGTACACGATCGTCGCGGTCGCCAAGGGGAACTATGACGAGGTGACCAACGGGGTGATCGCCGCCTATCGCGCCAAGCGGCCGCCGGAGATGGTGCAGATCGCCGAGCGCGGTTACATGACGATGCTGCTTTCAGGGGCCATTGTCCCCGTGCAGGATTTGGTGGAGCAGAAAGGTTACAAGATCGACTTCTCGGACTTCATCAAGCCCGTCGCAAGCTTCTGGAGCTACAAGGGCCGGATGTCGGCGATGCCCTTCAACTCGTCGACGCCGATCTTCTGGTACAACAAGGATCACTTCCAGAAGGCCGGCTTCGACAAGCCGGCCGACACCTGGCAGGAGCTGGAGAAGCAGCTCTACACCATCAAGTCCAAGGGGATCAGCGAGTGCGGCACGGTCCTGCCAGGCGATTTCTACTGGAGCCTGCTCGAGAACTACAGCGCCATCAACAATCAGCCCTACGGTACGCTAGCGAACGGCTTCGACGGGCTCGGCACCGAGTTCGTCTACAACAAGACGAAGGTGGTGTCGCAAGTCGCGCGGCTCAAGAAATGGCTCGATGACGGCGTGATGCAGATCGCGGGTCAGGGCTTCAGTCCGGAACAATTGTTCACGTCGGGGCGGTGCTCGACCTTCGTCAATTCGACCGCCTCGCACGGCAACATCGAGCGCAATGCGACCATCAATTGGAGCGCCACCTTCCTGCCGCACGAGAGCGACATCAATCCGCCTCTCAACAGCACGATCGGGGGTGGGGCCATCTGGGTCATGAAGGGCCACACGCCGGAGCGATACGAGGCCGTCGCAGCCTTTCTGGATTTCGTCGCGCAGCCGGAAACCCAGGTCTGGTGGCATGGCGCAACCGGCTATGTTCCCGCCACCAATCGCGCCTATGCGGTCGCGCGGGAGCGGGGCTACTACAAGGATCATCCGACCAGGGAGATCGCGGTGCTGCAGCTCTCGCGCGGCACGCCGAACGAGAACTCCCGCGGCTTTCGCTTCGGCAACTTCGTGCAGACGATGCTGGCCCAGCGCCAGGAGGTCGAGGCGGTGTTCGCCGGTCAGAAGCAGCCGCAGCAGGCCATGGATGACGCAGTCAAGCGGGGTAACGAGATCCTGCGGCAGTTCGAAAAGCTGAATGCCGGGAAGACTCCGGAAACCGAGCGTCCATGACGTTGCGCCTGTCCATCCCATGGCGCGAGGCACGCGCACCCGTGCTTCATGGAAGGCGCGGGGGTGGTGGGTTCAAGGCCGTGCCGGCGGCAGTCGCCGGCAGCTCGCGTCGGTCGGGCAGAAGGCGGCCGCGTGAGGAGGCCGGACTGAAGCGCGCCAATTTCGGCGACAGTCCGGGCCTGCCGACTTTGCTCTTGCTGCCGCAATTGCTGATCCTGCTGTTCTTCTTCTTCATTCCGTCGCTGCGGGCGCTGATGCAGTCCGTTCTGCTCAGCGATCCGTTCGGGACCAACGTTCAGTTCGTGTGGTTCGACAATTTCAAGACGCTGCTTGCGAGCGGCGACTACCGCCAGTCGATCGCGGTGACGTTCTGGTTCACGGTGGCGCAGAACGTGCTCACATTGGGCAGCGCGCTCGTGCTGGCCTTTGCCACCGACAGGATCGTGCGTGGCCGTTCGGCCTATCGCACGATCATCCTGCTGCCATATGCCATTGCGCCCGCGATCGCCGGCATCCTGTGGGCCTTCCTGTTCAATCCGGCGGTCGGCCCGCTCGCGCAGGTGCTGCACGGGCTCGGTATTGCATGGGACCCCAACCTCAATCCGACCGATGCGCTGATCCTGGTGACACTGGCCGCGTCATGGAAGCACATCTGCTACGATTATATCTTTCTGGTCGTGGGGCTGCTCGCGGTGCCGGTGTCGCTGATGGAGGCTGCCGCCGTGGATGGCGCGGGACCGATCCGCCGCTCCGTCTCGATCGCGCTGCCGATGCTCGGGCCCACCATCTTCTTCCTCACGGTGATGAATTTCATCTATGGCTTCTTCGAAACCTTCGCCATCATCGATGCCGTAACCAAAGGCGGCCCGGCCGGTGCAACCAACATTCTGGTCTACAAGGTCTTCGTCGACGGCTTCGTCAATCTCGATCTCGGCTCTTCGGCTGCACAGTCGGTTCTCTTGATGAGCTTTGCGCTGATCTGCACGCTGCTGCAATTCCGCTACTTCGACCGCAAGGTCAATTACGGGGTCTAGCCGCATGGTGGAACGCTCACCCGTCCTTAACATGCTCTGCCACGCGATCCTGATCGCGGGCGCACTGACGGTCTGCATACCCCTGTATTTCGCGTTCGTGGCCGGCTCGCTCACGGTGGCCGAGGTGCAGAAGGTGCCGTTGCCATGGCTGCCGGGAGGCCAGTTCTTCGACAATCTGCAGCTGGCCTGGAGCAAGGGCAATTTCAGCCGCACCTTCACGAATTCGATTATCGTGGCGCTCGGCATCACGGCCGGCAAGATCGCGGTATCGCTGCTCTCGGCCTTCGCCATCACCTACTTCCGATTCCGCTATCGAATGCTCGCATTCTGGCTGATCTTCATGTCGCTGATGCTGCCGATCGAGGTCCGGATCGTGCCGACCTTCGAAGCCGTGGCAAATGCCGCGCTGCCGCTGCAATGGCTCTTGGATACGCTGCGTGTCGCCGATCTCTGGCGCTGGATCAGCGGGCACGAGGTCGCGATCGCGCTCGAATGGAACATGGTCAACACCTATCCGGGGCTGATCCTTCCGCTGATCGCCTCGGCCACCGCCACGTTCCTGTTTCGCCAATTCTTCCTGACGATCCCGGAGGAACTGTGCGAGGCGGCGAGGCTGGATGGCGCCTCGCCGCTGCACTTCTTCTGGAGCATCCTGCTGCCGCTATCCGTGCCGAACATGGTGGCGCTCGCCATCATCCTGTTCCTGTTCGGCTGGAATCAATATCTCTGGCCTTTGCTGTTCACGACCGATAAGGAGATGGCAACGGCGGTCATTGCGTTGAAGGGCCTGATTCCCCGCTCCGACAGCGAGCCAGCCTGGAACATCGCCATGAGTGGTGCGCTCCTCACGATGTTGCCGCCGGTGTTGGTCGTCCTGCTGTTGCAACGCTGGTTCATCAAGGGTCTTGTCGACAGCAGCAAATAGGGACTGATCATGGTTTTCATCGCCGGGCATCGCGGCGGACGCAATCTTTGGCCAGAGAACAGCCTGACGGGCTTCCGCAACCTGTGCAGGGAAGGGGTCGACGCAGTCGAGTTCGACGTCCATCAGAGCACGGATGGCGGTGTCGTCGTGATCCATGATCCGCTGCTCGACCGCACCACATTCGAGAGCGGACCGGTGGGCGAGCGCAGCCTGCAACGCTTGACGGCAATGCGTCTTCGTGATGCGGGTGATGAGTGCATTCCGACCTTGGACGAGGTGCTCGACGTGTTCAGCGAAACCACGCTTGAGCTCCACATCGAGATCAAGACGGATGCGCTTGGCAATTCCTATTCGGGCCTCGAAGCGAGGCTGATCGACCAGATCAAGCGCCGGGGCCTGGAACGGCGTGCAATCATCACCTGCTTCGTGCCCGGCGTGATCGAGACCGTGCTCCGGCTGTGGCCGGAGGCGCGGGTGCTCGTTTCGCTCGACCGTCGTTCGGCGGAGATGATGGGCGGAATTGAGCCTGCGCTGACGCAATTGGCCGCCATTCCCGGCTGCATTGTCGCGGTCGAAAAAACCCTCCTTGGGCTGGCGTTGCCACTCGCCCTCAAGGTGCTCGGATCCGAGCGTCTTGGCGCATGGGTGACTAACGAGCCGGAGGATATCGCCTATTGGCTCTCGCAACCGGTGCGGCAGATCACGACCGATCGGCCGGATATCGCCGTGAGCATTCGCCGCAGGCTCGAAACGATGCCGGCGCGCCCATGATTCCCCGCCGCCGCTTTCTCGTGGGATCGCTGGCGAGCGCCGCCTTGGCTGCACCCGCCGGGTTCGTGCGGGGAGCGCCGGTTTCGTTCAGCGCGGATCCGTTCACGCTCGGTGTTGCGTCCGGATGCCCGCGGGAGGATCGCGTCATCCTGTGGACCCGCCTTGCTCCGCAGCCGCTCGAGGGCGGCGGCATGCGGGACGCGGCAGTGGACGTCGAATGGCAGGTTGCGGAGGACGAGGCCTTCTCGCGCATCGCCTCCCGCGGCGTCGTGCGGACGACCGCGGAGCTTGCGCATTCCGTGCATGCCGAGGCGACGGGGCTGCTGCCGGACCGCGTCTACCTGTATCGCTTCCGCGCCGGCCCGGCGCTCAGCCCGGTCGGACGCACCCGAACCGCGCCCGCCAGGGCGGCGCGGCCTTTACGTTTTGCTTTCGCATCCTGCCAGCAATACGAGCAAGGCTATTTTACCGCCTACCGCGACATGGCCGCGCGTGATCTCGACCTCGTCGTACATCTGGGCGACTATATCTACGAGAAATCCTGGGGATCGCGCCACGTCCGCCAGCATGGCGTCGGAATTCCGACGACGCTCGAGGAATTCCGCAACCGCTACGCGCTCTACAAGAGCGATCCCGACCTGCAAGCCGCGCACGCTGCCTTTCCCTGGCTTTCGGTCTGGGACGACCACGAGGTGATGGACGATTATGCCAATGATCGCTCCTATACGGCGCGCGATGCTGCTCAGTTCCTCAAGATCCGTGCGGCAGCCTATCAGGCCTATTACGAGCACATGCCGCTGCCTCCCTCGGCGCGCCCGCGCGGCGCCGACGCCACGATCTATGAACACTATCGCTTCGGCGAGATGCTCGACGTGCTGCTGCTCGACGACCGGCAATATCGCTCGGCATCGGCCTGCGTCGGAAGCGGGCGTCCGACCTGGGTGGCTGACTGTGCGAGCCGGACGGATGAAGCGCGGACAATGCTCGGCGAACAACAGGAACAGTGGCTCGATGCCCGCCTGCGCGACTGTCGCGGCCGTTGGACGATCGTCGCGCAGCAGACATTGATGGCGCAGGACAAGCGGGAAGGGGACGATGGTGCTCACTTCTGGATGGACGGCTGGGACGGCTATCCCAACGCCCGCCGCCGTCTCCTCGATTCGCTCGTGGCGCAACGCCGACGCAATCCGATCGTGATCGGCGGCGACCGTCACGCCTTCTTTGCCGCCGATCTGAAGCATGATTTCGCCCGGCCAGATCGACCGACCATTGCGACCGAGTTCGTCGGCACGTCGATCACCTCAGACGGTCCGAGCGAAGCCAGCGTGCGCAAGGCGCTGGCGGAGAATCCGCATCTGGCCTACGCGCGAGGCGACAAGCGCGGCTATGCGACCGTGGAGCTCGACGCCCGGCATTGCACTGTGGGATTCGAGGCGCTCGACGACGTCAAGGATGCCGCGAGCGCGGTGCGCCGGCTGACGAGCTTTGTGGTCGAGGATGGCGTGCCGGGCGCGAAGGCCGCATGACGAAATCCGCATCGCAGAGATTTGACGACCAACGAAAGATCGCCTCAAATGCTCCGACGTCTGACTGTGCCTTGGGGCCGCTGCGGGGGGCTGCGCCGTGACTGATCAAACCATCCTGCGGGTCGCTTGGCTCTACTACATGGAGAACCTGACCCAGGCCGAGATCGGCGAGCGGCTGGGGCTGACCCGCGCCCGCGTCAATCGCATGCTGTCGGATGCCCGGCAGACCGGTATCGTCAACATCCGCCTCAACTCCGCCTTTGCGAGCTGCACGGAGCTGGAGCACCGCCTGCGCCGGGAATGCGGTCTGGAGGACGCGGTCGTCATCCCGAGCCCGGGGAATCCCGAGCAGGTCGGCAGCCTGATCGGGATGGCGGCGGGCGCGTATTTATCGAAATTCCTCGAACAGAAGCGGCCGCGCATCATCGGTATCGGATGGGGCGCGACCTTGCGTGAGACCATCCGTTACGTCACGCCGGCGGACTATCCCGAGCTCTCCATCGTCTCCATGATGGGGGGCCTGTCGCGGGGACTCGAGCTCAACACCTTCGAGATTGCGGGCGAGCTCGCGCACCGGCTGCACGCCCAGTGCAGCTATCTGGCCGCCCCGATCTTTGTCAGCAGCCGGCGCTCGCGCGACACCTTCCTGGCCCAGGAGGTCTATCAGGAGGTGCTGAACAGCGTTGAGAAGATCGATCTAGCGCTGTTGAGCATGGGAGATCTGACGCCGCGCTCGCTGCTGATGCGGCATGGGCTGCCGCCGGACGTTCGTGCCGAGCACCTGCGGGCGGCAGGCGCCGTCGGCGACGTCCTGGCGCAATTTCTCGACAAGACCGGCCGGCCCATAGATCACGGCATCAACAGCCGCGCCATTGCGCTGCCGCTCGAGAAGCTGGCGCGCGTGCCGACGTCGATGCTGATCGCCGGGGGGCTCAACAAGGCGCCGATCATCGCCGCGGTGCTGCGCGGGCGGATCGGCAAGGTGCTGGTGACGGACGAGAACACCGCCGTCGCCGCGCTGAAACTGATCGACAAGCAGAAATAGCCGCTTTCTCACAACGAAGAGGGGATCCACGCCTTCGGCACCGAGGGCGCGAGGCCCCGTGCGCGCCGAACGGCGTGCAAAAGCATTTGTCACTTAAGGATTACATATGTATTATGAGAGAGACAACTGCTCAGAAGGATGGCGTCGACATGCGCGCTGCGGTGCTCCAGGACATTCGTGACATCCGCGTCCTCGATATCCCCGAGCCGAAGCCGCTCGCGGAGGACGAACTCATCATCCGCGTCAAGGCTGTCGGCGTTTGCGGCAGCGATTTGCATTCCTATCTCGAGGGCGGAACAACTGGCCCGACCCAAGTCAGGCCGTTCGTCCTGGGCCATGAGTTCTCGGGTGTCCTCACGCCGGACTCGGCGCGAAAAGCGGGGTTCTCGGCCGACGCTTTGGTGGCGGTCGATCCTTCCATTCCCTGCGGCCGTTGCGAATGGTGTCACCGCGGTCACACCAATCTCTGCCCCAACGTGAAATTCCTGGGCTACGCGCCTCACAACGGCGCCATGGCCGAATTCGTCTGTGTGCCCCGATCCGCCGTGCATCTGGTGCCTGACAGCATCGACCCGGCCGGCGCGGCGATCCTGGAGACGCTTGGCGTCGCGATCCATGCGATGGATCTGGCGCGCCCGCGGCTTCTGGAAAGCGTGGCCGTGCTCGGCTGCGGGCCGGTGGGATTGCTGCTCGTGCAACTGGCGCGGCTTGCAGGTAGCGGAAAGATCATCGCGATCGACCCTGTCGAGCAGCGTACTGCACTGGCCTGCGACCTCGGGGCGGACGTGGCGTGCCGCAGCTACGCCGAGGTCGGGGACGCCACC
Organism: Bradyrhizobium sp. CCBAU 11430; assembly: GCF_028128855.1. Classification (NCBI taxonomy): domain Bacteria; kingdom Pseudomonadati; phylum Pseudomonadota; class Alphaproteobacteria; order Hyphomicrobiales; family Nitrobacteraceae; genus Bradyrhizobium; species Bradyrhizobium sp. CCBAU 11430. The sequence continues at coordinate 331,753 of NZ_LBJV01000007.1, forward strand.
GAAGGCCGCGGCGTCGATCTGGTGATCGAGGCAACCGACTCATCGCACGGCTTCGAGCATGCGGCGCGCTGCGCCCGCATCGGTGGCCGGGTCGTCCTCGTCGGCATCCCGGAGAATAATCAGTACGTCCTCAGCGGCGCGGAGTCGCGTCGAAAGGGCCTGTCGATCAAGTTTTCACGGCGCATGCCGGAAGTTTATCCGCGCGCCATCGCGCTTGCGCAAGGCGGGCAGGTCAAGCTGGCGCCGCTGGCCACGCATCGTTTCTCGCTCGACCAGACGCCTGCCGCGTTCGAGCAGCAGGTCGCGCGGCGCGACGGCATCATCAAGGCAATCATCTGCCCGTAGATTGAGCGCTCTCTCGCAAGTGCTCGGCAGGACGGGTGCCAATGGCGAAATCGTCGAAGCTGGTCGTCGCAAGAAAGGGACGCGTCCTGATGGTCAGACGCAGGCGCGACGGGCTCTGGATGTTTCCCGGCGGCCGAAGGCGAGCAGGCGAGAGCGACAGGAGTTGCCTTCGTCGCGAGATCAAGGAGGAGCTTCCCAAGCTGAAGCTCGGGCCGTTGAAACTATGGAAGGAAGTGAAAGCGAGAAAGAGCCGAACCGGCCGGCGGATGAGTGATGCGATCTTCCTGGCCAAGAAGGTGTCGGGGCGCCTGAAGGTCGGCGACAAGAAGGAGATCGATCGAGCGGTTTGGCGCAAGCCGCGCGGCGCCAGACTGACCCCGACGTCGCGCTACATCCGCGATAAGCTGTTTCCGAGATAAAACTCCGTCATCGCAGCGCCTGGCGCAGGAGAGTCAGCAGTTCCTCATGGATCAATCCGTTGGAGGCGATCTTGTCGAGATCGTCGTTGCGGCACGGGCGCCCCGTCAGTGTCGTGACCTTCCCGCCGCCGGCCCACACCATCGGCAACGCGGCAGCGTGCGAAACGATGTCGGCTTTCAATGAGACAAAGCCGTCCAGGCGACCCGAGGCCACCATCGTCGTCTCGAAGGCGCCCGAGACGACGATACGCACGCCGCGCGCCACTTTGCCGAGCAGTTCGATTACACGCGTCGTCCGCTGGACTTCGTCGGGCGAGAAATGCGAGGTCAGAATCACCGAGACGACCGCATCTGACAGCGAACGCGTCGTGGAGACGCGGGCGGGCACGCCATCGATCGTTGCGCCTGCCCCCGCGAGATAGCGCGCAGTCAGTCCGATCTTGGGAGCGTTGATCAGGCCAAGTTTCGTCTCACCGTCGACCTCGTAGGCGACCGTCACGGAAAACCACGGCAGTCCCTGCGCGTAGTTGATCGTGCCGTCGAGCGGATCGATGATCCAGCGCGCCGCATTGTCCCCTTGGCTCGCGCCGCTCTCCTCGGCCAGGATGCCGGCATCCGGCGTCAGCGCCTTCAAGCCCGCGACGACGACCGCCTCGGAGGCAAGATCCGCCTCGGTGACGATATCGAGCCCGTCCTTGCGCTCTGTGCGTAGCGGCGTGGATTGCATCGCGACCAGCCTGGCTGCAGCCTCAGCAACGACGGCCTCTGCGCGCCATAGCAGCGTTGGAAGGCTCTTGCGCTCCTCGGTTCCCGGATCGTCCCGATCGGGCGCGATGTCGAACGGACGACCAAAGTCTCCGATCGGGACGAGATGGCTGCTGATGCCCATGTCCGGCCGCCAACAGTGCAAGGCAAATCCCGGCGGCTCCTTGATGAAGCGGTTACCGCGACCTGGCCGCAGGTCGAGCGCGACCTGGTGCGCCGTGCTCGGCGCCACATAGCCCACGGTCCCCGCGTAGCGCACCGTGATCGAGCGGTGATAGTGACCGCACAGCACACGTTCGGTGTCCGGATGGTCCTTGATGATTGCGTTGAGCGCTGTAGCGTCGCTGATACCCAGCTCGTCCATTCCGTCGGCTCCGACGAGGAACGGCGGATGATGAATGATAATGACCGTCGGCTTGCTGGGGCCTTCCGCGAGCACTTCGCGCAGCCATTGTTGCCGCGCCGCGCAGAAGGTCCCGTGGATATGTCCGACCTCGACGCTGTCGAGGAAAATCAGCCGGACCGGGAATTCATCCACGACAAAGTTGATGAAGCCGTCGGACGGAAGATAGCGGTGGCGTGGTCGCAGCGACCGTATGAACTGCTCGCGCCGGTCGTGGTTGCCGGGAATGACGAATACCGGCATCGGCAGCCTTGCCAGGCCGGCGGCGACAATCTCGTATTCCTCCTCGAGCCCGCAGTCGGTCAGATCGCCGCTGACCACGACGCAGTCGGGTTGCGGACCGAGGTTCAGCACGGCGTCGATCGCGTCGTGAAACATCGCGTTGGTATCGATGTCTCCGTAAGCTTTCCTGCCATGCGGACGCACATGGAAATCGCTCAGCTGGGCAATGATGAACACGGGAGTCCTGTTCCGGGGAGAAGGGCCTTTAACAGCGCTTGGTCACCTGCTGTGGGCGGCTGTCCGTTGCTTACGAACTCTTCATCAAGGCGTTGCTTTCCTTGACCATGCGATCGAGCCCGGCCTCGGCGGTCGTCTCGCCGCGCATGACGGCATGGATGATCTCGCGCTGCGTGCGCCAGATCTTCACGGACTGTCCGCCCGGATAGCCCTGCCATGGCTTCGCGCGCTCGATCTGCTGCGACACGGTGCGGAAATTCGGGTTCTTGTCGTAAAACGGAGCCAGGAAGTCGGGCCCCGAGGCGCGCAAATTGGTCGGCATGTAGCCCGTGGTCTCCACCACGATTTTCTGCGCTTCAGGTCCGCTCACGAATTTCAGGAACTCCCAGGCGGCCCGCTGCTTCGCCGGATCTTTCGCCGTGATGATTGCCGCGTTGCCGCCGGTGGGCAGCCCACCTTTCTGCTTGTCGTCGATCGGGAAGGTGCAGGTGCGCAAGGTGAACTTGTCGCCGATCAGATCCGTGACCTGGCGCAACCGGGCCGGCGTGTCGGCGAAGATGCCGATTTTCCCGGCGATGAACTGCTGGCGCGAGGAGTCCCAATCGATCAGCGGCATCTTGGCATCGGCCACGAACCGCCGGCAGTGGACCAGAGCCTTCAGCCCGGCATCCTTGCCGAAACCGGCAGTGGTTTCCGACGCGTCGAGCATCTGCCCGCCACCTTGCAGGATCAGGGAACGGAACAGCCAGTCGTCGGGCCAGTCATGGATGTTATAGGCTATTCCGGCGACATCGGGTCCCTTGCTCTTGATGTTGACGGCGAGCGCGATCATGTCCGTCCAGTTGTCGGGCATCCTGTCCGGATCGCCGCCCGCCTCCTTCACGAGCTGCGTGTTGAAATAGATGACCGGCAGCGACGCATTGAATGCGAGGCCGTAGATCTTGCCGTCGACCGCCCCGAGGGCCAGGATTCCGTCGGAATAGTTGGCCTTGCGCCAGGCGGCGTCCTCCTTCTGCAGCAGCGAGGCGACCTCGGTGATCTGGTTGCGTTTCACCAGCGTGCGCACGAGCTCAGCGAGGAGGTGATAACCCGAATAGTAGACGTCGGGCAGCTGGTTGGTGACGGCCTGCCGCAGCATAGTCTGATGACCTTCGTCATAGCTCGCCGCCGGCGCCCGAAACTGGATCTTGATGCCCGACTGCCGCTTCATGAACTCCTGGGCGATCGGCTCATGGAATTTCGCGAAGGCAGGAAAGGCATAAAGGACATCCAGCGTAACGTCCTGCGCGTGGGCCGATCGCGTCAGGAGCGGGCTTGAAAGCGCGGTCGTCCCAACGGCCGCGGCGCTTTTCAGGAGGTCTCGGCGATGCAGCATGACGGTGTCTCCCTAGCGGATGTTGAAGTCATTTGATTCCGGTCATCGTGATGCCGGCAAGGAAATGCCGCCGCGCGATCAGGAACGCGATGACCAGCGGCGCCGTGATGATGGTGGCGCCGGCGGCGAGCGCCCCGTAATTCGAGCCCAACTCGGAATCGGCGAAATACATCATGCCGAGCGGCGGCGTCGCGAGCTTGGTGTCGGAGACGACGATGAGCGGCCAATACAGGTCGTTCCAGTGCGCCACGACAGAGAAGATCGAAAACGCCGCGATCGCCGGCCATGCGCTCGGCACGACGATGCGCCACACGATTTCGAACTCACCGACGCCGTCGAGCCGCGCGGCCTGGATGATCTCATCCGGATAGGACTTGAAGAACTGGCGGAACAGGAAAATCGCGAACACCGACAGGAAGAAGGGCATCATCATCGAGAGGTAGGTGTTGAGGATGCCGAGTTCGGCGAACGCGATGTAGAGCGGGAGCGAGGGCGCCTGGACCGGAATGCAGAGTCCGAGCAGGACCAGCGAAAACAGGATCGGCCGTCCCGGAAACTTCAGCTTGGCGAGCGCATAGGCGCAGGGAATTGCGACCAGCAGCTGGACGACGAGGATTCCGCCGCAGACGATGAGTCCGTTGAGCAGAAAACGCAGCAGTGGCGCGGTGCTCAGGGCAGATTCGAAATTCTGCCATCCGTAGAACTGGCGCGGCCAGAGCCGGAACGTCGCCTCGAAGATCTCGCCCGGCGGCTTGATCGCGCTCGTCAGCATGAAAACGAACGGCAGCAGCATGAAGACGGCGCCGCCGATCAGCACCGCGTGGACGAGCGCAAGCGACACGAGGCGCCGCATCCGGATCGCCACCGGCGTCGGCGGGCGAGTGATCGTGGCCGATGTGCGCATCAATAGTGCACCCGTCGGTCGAGGATGAAGGTCTGCAGCACCGAGAACACGAGGGTGAACGCCAGGAATACCAGCGTGAGCGTCGCCGCATAGCTCATGTGGAAGTACTGAAACCCCTCCAGATAGATGGCATACAGCAGCACCTCGGATGCGCCTCCGGGGCCTCCACGCGTCATCACCGCAACCGTGTCGAAGATCTTGAAGGCGGTGATGAAGGTCGTCACGGTCACGAACATCGTCGTCGGACCGAGCATCGGCCACGTCACTTTCAGGAAGCGGTCAATGGGGTGGCTCGCGCCATCGATATCGACAGCTTCGTAGAGATCGCGGGGAATAGCCGAGAGGCCGGCGAGAAACAGCACCATGTTGAAGCCGACGAGCTGCCAGATGCCGATCGCGGCGAGCGTCGGGATGACGAGGCGCGGCTCGCTCAGGAAAGCTGTCTCCGCGAACCCCAGTCCCTTGAGCGCCTGATTGATGAGCCCCAGGGTCGGGTGCAGCAGGAACTGCCACATCGTGGCCATTGCGATGAGCGTCGAGGTGACGGGGAGAAAATAGATAACCTCATAGAGGCTGCGCGTGCGCTTGCGCTGGTGGATCAGGAGTGCGACCAGCAGCGAGATCAGGACGCCGCCGGGCACGACAATCGCCACGTAGAGCAGGGTATTGGTCACCGAGCGACGAATCACGGGATCCTGCAGCGCCGCGCCGAAGTTTTTGAAGCCGACGAACGAGAAGTCGAGCGCACCCAGCTCGTAGTTGGTGAAACTCAGGAAGGCGAGAGCAGCCAGCGGCGCCAGATTCGTCAGGACCAGCAGGATGAAGGCCGGCGCGGCAAAGCCCAAGCCCGCGAACCGCTCGACCCATCGCTGGCGGCCGGCTGGCGGCGCCGCGTCGAGCGGAGTGACTTGAGCAGCGACCGTGGTCATCGGGCCTCGCTCGCGCGGCGCACATCGCGGCCGGCTGCATTGCGGCTTTCCACCTCGAGGCGGCGGCCGTTGTTGTCGAAGACGTGGCAATCCCGTGGCTCGAAGGCCAGCGGGACTTCGCCCTCGGGGATGGGGATGCTGTTGTCGACCCGGCAGAGCACCGCCACTTCCGGGGAGGCCGCGAGATCGAATTGAAGGATGCTTTCCGAGCCGAGATTTTCGCGGCGCCGGAACCTGCACGTGACGGCGCACGGTCCGCCTCCGATCCGCATTGCTTCCGGACGCACGCCGACCGTCAGTTCCGGCGTCGGCGCGTTGCGGACATCGATCGGCAGCGTCCGGCCGAGCAGCTCGACCTGGCCGCCGGGGCCCACATGGGCCGGAAATAGATTGATCGCCGGACTGCCAATGAACTGCGCGACCGCAGTCGTGGCGGGCCGTTCGTAGACCTCGGCGGGGGTGCCGAGCTGGAGTATGTTGCCGTGATCCATCACGGCAAGGCGATCGGACATCGTCATCGCTTCGATCTGGTCGTGTGTCACGTAGATCATCGTGGCGCCGAGACGCGCGTGCAGCTCGGTCAGCTCGCCACGCATGTGCACACGCAGCTTGGCGTCGAGGTTCGACAATGGCTCGTCCATCAGGAAAGCCTGCGGATGACGCACCATTGCGCGGCCGAGCGCGACGCGCTGCCGTTGACCGCCCGAAAGCTGTCCGGGGCGGCGGTGAAAGAAGGTGTCGATTCGAAGCTGCTCCGCGACGGCCCGCACCTCGCGCGCGATCTCGTCCATGACGCGACTGCGGCGGAGCGACAAATGACGCATCAAGGGCAGGCGCTCGAACAGGTTGAGGCGCGTCATGGTGAGCGGCAGCGCTATGTTGTCGAACACCGACATGTGGGGATAGAGCGCGTAATTCTGGAACACCATGGCGATTCTGCGCTCGTGAGGCCGCATATGGTCGACCGAAGTCCCGCCGATCGACACCGAACCGCGGTCCTGCGATTCGAGGCCGGCAATGATGCGCAGGAGCGTCGACTTGCCACAGCCGGAGGGGCCAACCAGCGTCAGAAATTCGCCGTCCGCAATATCGAGGTCGATGTCGTTGAGGACGGATGTGTCGCCGAAAGCCTTATGGATGCCGCGCAATGTGAGGCCGGCCATCGCAGATCACGCCTCAGCATCGCGCGGTGGATAGACTTCGTGCACGACGTCGTCGATCCAGTAATCGGTGAGGCCGGGCACCGGACGAATGCTCACGTCGATATTTTCGCCGTCGATGTCGTAGACCACCGCCCCAAGCCGTGCAGCGCCGCTCATCGGCGGCGCCAGTTTCTCACCGACCAGAAAGCCGGCCGCCGGCCCCCAAATGTAGTGCGTGCCGTTCAGCCGGATTTCGTGCCAGCGATGCAGATGTCCACTGGCCACGATCTCCACCTGGTAGCGTTGCAGCAGATCGAGAAGGGCGCGGCGCGGCTCCGGCTTGACCGACCAGTAACCGGTGTCGGCCTCGGTCGGTAATTCTATGAACAGCGGCCGGTGGGTGAACCAGGCAAGGCGACGCCCCGCAGCATCGGCCATCGCGGCCTCGAGCCATTCGGTCTGCCGCGCCTCTTCGGGGCCGCCGCCGAAGATCATCGAATTGAGGCCGATCAGGCGCCAACCGTCCACATCGCGTAGCCAGCGGTCGTCGCCGAAGTGGCGGCGAAAGCGATCGAGCCGCTCGCCATTTACCGGCTGATGCGGATTGCCGACCTCGCCGACGTCATGATTTCCCGGAACCGCCACGACAGGGACGCCGAGCGAGGCCAGTTGGGTCGCGCAATATGCTGCGTCGGTTTCCTGATCGGCCGCATCGACCGTCACGTCGCCGGTATGTATGACGAGATCTGGCTTATGCTGCGCGATCCAACGGGCAAGTGGCGCCCAGTTCGCGTCGAAGTGCTGCTTGCTCGGGCTGAGATGCGTATCGGAAATCTGAATAACTCGGACCATGACGCCTCTGCTTTGGGTCGCGTGTCATGCCGTGCGTTGGGCGCGCAGCGGTCTGTCGTTCGAATCGAATGCGCTGCCCCGCGCCGCGCGGAGTGGTCATTGTAGTCGTGAGATCTGAAGCTTCCGGCGCCCTCCCTGGCTGACGATGCCGCTTAAGCCGCTTGTGTCATCTCAATCAACTATACATATGATCTGTCCTTGTGACAAATGTAATTCACACAAGACAAGCGGATCATGCGCGGATGTGAGCAACCGGGTGTGTCGTCTGACCAGGGACGGAAACTTCGGTCTGCGCGGTCGCGATTGAATGGCGCAGCGTCTGCGCAACCTGGATTCACATGACCGACCGACATGATCGAAGCCGATATCTCCAAGCTGAGTGCTCGAGGGCCTTTGATGCGTGTCCTATGAGTGGCGTGTGCCCTCTCGCTGAGCGTTTGCGTGACGCGTTCACCGGGACTCCGAAGACGCGATTTCCACTTCCAATTCGTGCATATGTGGTTCTAGAAGAGCCAGGTTGCGGAAGCCTCGTCACACCAGATTTCTTAATCGTTCCAATCACATCAAGGGTCGGGCAGAGGCGGAATATCTCAGTAAAATTAACGGGTTAGATCGGAAATTTTCCATGGCCCCGATGTTGGATTGGAGCGAGAGTTCTAGTTTTTCAATCGGTTAGGAAGCGGCGTGCGCACGACGTGTGCACCGGGAGATCAAAGAAAATCTCGAGAGCGCCAACGGCCTCCATCCGTTTGAGAGCACGACGAGCGTATATTGCCTGCCAATCCGCTCAGCCTGAGCTACGGCTGTGAATCTGAGCGTCGGTTTGCGCTAGGTGTTGGTTTGTGGAGAAGCGCGATCGAGCCGCATAGATAGCTAAATGCTTCGGCGCTCGCGCAGCTTGCGGAAGTCGTCACCGGCGTGGTGTGAGGATCGCGTCAGTGGCGTGGCCGAGACCATGAGAAATCCCTTGGCATAGGCGGTCTTCCGATAGGCCTCGAATTCATCAGGGGGCACGAAGCGCATCACGGCATGGTGCTTGCGCGTCGGCTGGAGATACTGGCCGATGGTCAGGAAATCGACGTCGGCGGAACGCAGATCGTCCATCAACTGCAGCACCTCGCTGCGGTCCTCGCCGAGGCCGACCATGATTCCCGATTTGGTGAAGATGCGCGGGTCGAGCTCCTTCACGCGTTGCAGGAGTCGGACCGAATGGAAATAGCGCGCACCTGGACGCACCGCGAGATATTTTGACGGCACCGTTTCCAGATTGTGATTGAGCACATCTGGCCTTGCGGCAACGACCGTCTCGAGTGCGCCGTGCTTGCGCAGGAAATCAGGCGTGAGGATTTCAATTGAGGTCGCCGGGCTCATTGCGCGGATCGCCGCAATTGTGGCTGCGAAATGGGCGGCCCCGCCGTCGGCGAGGTCGTCGCGATCGACCGAGGTCACGACCACATGCTCGAGCCCAAGCTTGGCGACGGCGTCGGCGACCTTGCCGGGCTCGTCGGCATCGAGTGGGTCGGGCAGGCCGGTGCGCACGTTGCAGAACGCGCAGGCGCGCGTGCAGGTGTCACCCATAATCATGAAGGTCGCGTGCTTCTTCGCCCAGCACTCGCCGATGTTGGGACAGCCGGCTTCCTCGCAGACGGTCACGAGCTTGTTTTCGCGCACGATACGTCGCGTCTCGGTCCATTGGGCGGAGCCGGGGGCTTTCACGCGGATCCATGCGGGCTTTTTTTGTAGCGGCGTGTCCGGGCGGTTGACCTTTTCGGGATGGCGCGGCCGATCGGTCCGCAGCTTCGTTCGCGGATCGTCGTTGAGGAAATCAAGTAGCACCGTCATGCGCCCACCCCTTGCGATGTGCGAGAGCCGAACATGGCGGCGGCTCCGCTCAGATTGTGCGACACGTTCCGTCTTGCGCGAGCCGTGGCGTGACAACAACGCCGTCCCGCGCGCGGTCGCCGACATTCAGCTATCGCGGTGAAGCACGTCAACATGATTTGTGGTCCCGCGTTGATTCACGCGGTGACCGGGCGCGCTGCCTTGCGCGGGCGCTTTCGTTCCCGACGTGCAAGGCCGGTTACCGGCATTGCGCGCGGCATTCGGAACCCTCCATCTGCTGATCCGAGATTTCGGGCGATGCTCTAGCCGGTTTTCCGGAGCTTCAGACGGATCGAGCCCGGATGCATGGGCGGGGGCTCCGACCCGCCCGGTAAAACCGAGCAAGTTGAACGACATCGACGCGAATGCCGTTCTTTTCGCGGTCTGGCATGAATGCTGCTTAAGCATCTGCCAAAAGAAGCGACAGCTTCAGAACATGCAGCGCGAGGGGACGTTCAGATGCCAGCCAACACACAACCCATCACCTGAAACGACCGGGACATCACCCGATCGGCATTGCGCGTGTCCGCATGAATGCGGACCGCAATGAACGTTGGCACGCGACTGCGGCTTGGCATGCAATGGAGAAGGTAATGACGATCGCGGACGCTCACGATCAGGACCCGCAGGAAACCCGGGAGTGGCTCGATGCCCTGTCGGCGGTCCGGGGGCACCGCGGCAACGAACGCGCGGAGTTCGTCGTCAATGCGATGCTCGACGCCGCGCGACGCGGTGGCCTTCAGATCGAGCAGTCGCTGACGACACCCTATTGCAACACGATCCCGCTGGAGCAGCAGCCGGCGCTGCCGGGCGACCGCGCGATCGAGCACAAGCTTCGCTCCATCATCCGCTGGAATGCGCTGGCGATAATTCTGCGCGCCAACAAGGAGAGCTCGGAGCTCGGTGGCCACATCGCCAGCTTCCAGTCTGCCGCCACGCTCTACGACATCGGTTTCGGCCATTTCTGGCACGCACCGACCGAGACCCATGGCGGCGACCTGATCTTCGTGCAGGGGCACTGTTCCCCCGGCATCTATGCGCGCGCCTTCCTTGAGGGGCGACTGAGCGAGGAGCAGCTCCTCAGCTTCAGGCAGGAGACCAGCGGCAAGGGTTTGTCGAGCTATCCGCATCCCTGGCTGATGCCGGACTTCTGGCAGTTCCCGACGGTGTCGATGGGGCTGGGGCCGTTGATGGCGATTTATCAGGCGCGGTTCTTGAAATATCTCGAGAACCGCAAGTTGGCCGAGACGTCCAACCGGAAGGTCTGGGCGTTCATGGGCGACGGCGAAACCGACGAGCCGGAATCGCTCGGCGCGATCTCGCTCGCCGGCCGCGAGAACCTCGACAATTTGATCTTCGTCATCAACTGCAATCTCCAGCGGCTCGACGGGCCCGTCCGCGGCAACGGCAAGATCGTGCAAGAGCTCGAAAGTGTCTTCCGCGGTGCGGGCTGGAACGTCATCAAGGTGCTATGGGGCTCGGGTTGGGACCGCCTGCTGGAGAAGGACAAGAGCGGGCTGCTGCTAAGGCTCATGGAAGAATGCGTCGACGGCGAATACCAGGACTTCAAGAGCAAGAGCGGCGCCTACATTCGCGAACACTTCTTTGGCAAGTACGAGGAAACCAAGCAACTCGTCTCTGACATGAGCGACGACGAGATCTGGCAGCTTGCGCGCGGCGGCCACGATCCCGAGAAGGTTTTTGCCGCCTACACCGCGGCCGTGAACCACAAGGGCCAGCCCACGGTCATTCTGCCGAAGACCGTCAAGGGCTACGGCATGGGCGAGTCCGGCGAGGGCCAGATGATCGCCCATCAGGCGAAGAAGATGACGCAGGACGCGCTGCGCGGCTTTCGTGACCGTTTCCAGGTGCCGGTCGCCGACGCGGACCTGGCCAAGGTGCCCTTCCTCCGGTTGCCGGAAGATGGTCCGGAGATGAAGTATTTCCGGGCGCAGCGCGAAAAGCTCGGCGGCTACCTACCGCAACGCCGGCGGAAATCCGCGTCCTTGCAAATTCCGCCGCTCTCGACGTTCCAGCGGCTGCTCGAAAACACCGGCGAGCGCGAGATCTCGACGACGATGGCCTTCGTGCAGTTGCTCGGTGCGCTCGTGCGCGACAAGGTGATCGGCAAGCACATCGTGCCGATCGTACCGGACGAATCCCGCACCTTCGGCATGGAAGGCATGTTCCGGCAACTCGGCATCTACTCGTCGGTCGGCCAGCTTTACAGGCCGCAGGACGCCGATCAGCTGATGTACTACCGCGAAGACAAGAGCGGACAGGTCTTCCAGGAGGGAATCAACGAGGGCGGCGCGATGTCGAGCTGGATCGTTGCGGCGACGTCCTACTCGACGAACAACGTGCCGATGATCCCGTTCTACATCTACTACTCGATGTTCGGCTTGCAGCGCGTCGGCGATCTCGCCTGGCTTGCGGGCGACATGCGGGCCCGCGGCTTCCTGCTCGGCGGCACCGCCGGCCGGACTACGCTGAACGGCGAGGGATTGCAGCACGAGGACGGCCACAGCCACGTGCTCGCCGCGACCATCCCGAACTGCATCTCCTACGATCCGACCTTCGCCTATGAGGTCGTGACGATCGTCCGCGAAGGCATGCGCCGGATGTACGAGGCGCAGGAGGACGTCTACTACTACCTCACCCTGATGAACGAGAACTATCCGCATCCCGCGCTTGCCGATGCAGGCGAAGGGGCGGAGGAGGGGATCCTCAAGGGACTCTATCTCCTGAAGAACGGAGGCGAGACCGCGAAGAAGGGCCTCCGCGTCCAGCTTGTCGGGTCGGGCACGATCCTGCGCGAGGTGATCGCGGCCGCCGATTTGCTCAAGGCAGACTTCGGCGTGACCGCTGACGTCTGGAGCGCAACCAGCTTCAACGAGCTACGCCGCGATGGCATGGCGGCGGAGCGCTGGAACCTGCTGCATCCGACCGAGCCGCGTTGCGAGAGCTGGGTGGAATCGCAGCTCAAGGGACATCCAGGGCCGGTCGTGGCCTCCACCGACTACATGCGCAACTACCCCGACCAGATCCGGGAATATGTCCAGGCGGCCGGGCGTCGCTACGTCGTGCTCGGCACCGACGGGTTCGGCCGCAGCGACTACCGCGTGAAGCTTAGAAAGTTCTTCGAGGTCGACCGGCACTACGTCGCGGTCGCGGCGCTCAAGGCGCTCGCCGATGAGGGGACGATCAAGCCCGCAATCGTGGCCGAGGCCATCGCCAAATATCAAATCGATGCCGGGCGCGCTGCGCCGTGGACTGTGTGAGCCAGGGAGCCGAGGGCAGAGCGATGAGTGGTCTGATCGACATCAAGGTTCCCGATATCGGCGACTTCAAGGAAGTCCCCGTGATCGAGATCTTCGTCAAGCCGGGCGACACGGTGAAGGCCGAGGATCCGTTGGTCGCGCTGGAGTCCGACAAGGCGACCATGGAAGTGCCGTCGCCGCGCGACGGCGTGGTGAAGTCGGTGGCCGTGAAGGTTGGCGACAAGGTCAGTGAAGGCGCCGTGATCGTGCAGTTCGTGGGCGCTGGCGCGGAGCAGGCCGAGGCTCGCCCGGTCGTCAGCGCGCCGCCATCGCCAGTCAGCGCACCGGCCGGTGTCGCCGAGGTGCGCGTCCCCGATATCGGTGACTTCAAGGACGTTCCGGTCATTGAAATCTTCGTCAAGCCCGGCGACAGCGTCAAGGCTGAGGATCCGCTGATCGCGCTTGAATCCGACAAGGCGACGATGGAAGTGCCGGCGCCCCTCTCGGGGACCGTGCGCGAGATCAAGGTCAAGACCGGCGACAAGGTCAGCGAGGGCGCGATCATTCTCGTGCTCGCGACCAGCGATGCGTCCACGACGGCCGCCTCTGCGGCGCCTGCGCCTGCAGCAGTGTCGTCGGCGCCCGCAGCGGCTCCCGTGGCGCAAGTCGGCGGGGTCGACGAAAAGGCCTTCGCGCTCGCCTATGCCGGACCGGCGGTGCGCAAGCTGGCACGCGAGATGGGTGTCGATCTCGGCAAGGTCAAAGGCTCCGGTAATCACGGCCGTATCGTTCGCGAAGACGTCGAGGCCGTTGCCAAGGGCGGGGCGTCCGCCGCCAAGCCGCAGGCTGCGCCCGCAAGCGGGGGCGGTGTCGGCGGCATCGATCTGCTGCCCTGGCCCAAGATCGATTTCGCAAAATTTGGCCCGGTCGAGCGCAAGGAGCTCGGTCGCATCAAGAAGATTTCGGCAGCCAATCTGCATCGCAACTGGGTCGTCATCCCGCATGTCACGACCCATGACGAGGCCGACATCACCGAGCTCGAGCAGTTCCGGGTCAAGATGAACAAGGAGCTGGAGAAGAGCGGCGTGAAGCTCTCGCTGCTGCCGTTCATGGTGAAGGCAGCCGTCGCGGCGCTGAAGAAGTTTCCGGAGTTCAATGCCAGCCTCGACGGCGACACGTTGGTCTACAAGAACTACTGGCACATCGGCTTTGCCGCCGACACGCCGAACGGCCTGATGGTGCCCGTCATCCGCGATGCCGACAAGAAATCGGTGCCTGACATCGCCAATGAGATGAACGCGCTCGCCAAGCTTGCGCGCGAAGGCAAGATCAAGCCAGACCAGATGCAGGGCGGCACCTTCTCGATCTCCTCGCTCGGCGGCATCGGCGGCATCTATTTCACGCCGATCATCAACGCGCCGGAAGTCGCGATCATGGGCGTGTGCAAGGGATACTGGAAGCAGCATTCGCCTGACGGCAAGACCTGGACGTCACGCCTGACCTTGCCGCTGTCGCTGTCGTGGGACCACCGCGTCATCGACGGTGCGGCGGCCGCACGTTTCAACGTCTATTTCGCCAGCGTGCTCGCCGATTTGCGGCGCGTGCTGTTCTGAGATCGGGAGTAGGGCGGCATGGCTCAGCAGGTCGAAGTGAAGGTGCCTGATATCGGCGACTTCAAGGACGTCGCGGTGATAGAAGTCATGGTCAAGCCCGGCGAGACCGTCGCGGTCGACACCAGCCTGATCATGGTCGAGTCCGACAAGGCGTCGATGGAGATTCCGTCCTCGCATGCCGGCGTTGTCAGGGAGGTCAGGGTCAAGGTCGGCGACAAGGTCAGCGAAGGGGCCGTCATCCTCATGCTGGAAGCCGCGGGCGCCGCGGCCACGCCGCCGCCTGCCCCCGCCGCCGCGGCACCGGCAGCGACTCCTGTCGCAGCATTCCATTCCGGCAAGGCGGATATGGAATGCGAGGTGCTGGTGCTCGGCGCCGGTCCCGGCGGCTACTCCGCCGCCTTCCGAGCCGCCGATCTCGGCATGAAGACCGTGTTGGTCGAGCGTTACGACACACTCGGCGGCGTCTGCCTCAATGTCGGGTGCATTCCGAGCAAGGCGCTGCTGCATACGGCGTCCGTCGTCGACGAGGTCAAGCACCTCCCGGACCACGGAATCTCCTTTGGCGCGCCGCAGATCGATCTCGGCAAGCTGCGTGCGTTCAAGGACGGCGTGATCAAGAAGCTGACCGGCGGCCTTGCCGGAATGGCAAAGGCCCGCAAGGTCGAGGTCGTGACCGGCGTCGGCGCCTTCCTCGACCCGCACCATCTCGAGGTTACC
The DNA here is from genome assembly GCF_028128855.1 of Bradyrhizobium sp. CCBAU 11430. Lineage (NCBI taxonomy): Bacteria > Pseudomonadati > Pseudomonadota > Alphaproteobacteria > Hyphomicrobiales > Nitrobacteraceae > Bradyrhizobium > Bradyrhizobium sp. CCBAU 11430. The sequence continues at coordinate 346,817 of NZ_LBJV01000007.1, forward strand.
TCGGCAGGCGGCAAGAAGACGATCAAGTTCGCCAAGGCCATCATCGCCGCCGGCAGCCAGGCCGTGAAGCTGCCGTTCCTGCCCGAGGATCCGCGCATCGTCGACTCGACCGGCGCCCTGCTGCTGACATCGATCCCGAAGCGCATGCTGGTGATCGGCGGCGGCATCATCGGGCTGGAGATGGCGACGGTCTATTCGACACTCGGCGCACGCATCGACGTGGTCGAGATGCTCGACGGCCTGATGCAGGGCGCTGACCGCGACCTGGTCAAGGTCTGGGACAAGATGAACGCGCGTCGCTTCGACAAGGTGATGCTGAAGACCAGGACGGTCGGTGGGAAGGCCACCGAGGCCGGGATTGAGGTCTCCTTCGAGGGCGAGCAGGCGCCGTCGGCGCCGCAACTCTATGACCTGGTTCTGGTCGCGGTCGGCCGCAGCCCGAACGGCAAGAAGATCGGCGCCGAGAAGGCGGGTGTCGCGGTGACCGATCGCGGATTCATCGACGTCGACAGGCAGATGCGGACCAACGTGGCGCATATCCTCGCGATCGGCGACATCGTCGGGCAGCCGATGCTGGCCCATAAAGCCGTGCATGAAGGTCATGTGGCCGCGGAAGTCGCCCATGGCGAAAAATCCTATTTCGACGCGCGGCAGATTCCGTCCGTGGCCTACACTGATCCCGAAGTCGCCTGGGCCGGCAAGACGGAGGATCAGTGCAAGGCCGAAGGCATCAAGTTCGGCAAGGCGGTTTTCCCCTGGGCAGCCTCCGGCCGCGCCATCGCCAACGGTCGTGACGAGGGTTTCACAAAGCTTCTGTTCGACACGGCGACGCAACGCGTCATCGGCGGCGGCATCGTCGGCACACATGCGGGCGATCTGATCAGCGAGGTCTGTCTCGCGATCGAGATGGGCTGCGAGCCCGCGGATATCGGCAAGACCATTCATCCGCATCCGACGCTCGGCGAGTCCATCGGCATGGCGGCGGAGGTCTTTGAGGGCCACTGTACCGATCTGCCGCCGCAGAAGAAGAAGTAGGACTGCCCGCGCGGAACGCAGCGAAATGAGGGAGGAGACATAATGTCTGGAGCGACCAGTGCGACGGTCGATAAGAAGGCCGTGACGCAGAAGAAGCCATTTTACCGGGTGCTCTACGTTCAGGTGCTCGCAGCTATCGTGCTCGGCATTATCGTCGGTTGGGTCTCGCCCGAACTCGGCAAGAACGAGTGGATCAAGGCGATGGGCGACGGCTTCGTCAAGCTCATCAAGATGGTGATTGCGCCCATCATCTTCTGTACCGTCGTCTCCGGCATCGCCCATATCTCCGAAGTCAAGAAGGTCGGTCGGGTCGCGATCAAGGCGCTGATCTATTTCGAGATCGTGTCGACGCTTGCACTGGCACTCGGCTTGATCGTCGGCAATGTGGTGCAGCCTGGAGCAGGCTTTCAGGGTCAATCCAACGCCGCTGCTGTCGCGGGTTACGCCAAGCAGGCGAGCGAAATGAGGTCGATCGATTTCGTCCTGCACGTCATCCCGGACACGGTCGTGGGAGCGTTTGCGCAGGGAGAAATCCTGCAGGTCCTGCTGTTTGCAATCCTGTTCGGCTTTGCGCTGATGGGGCTCGGCGAGCGCGCCCATACCGTGCGGGCGTTCATCGATGACGTGGCTCACGCGATGTTCGGCGTCATCTCGATCATTGTTAAGGCGGCCCCGATCGGTGCGTTCGGTGCGATGGCCTATACGATCGGCCGGTATGGTCCGCAGGCATTGGGCAATCTCGCTGGGCTTATCGCAACCTTCTATGTCACTGCGCTCCTGTTCGTCTTTGTGGTCCTTGGTCTGATCGCCCGCTTCGCCGGATTCTCGATCTTCAAGTTCCTCAGATATCTGAAGGATGAATTGCTGATCGTGCTTGGCACGTCGTCCTCGGAGAGCGCGCTTCCGCAGATGATGGAGAAGCTCGAGCGCCTCGGCTGCTCCAAGCCGGTCGTTGGCCTCGTCGTGCCGACCGGCTACTCCTTCAATCTGGACGGCACCAACATCTACATGACGCTGGCGACGCTGTTCATCGCCCAGGCGATGAACGTGCAGCTCAGTTTCGGCGAGCAGTTGACGATTCTCGTCGTTGCCATGCTCACCTCGAAGGGCGCATCGGGGATCACGGGTGCCGGCTTCATTACGCTGGCCGGCACGCTCGCCGCCGTCAGGCCGGAGCTGCTTCCCGGCATGGCGATCGTGCTCGGTATCGACAAGTTCATGAGCGAATGCCGCGCGCTGACCAATCTCTGCGGCAACGGTGTTGCCTGCGTGGTGGTGGCCTGGTGGGAGGGCGAACTCGATCGCGAGAAGCTTCGTGTCGGTCTCGAGCGCGACATCGATCCGACAGACTTCGAGACCGCCGTGGCAGAGGGCAGGGGCATCTAGCGATTGGATTGCGAGAGATTTAACAGACAGACAAGAGGAAATGGTCATGACTGATGTGGTGATTGTGTCCGCCGCGCGAACGCCGGTCGGCTCCTTCAACGGTGCACTTGGATCGCTGACCGCGCACGAGCTCGGAGCCGTCGCGATCAAGGGTGCCCTCGAACGCGCGAAGGTCTCGCCTGAAGATGTCGACGAGGTCATCCTGGGCCAGGTGCTGTCCGGCGGTGAGGGGCAGAATCCGGCGCGGCAGGCCGCCATGGCGGCCGGCATTCCGCAGGAGAAGACGGCGTGGGGCATGAACCAGCTCTGCGGCTCGGGTCTGCGGTCGGTGGCGCTTGGGCTGCAGCAGATCGCCAATGGCGACGCAAAGGTCATCGTTGCCGGCGGCATGGAGTCGATGTCGATGGCGCCGCATCTGTCGCATATGCGTGGCGGCACCAAGATGGGTGACGTCAAATTCGTCGATTCCATGCTGAAGGACGGCCTGATGGACGCCTTCCACGGCTACCACATGGGCGTCACGGCGGAGAACATCGCCGCCAAATGGCAGATCACCCGCGAGGAGCAGGACGCTTTCGCCACCCGCTCGCAGAACAAGGCCGAGGACGCGCAAAAGGGCGGCCGGTTCAAGGACGAGATCGTTCCCGTCACCGTCAAGACCAGGAAGGGCGACGTTGTCGTCGACCAGGACGAGTATATCCGTGCCGGCACGACGCAGGATGCTCTCGCCAAACTTAAGCCCGCCTTCAACAAGGAAGGCTCGGTGACTGCGGGCAACGCCTCGGGCCTCAACGACGGCGCGGCCGCGCTGGTGTTGATGAGCGCGGAGGAAGCCAGCAAGCGCGGCCTGACGCCGCTTGCAAAAATCGTCTCTTGGGCGACCGCCGGCGTCGACCCGGCGGTAATGGGTTCGGGGCCAATCCCGGCCTCGCGCAAGGCACTGGAAAAGGCCGGCTGGAAGGTCGGGGATCTCGATCTCGTCGAAGCCAACGAGGCCTTCGCGGCCCAGGCCATCGCCGTCAACAAGGACATGGGTTGGGATCCCTCGATCGTGAACGTGAACGGCGGTGCCATCGCCATCGGTCATCCGATCGGTGCGTCTGGCGCCCGCGTGCTGACGACGCTGCTGTTCGAGATGCAGAAGCGGGGTGCGAAGAAGGGGCTTGCAACGTTGTGCATCGGGGGTGGCATGGGCGTCGCCCTGACGGTCGAACGGTAGCAGAGAACACCGGCCATAAGCGCCGGAGCAGAATGAACGCGGACGGCACCACACCATCCGCGAACGACAGCGGCCGGCAGAAGAATAACCGATCAGGATCAGGAGGAAATCATGTCCAGAGTTGCGGTGGTGACCGGCGGAACGCGCGGCATCGGCGAGGCGATCTCGGTCGCACTCAAGGCGGCCGGCTACAAGGTGGCGGCGAGTTATGCCGGTAACGACGAGGCAGCTGCGAAGTTCAAGAGTCAGACCGGCATCAACGTCTACAAATGGGACGTCTCGAACTACGAGGCCTGCGTCGCCGGCTTGAAACAGGTCGAGGCCGACCTGGGGCCGGTCGATGTGCTGGTCAACAACGCCGGCATCACCAAGGACGGCATGTTCCACAAGATGACGCCGGAGCAATGGTACGCGGTCATCAACACCAATCTGAACTCCCTGTTCAACATGACGCGGCCGGTGTGGGAAGGCATGCGCGAGCGCAAGTTCGGTCGCGTGATCTGCATCTCCTCGATTAACGGCCAGAAGGGCCAGATGGGCCAGGTCAACTACTCCGCTGCCAAGGCCGGCGACATCGGCTTCGTGAAGGCGTTGGCCCAGGAGGGCGCCCGCGCCGGCATCACCGTCAACACGATCTGCCCCGGCTATATCGCCACCGAGATGGTCAAGGCGATCAGTCCGGAGATCGTGGCCAAGAACATTCTGCCCCAGATTCCGGTCGGCCGTCTGGGTGAACCGCACGAGATCGCGCGCGCGGTGGTGTTTCTCGCCTCCGACGATGCCGGCTTCATCACGGGATCGACGATATCGGCGAATGGCGGCCAGCACATGATCTGAGGCCGCATGCCGGCCTCCCGAACCGAAGAATCAAGTCGAGGAACACGATGGACCAGGATCTCAGGGAAGCCGCACTCGAATATCATCGCCTGCCGACGCCGGGGAAGATCTCCGTGGTGCCGACCAAGGCGATGGCCACCCAGCGCGATCTGGCGCTGGCGTATTCACCTGGTGTGGCCGAGCCCTGCCTGGTCATCGCCGAGGATCCGTTGCAAGCGGACGTGTTGACGGCCCGCAGCAACCTCGTCGCCGTCGTCACCAATGGCACCGCCGTGCTCGGCCTCGGCAACATCGGCGCGCTGGCCGGAAAACCGGTCATGGAGGGCAAGGCGTGCCTGTTCAAGAAGTTCGCAGGCATCGACGTGTTCGACATCGAACTCGCCGAGGAGAATCCCGACGCGCTGATCGAGACGATCGCGCGGATGGAGCCGACCTTCGGCGGCATCAACCTCGAGGACATCAAGGCGCCGGAGTGCTTCTACATCGAGAAGAAGCTCCGCGAACGGATGAAGATACCCGTCTTCCACGATGATCAGCATGGCACCGCGATCATCGCTGCAGCCGCGATCCTCAACGGGCTGAAGCTGGTCAAGAAGGACATCGCCGAGGTCAAGCTGGTCTGCTCCGGCGCGGGTGCTGCGGCGCTCGCCTGCCTCGATCTCATCGTGAGCCTTGGATTGCGCCGCGAGCGCATCATCGTGACCGACGCCAAGGGTGTCGTGTATGCCGGCCGTACCGAAAGCATGGACGACAACAAGGCGCGCTATGCCGTGAAGACGGATGCGCGGAAGCTGGACGACATCATCCAGGATGCGGACATCTTCCTCGGACTGTCGGCCGGCAAGGTGCTGACATCAGACCTGGTCAAGAGGATGGCCCGCGATCCCCTGATCTTCGCGATGGCCAATCCGGTTCCGGAGATCATGCCGGAAGACGCGCTGGCGGTTCGTCCCGATGCGATCATCGGCACGGGGCGTTCGGACTATCCCAACCAGATCAACAACGTCCTGTGCTTCCCGTTCATCTTCCGTGGCGCGCTCGATTGCGGTGCGACCACCATCAACGAGGAGATGAAGCTTGCGACGGTCCGCGCACTCGCAGACCTCGCCCTGGCCGAGGTTCCTGAGGTGGTCGCAACCGCCTACAAGGGCGAGGACCTTCGCTTCGGGCGCAACTATCTCATTCCAAAGCCGTTCGATCCACGTCTCATCGAGATGATTGCGCCGGCGGTGGCAAAGGCGGCCGCCGATACCGGTGTTGCAAGGCGTCCGATCGCCGATATGGACGCTTATCGGCAGAAGCTGAGCCGTTTTGTCTACCAGTCCGGCAATGCGATGCAGCCGGTGTTTTCGGTGGCGAAGGGGAGCGGAAAATCCCTCGTTCTGGCCGAAGGCGAGGATGAGCGCGTGCTGCGGGCAGCACAGGTCATCGCTGACGAGCGGATCGCGAAGCCGTTGTTGCTCGGCCGGCCTGCCACCATCGAACAGCAGATCAAGGCTTTCGGTCTCCGGCTCAGGCCCGGCCAGGACTGCGAGATCATCGATCCGCACGATGCGCAGGTCTATTCCAAATGCGCTGACGTGTATCATGCGCGCAGGAGGCGCGATGGCGTATCGGCGGCCCTCGCGCTGTCGGAGACGCGGAGCAATGCGACGGTGCTGGCGTCGATCCTGCTCGAGCGAGGGATCGGCGATGCGATGCTTTGCGGAGTGATCGGGCGAACCGCCGATCACCTGGCGGCGATCAAGAACGTGATCGGAACGCGGGACGACGTGCGGACGCTCGCCGTAATGCAAATGCTCATTCTCCCGCAGCATCAGCTGTTCATCTGCGACACGCATTGCAATCTCAATCCGACTGCCGAGCAGGTTGCCGACATCGCGCTGCTGGCGGCCGCCGAAGTCAGGCGATTCGGCATCACGCCTCGAGTGGCGCTGTTGTCGCATTCGAGCTTCGGCAGCTCGGCGGTGCCGGAGGCGCACAAGATGCGGGAGGCGCGCACGATCATCCGCGCGCGCTCGCCCGATCTGGCCGTGGAAGGCGAGATGCGCGGCGACGCGGCGCTGTCGCAGTCGGTGCGTGACCACGAGTTTCCCGATTCCGGTTTCGTAGGTCCGGCGAACGTGCTGGTGATGCCCAATCTGGACGCGGCCAACATCTCGTACAATCTTTTGCGGATGGCTGCGGGGCAGGGGCTGACGGTCGGCGGCATTTTGCTCGGCGCGGCCAAGCCCGCCCACATTCTCACGCCATCCTCGACCGTCCGCCGCATCGTGAACATGGCTGCCGTCGCAGCCGCGGATGCGGTGTCCGAGAGAGCCTGATCGGAAGGACACGATTGGGCGGACTGTGAACGCGATCGGGCGAGGCCATCATGAGTGAGGCGCAATCGGGAAAGCTCCGGATCGTGATCGTCGGAGGCGGGGCGGGAGGATTGGAACTCGCGACCCGCCTCGGCGACAAATATGGCCGCAAGGGCAAGCTCGACGTCACGCTGATCGAGCGCAACCGCACGCATGTCTGGAAGCCGAAGCTGCACGAGATCGCGGCCGGCAGCATGGATATCGCTGCCCACGAGGTCGACTATCTCGCGCAATCCTACTGGCACGGGTTTCGTTACCGGATCGGCGAGATGATCGGGATCGACCGGGAGCGGCGTCAGGTGCTGGTGGCGCCCTATCTCGATGGCGAAGGGCGCGAGGTGACGCCGAAGCGGAGCTTCGACTACGATATCCTCGTCATGGCTATTGGCAGCCAGAACAACGATTTTGGCACGCCGGGCGTCGTGGACCACGCGATCAAGCTCGAAACGCAGGTCGATGCCAAGCGGTTCCACGAACGCATGGTCAATGCCTGCATCCGCGCCCATGCCCAATCGTCACCGCTCGGCGAACATCAGTTGAAGGTCGCGATCATCGGCGCCGGTGCGACCGGTGTCGAGCTTGCGGCGGAATTGCACCGGACGACGCGCGAAGTGGTGGCATACGGCCTCGATCAGGTCGATCCGCAGAAGGACGTCAGGATCACGCTGATTGAAGCGGCGGATCGGGTGCTTCCCGCATTGCCGGAACGCGTCTCGAAGGAGACGGAGAAACTGCTGCTCAGGCTGGGTGTCAATCTGCTGGTCGGCGCCAAGGTGTCCGTAGTCGGGTCCGACCGCGTCAGCCTGACGGACGGGCGGACCATTCCCGCCGAACTGATCGTCTGGGCCGCGGGCGTCAAGGCGCCCGATTTCCTGAAGGACATTGCCGGGCTCGAAACCAACCGCATCAACCAGCTGGTGGTGCGGCCCACGTTGCAGACCACGCGCGACGACAACATTTTTGCCATCGGCGACTGCTCGGCCTGCTCATGGGGCGAGCGGGGCAATGTGCCGCCGCGTGCACAGGCAGCCCATCAGCAGGCCTCGCATCTCTATTCCCAGATCCCGCGGCATCTGCGGGGCGAAGCGCTGAAGGATTACCGCTACAGGGACTTCGGATCCCTGGTCTCGCTCGGCGAGTTCAGCACGGTCGGCTCGATGATGGGGGCACTGGTGGGCGGCAGCCTGGTCTTCGAGGGGCTGTTCGCGCGGATGATGTACCTGTCGCTCTACAAGATGCACGAATACGCCCTGCATGGTCCGGCCAAGGTGGCGCTCGACACGCTGGCCCGCCTGATCACCCGGCGGACCGAGCCGCACGTCAAGCTTCATTGATTGCGGTCGCGAAGGAGATGGATGTCGTGTCGGCCGTTGCGCACCCGGCGCCGGCTCGAGCCCGGAGGGGATGCTGATGGACGCTGTGCTCCTTGCGCGTATCCAGTTCGCCGCGAACATCACGTTTCATATTCTATTTCCATCGATCTCGATCGCCCTGGGCTGGGTGCTGCTGTTCTTCCGCCTGAAGCATCTGCGCGCAACCGACCCACAGCAGAAGCTGGACTGGCTTCGCGCCTATCGGCTGTGGACCAAGGTATTCGCCCTGACATTTGCGCTCGGGGTCGTCAGTGGCGTCACCATGAGCTTCCAGTTCGGCACCAACTGGCCGGGCTATATGGAGCGGGTCGGCAATATCGCAGGCCCGTTGCTGAGCTATGAGGTGCTGACCGCTTTTTTTCTCGAGGCGGGCTTTCTTGGCGTGATGCTGTTCGGCCACCGCCGCGTCGGCGAAGCAATTCACCTTGGGGCGACCTTTCTGGTGGCGCTGGGCACTCTGATGAGTGCGTTCTGGATCCTCGCCCTCAATTCCTGGATGCAGACACCGGCGGGATACGAAATTGTCGACGGCCAGTTCCATGCACGGAATTGGCTGGAGATCGTTTTCAATCCGTCCTTTCCCTATCGTTTCGTCCACATGGTGCTTGCGTCGTCGCTGACGTGCGCGTTCCTGCTGATCGGGATCAGCGCCTGGCAGCTCCTCAAGGGCGTCGCGACGGCGAGCGCCTCGCGGGTGCTGCGAACCGGGCTCGTGTTCGCGGCCCTGGCCGCGCCGGCGCAGATCGTGGCGGGCGATTTTCACGGGCTCAATACGCTCAAGTATCAGCCGCAGAAAATCGCGGCGGTTGAAGGCATCTGGGAAACCACGCGCGGCGCGCCGCTGCTTCTGTTCGCGATTCCCGACGATGCGACCCGGTCGAACCATTTCGAACTGGCCGTGCCGAAACTCGCGAGCCTTATCCTCCGTCACGATCCTGACGGGGAGCTCAAGGGGTTGAACGAGTTTCCATCGGCGCATCCGCCGGTGCTGCCGCTGTTCTGGTCGTTCCGGATCATGGTGGGAACGGGCATCCTGATGTTGCTCGTCAGCTGGGTCGGCCTCTGGAGGCATTGGCGCGACGGTTGGGAGTTTTCCCTGATGCCGCGGCCATTGCTCAGGTTGTTCGCGGGAATGACCTTTGCCGGATGGGTGGCAACCATCGCCGGATGGTACGTCACGGAGATTGGACGGCAACCGTTCATCGTGTCAGGCCTGATCCGAACGAGCGAGGTCGCCTCGCGCGTTCCATCGGCGAGCATCGCGCTGACCCTGGTCATCTACGTGACCCTCTATGTGGGCTTGCTGGTGGCCTATGTCGGCGTGCTGAAATATATGTCGGAGAAGCCGGAAAAGCGTCCGGCGGCGGTCACGTCGGAGGACCTTGCACAGGATCCGCTTCGCTATCAGAGCCGCGGAGAGTTCGCATGATGTCGATGTCCTTCGACGAGCTTCTGCCACTGATCTTCATCGGACTGATGGGCGTATCGCTGCTCGTCTATGTCGTGAGCGACGGCTACGATCTCGGGGTCGGCATGCTGATGCATCGGGCGACGCCGGACGAGCGGGATACCATGGTCGCCTCGATCGGCCCGTTTTGGGATGCGAATGAGACCTGGCTCGTCCTCGGCGTCGGCCTTCTCCTCGTCGCCTTCCCAAAGGCGCATGGACTGGTCCTGTCGGAATTGTACCTGCCGACCGCGCTCATGCTGGTCGGCCTGATCCTGCGCGGTGCAGCTTTCGATTTCCGGGTCAAGGCCAAAGCCGACCGGAAGGCGATGTGGGATCGCATGTTCATCGCCGGGTCGATGCTGGCGTCGGTGTGCCAGGGCTGGATGCTCGGCCGCTACATCAGCGGGTTCGGCGAAGGCTGGAATTATCCGATCTTCGCCGGCGCAATCGCGATTGCGTTGCCGATGGCCTATGCACTGCTCGGCGCGACGTGGCTTGTGATGAAGACGCATGGCGAGCTGCAGGAGAAGGCGATCGAGTGGAGCAAGATCGCCTTCGCACCCATGGTTCTCGGTCTGATCCTGATCTCGATGGCAACGCCGTGGATCAGCGAGACGGTCCGCATCAGGTGGTTCACCCTGCCGGCGATGATCGCGGTGGCCTCGATCCCGATCACGTCCAGCGTCGCGCTGCTGACGGTCCGCCTTCTGCTGGGTGCACCGGCCGTGCGCGGCGCGCTTTGCTGGCTGCCTTTCGCGCTATTGGTGCTCGTGTTCCTCCTGAGCTTCCTTGGTCTCAGCTATAGCATCTACCCCTATGTCGTGATCGACCGGCTCACGGTCTGGCAGGCCGCCAGCAGTCCGGAGTCGCTCCGAGTCATACTGATCGGGGTCTGCGTGACGCTGCCGGTCATCATCGCCTATACCGGATTTTCCTATCGCGTATTCCGGGGCAAGACCATAGAGTTAGACTATGCGTGAGTGGCCTGCCGCAATTGCCGGCGCTCCCGGGTTTGTGCTGGTTCACAAGATGGCGGAGCTCTCATCCCTGGTGAACGTCAAGGAGCCTGCCAAGGTTGGTTCGGTGGCGCCTGCTTCCACGCGTTGGTTCATTCGCGGTGCATTTGCCCTTGCGTTGGTCGCCGCCGCGGCGTGGCTCGGATATGCGGTCATGTTCCGCCGGGGACTGGACCATCTGCACGCCGCGGCCCAGCAGCGGCTGGCCGTCGAGGCTGCCAGACTCGACGGCCATCTTTCGAGATTTGAGTATCTCCCGTCTCTCCTGGAGACGTCCCCCGGCGTGTTCCGGCTGCTGGAGGCGCCCGGCGATCCCGCGTTGCAGCAAGCCGTCAGCCTCTATCTGAAATCGATCAACCTGCTGGCGGGGGCCGACAACCTCTACGTCCTCGGTGTCACCGGCGCGACCCTGGCCGCGGCCGATTTCGACCAGCCCGGAACACCCTTCGGCGAAAACCTGTCGTATCGTCCCTATGTGAGCGAAGCGCTTGCGAACGGTCGCGGTGCATTCTTCGGTGTCGGTATCACCACCGCGCGCGCCGGTTATTATCTGTCCTATGCCCTGAAGGACAGCGGGACGACCAAGGGGATCGCGACCGTCAAGGTCAATCTGGATTCGTTCGAGCGGGCGTGGCGCAACATCGACAACGACATTCTACTGGTCGACGAGCGCAAGGTCACGATACTCGCCTCTCGCGACGAGTGGCGCTATCGCCCGATGGAGCCGCTGTCGGTTCAAACGCGCGATGACATCGCGCGATCCAAGCCCTACGGAAACCACGATCTTGCGCCGCTCGGATGGACCTTCGTCGCCCAGTCCGAGAACGGCACGGCACGGATCTCCGCGGAGAACGGCACCGCCTATACCGTCAGCGAGCTTCCGATCAACCGCGGGCTGTGGAAACTCGTGCTTCTCGACGACGAGGCGCCCATACGGCAGACTGCGCTCGTCATCGGGGTCATATCGGGATTAGCCGCCCTCGTCGCGCTGCTGGCGCTTGGACTTGTGGAGCAACGCCGCAGAGAGATCAAGCAGCGGTTGGCGAGCCAGGCCGCATTGCAGGCGGCGAACGACATGCTCGAAACCAGGGTGCAGGAGCGCACAGCCGAATTGCGCGCTACGCAGGATGAACTCGTTCATGCCGGCAAGCTGGCCGCGCTCGGCCAGATGTCGGCGGGCATCGTTCATGAACTGAACCAGCCCTTGGCGGCCTTGCAGACGGCCGCCGACAATGCAGTTTTGCTGGTCGACCGCGGATCAATCGGAGATGCCCGTGGAAATCTCACCCGCATTGGCGAGCTGGTGCGGCGGCTCGGACGCCTGACCGGCCAGTTGCGGGTGTTCGCATACAAGTCGAGCAGCCCGCTTGGCGCGGTTTCCGTTGAGCGGGCCGTGGCTGAATCGCTCAAAATATTGTCCGGGCGAGTCAAGGAGGGCGGGGTTGCCGTCGCGACGGACATTGACGCAAAACTCTGCGTCATCGCCGATCAGACGCGGCTCGAGCAGCTGTTGTGCAACATCGTGGCGAATGCGCTGGATGCGGTGGAGAATGTCGAGCCGAAGTCGATCCTGATCCGGGCGGGCAGGGAGGAGGCGCAGAGCGCGCGCTGCCGCATTGCGATCAGCAACAGCGGGCCCGCGATCGCCCCCGACGTCCTGCAGCGCATGTTCGAGCCGTTCGTGACGACCAAGCCCGCGGGCAAGGGGCTTGGGCTGGGCCTGATGCTGTCCAACCACATTGCACGCTCGTTCGGTGGCGAGCTGCATGCGCGAAACCTGGCGCCGAGCGGCGCCGAATTTGTTGTGACCCTTCCATTGGCTGAGATTACAGAGGCGGCTCCCGCATGGGCGATGACCAATCGATCGGCGTGATCTATGTCGAGGATGATGACGACGTCCGGATCGGCGGGGTCCAGGCGCTCGAGCTTGCGGGATTTTCCGTTTCGGGCTTTGCCTCGGTCGAGACCGCCCACAGCTCCGTGCGCGCCGACATGCCCTTTGTCGTGGTCTGCGACGTGCGCCTGCGCGGGCGCAGCGGCCTCGATTGGCTGTCTGATCTGCGTCGGCTGGATCAGGATCTGCCGGTGATCCTGATCACCGGTCACGGCGATATTTCGATGGCCGTGCAGGCAATGCGGACCGGCGCCTATGACTTCATCGAGAAACCCTGCTCCTCGGAGCAGCTGATCTCGGTGGTGCGCCGGGCGGCGGAGAAGCGGCGGCTGACGCTCGAGGTGCGATCGTTGCGATCCGCCTTGGCGGACCGCCAGGGAATCGAGGCCAGCCTGCTCGGTCGGTCGCCGCAGATCCAGGAGGTGCGCCGGTTGGTCTCCACCTTGGCTGCGACCAATGTCGACGTCACGATCTATGGTGAGACCGGGACGGGCAAGGATGTGGTGGCGCGCTGCCTGCACAATCATAGCGGCCGCCGCGGCGGTAACTACGTTGCGGTGAACTGCGGCGGCCTGCCGGAATCGCTGGTCGAGAGCGAGCTGTTCGGCCACGAGGTCGGCGCGTTCACCGGCGCCACGCGTCAGCGGATCGGAAAGATCGAATACGCCAGCGGCGGAACGCTGTTCCTCGACGAGATCGAAAGCATGCCGCTCAGCGTGCAGGTCAAGTTGCTGAGGTCGCTGCAGGATCGCTCGATCGAGCGCGTCGGCACCAACAAGCCGATCGCTGTAGATTGCCGTGTCGTGGCCGCCAGCAAGGTGAATCTGCTGGAGCTCAGCGAAAAGCGGCTGTTTCGTGCCGATCTTTACTATCGCCTCGGCGTCGCTTTCATCGAGCTGCCGCCGCTGCGCGAACGGCGGGAGGACATCCCGCTGCTGTTCGAGCACTTCACTCTGGATGCCGCCAGGCGTTTCGAGCGCGACGCCCCGATCCTGGATGACCCGACCATGTCTCACCTCCTGGCCTATTCGTGGCCGGGCAACGTGCGCGAGCTTCGCAACGTCGCCGACCGTTTCGTGCTCGGTGTCCTCGACGGCAAGTCGATCAACAAGTCGGGCTTCGGCGCGTCCGATATGTCATTGCCGCGGCAACTGGAGAACATCGAGCGATCGATCATCGAGGATGCGCTGCGGCGCAGGCAAGGCGATGTCCAGGCAACGGCTGCCCTTCTGAGCATTCCGAAGCAGACGCTGTACGACAAGATCAAGCGCCTCTGCGTCAATGTCGACGGAATCAGGGAGGGCGCGACCGTCCGCTCCGGATCCTGAGACCGCGGCGGATGAGACGGCAAGCTCTCGGTGCATGCGGGGCAAAGGGCGCCAGGCAGAAGCGGCCCGAAAACCGGACGTCAACGAACCAATCAATCTTGCCAAGCGAGGAACGCCATGAATCGGCCATTCAACATGCCTGACGAATTTGTCGAGGGCTTCATGAAGGCGGGTGAAAGCCTGTGGCGCTCGCTCGGATGGGCGCCGAAGGGCGATCGTAACGGGGCCGATCCCGGCCCGGCTCTGAATTCGTCAGGCCTCGCTCAATTGCAGGCGGACCACATGATGCGGCTGTACAAGCTCACCGAGCATGTCCTCAAATCGGCCGCCGGCGTCCAGAGCGAAGCAGGCATCGAGCCCGCGCGCGGCGATCGCAGGTTCAACGCGACGGAATGGCGGGACAATGCCACCTATAGCCTGCTCAAGCAATGCTATCTACTCAATGCGCGCTATTGCGTCGACTTCGTCGAAGCACTCGATCTCGACGAGAAGGAAAAGCATCGGCTGCGCTTCTTCACGCGCCAGCTGGTCGAGGCGATGAGCCCGACTAATTTTCTCGCCACCAATCCTGACGTCATAAAGCTTGCGACGGACAGCGAGGGGCAGAGCCTCAAGGCGGGCTTGGACAATCTCATGGCCGATCTCGGCCGAGGCAGCCTGACGATCACGGACGAGGAGGCGTTCGAGGTCGGAAAAGACGTCGCCGCATCCAGGGGCGCGGTCGTGTTCGAGAACGAGCTGTTTCAGCTCATTCAGTATGAACCCGCGACCGAGCAGGTGACGGCCCGGCCGCTGCTGATCGTGCCGCCATGCATCAACAAGTTCTACATCCTCGACCTGCAACCGGCCAACTCCTTCGTCCGCTTTGCGGTCGAGCACGGCCTGACCGTCTTTATGGTCTCCTGGCGCAATCCGGATGCCTCGTGCGGGCACTTTGGCTGGGACGATTACGTCGGGCAGGGCGCCATGCGCGCCATCGAGGTGACCCGCTCGATCTCGGGTGTCGACAAGGTCAACGTGGTCGGCTGGTGCGTCGGAGGAACCATTCTGTCATCTGCGCTGGCGATCCTGCGGACGCGCGGCGACGAGTCGGTCGCCAGTGTGACGTTGCTGACCACGATGCTCGACTTCCGTGAACCGGGGGATCTCGGCGTGTTCGTAGACGAGGAGGGTGTGCGGCAGCGCGAGCAGACCATTGGCAACGGCGGCATTTACCGCGGCTCGGAGCTCGGGTTCGTCTTCCAAACCCTGCGTTCCAAGGAGCTGATTTGGCCGAACGTGATCAACAACTATCTGAAGGGAAAATCGCCTGAGCGTTTCGATCTTCTGTTCTGGAACGCCGACGTGACCAACCTGCCGGGGCCGATGTATTGCTGGTACATCAGGAACATGTATCTGGAGAACAGACTTCGGGAGCCGAACCGGTTGACGATGTGCGGCACGTCCGTCGATCTGGGGCGAGTCGACCTGCCTGCCTATGTCTTGGCGACCGTTGAAGATCACATCGTGCCGTGGCGATCGGCCTATCGCACCACGGGCCTGTTCAGTGGCAACACCCGCTTCGTGCTCGGAGCGAGTGGGCACATTGCCGGCGTGATCAACCCTGCGTCGAAGAACAAGCGAAGCTATTGGCTGTCGGACAAGCGATGCGAAGACCCGGCGGCGTGGCTTGCGAGCGCTGACGAAAAGCCAGGCAGTTGGTGGAACGATTGGATCGCGTGGCTCAAGCCGTGGGCTGAAGATCAGGTGCCCGCCCGGACGCAACTCGGCAGCAACCTCTATCCTCCGGGGGAAGTGGCACCAGGCCGATATGTGAAAGCGAAGGCAAACTGACTTCGCTGAACGGTCATGGAGCGATTGGAAGATCTCGGAAGAGCTGGCAGTTCGAGCAATCGCTGAGCGAGGCGACCTCATCATTAGATGATGGATTGCTCTTCGTACCGTTTGGCGACATCGATAAGTTGTTGAGGGCTGCCTCAGAAAAGTGCGAGCGAAGCGCTTAGACTGCACATGCACACCTCGGCCTCCGTCTGACGTGTGCATTGAGAATCCGAAGAAGCGATTTCCGCTTCCAATTCATGCAAATATCGTCCTAGAAGAGCCAAGCTACGGAAGCCTCGTCAAATGAGAATTCTCAGTCGGTCCAATTACACAAAGGGCTGATCGAAGTTAAAATACCTCAATAAGATGAATAGCTTAGAACGAAAATTCGCCGTAGCCCCCATGATGGATTGGAGCGATCGGCACTGCCGGGTGTTCCACCGCCACCTGACGCGGCGGGCGCTGCTCTACACGGAGATGGTGACGACGGGCGCCGTCATTCATGGCGACCGGGAGCGGCTGCTTGGGTTCGACGCGAGCGAACATCCCGTGGCGCTTCAGCTTGGCGGCTCGGATCCGCGCGAGCTGGCGCAGGCTGCGCGGATCGGCGAGGCGTTCGGCTATGACGAGATCAATCTCAATGTCGGCTGCCCGTCGGATCGCGTGAAGGATGGCCGCTTTGGCGCCTGCCTGATGGCGGAGCCGGAACTCGTGGCGCGGTGCGTCGATGCGATGAAGCAGGCTGTCGCGGTTCCCGTCACGGTGAAGTGCCGTATCGGCATCGACGACCAGGATCCGGAAGTGGCTCTTGATGCGCTTGCGCGCGCGGTGGTCGCCTCCGGCTGCGACGCACTGATCGTGCATGCCCGCAAGGCCTGGCTCAACGGGTTGTCTCCGAAGGAGAACCGCGACATCCCGCCGCTCGACTATGAGCGCGTCTATCGGCTCAAGCGCGCGATGCCTGACGTGCCTGTCATCATCAACGGCGGCATTCGAGGCCTCGACGAAGCGAGAGCGCATCTCGAACATGTCGACGGCGTGATGCTCGGCCGCGCCGCCTATCAGGACCCGTGGCGGCTGCTCGGCGTCGATCGGGAGATCTTCGGCGAGGCGAGCCCGCACGCGACCGTGCAGGACGCGCTCGAGGCGATGATGCCCTATATCGAGCAGCAGCTTGCGCGCGGCACGCGGCTGCACGCGATCACGCGGCATTTCGTCGGCGCATTCCATGCCGTGCCCGGCGCGCGGGCCTTCCGCCGCCATCTGGCCGAGCAGGGGGTTAAGGCGGGCGCCGGCCTCGAGGTGCTGCGCGATGCGATCGCGTGCGTCGGTGCGCGTGCGCCGGCCGAGGCGGCGTAAGGCGGCTAATCCATCGCCGTGCGCGAGCGGCGATGGCTGCTCTGAAGCTCGGGATAGCCGGTCAGCATCAGCTTGTCGGCGCGCACCCCCCAGCTCTCCAGGCGGTCGAGGAAGCTCATGCCGAGCAAATTGGTCTTCATCTGCCCGCGCTGGACGACGAGGGCCGGCACCGATTTTTCGACGAGATGGCCGACGGAGAGACGGTCGAGGGTGAGGCGGGCTGCCTTGGTATGTCCGCCCGCGGTTTCGAGGTCGACATCGTATTCGAGCATCTCGAGCGGCAGCCCGATGGCTTTCGCGGTTTCCCAGGTCAGCACCACCGACGTCGCGCCGGTATCGATCACCATCGGCGCGGCGATGCCGTTGATCTTCGCGCGCAGCGCGAATTCGCCGCCCTGGCCGCGTGGGATCTGCACGGCGGGAGCGGGCGTTGCCGTCTGCGCGCGAAAAATGTGGGAGACCTTGTGGCTGGCGCGCGCGATCTGCTCGGGGTCGCCATAGGCGACGACCGCGCCTGCCGTGCCTGCAAGCATGACGAGAACGAGCAGGAAGCGGATCATCGCGCGCCTCCGCAGGCGAGCAGGCCGGTCAGTTGCGTTTCGGCGATGCCGCGATCGGCGCCAGTCCAGCTTCCGTCATGCGTGCCGGCAACAGCGCCATGACCGCGAGCCGGTCCGCGCTTTCCATGGCGTGCCAGCGCGCGATCTCGGGCAAGGTCCGGCCGCAGCCGAAGCACAGCTTGGTCCTGGGATCGATCATGCAGACGGCGACGCACGGCGTTTCTTTGCTCATTCGGACATAGTGGGGGATTGTCGGGCATGTCTGCAAGCATCTGGTTAGGAGCCTGTACCTGCGCTCATGATCGGCTTGTGGCGCGGCCGGCGCTTCTCCTCGGGCAGTACGGAACTCTCCGGCTGGAGCGGCGGGGAATCATCCGACAGCGGCGCCAGCGCGCTCATCACGCGCTCCGGCGGGAAGGTGACGATCACCTCGGTGCCGATGCGCAGCTTCGATTTCAGCGTGAACGTGCCGCCATGCAGGTCGATCAGATTCTTGGCGATCGGCAGGCCGAGACCGGCGCCCTGTTCGGCGGACTTGATCGAGTTGGAGCCCTGGCCGAACGAGGCGAGCACGACCGGGATCTCGTCCTCGGGAATGCCGGAGCCGGAATCCCGCACCGAGAGATATTGTCCGCCCGAGGCGGTCCAGCCGGCCTTGAGCCAGATCTCGCCGCCTTGCGGAGTGAACTTGATCGAGTTGGAGAGCAGGTTGAGCACGACCTGGCGGATCGCGCGCTCGTCGGCCCACAGCCGCGGCATGGCCTGCTCGAACACTTCGTGGATGGTGATGCCACGGCTGGAGGCGCGCAGCTTCATCAGGTGATGGCAGTCGGCGACGATGCCGACCAGCGACACCGCTTCTTCGTTGAGCTCGTAGCGGCCGGCCTCGATCCGCGACAAGTCGAGGATCTCGTTGATGAGGTTGAGCAGGTGCACGCCGGAATTATGGATGTCCGCCGAGTACTCCTTGTACACCGGTACCGCATGCGCGCCAAAGATCTCGCTCTTCATCACCTCGGAGAAGCCGAGGATGGCATTCAGCGGCGTGCGCAGCTCGTGACTCATCTGCGCGAGGAAGCGCGACTTGGCGACGTTGGCGGATTCGGCGCGGTGGCGCGCCTCGTCCGAGATCGCCTTGGCCTGTTCGAGCTCGCCGATCAGCGCGTCCTTCTCGGCGCGCGCTTCCAGCGTGGCGAAGGTGGAGGAGTGCAGGCGGTGCGCCAGCAGCACGAAATAGCCTTCGGCGGCGAGCGCGAGCGCGGCCAAAATGTAATTGTCCAGCGAGCCGGTCATCACGAAGCTCAGCGCCATGGCGACCGCGACCGGCGCGGTGGCGGCAAGGGCTGCGATCGGCAGATTGGCGGCGAGCATGCTCGACACTGCGATCACCAGCAGCATCAGGAACATCATCAGCGATTCCGTGACCATGTCGAGCACGGGATGGATCAGGATCGCCATCCAGCACAGGCCATAGAGCAGGTCGAGCACGACGAAGCGCGTCCGCCAGGCGCGCGTCGCCGCGGGCGAGGCGGGCTCGGTCAGGAAGCGCCGGCAACTGCGGGTCATGGCGCTGTGGATGCAGAGCATGCCGGCGGTCCAGGCCGCGGCCGGGATCGGCTGCATCCACAGGCCGAACAGCACGCCGGTCGCGACCACCAGCAGCATCACGACATAGGAAGCCGACAGCCGCGTCTGGGCGTATTGGCGCAGCATCTCGGCGTCGAACGCCGGCCGGGTTCCACTGGTCGACGTTAACTTGTCCCGCGCCTCGCGCACCCGCTGCGCCGCAGCCCTTCGGCTGCTCGCCGATGGAGCGCTCACCGGCTCGGCCGGAAGCTCCACAACCTCAGGCTTTTCAGCGGGGTTACTCATCAAGCAACACGATTCCTGCCCACGCCGGACGCGGGCCTTCTGCATTGTCTATCTCTGGCAAGAAATCCTTAAGAGGTGACTTAAGGAGCTAAAGAATTACGTTAACCCGGCGTTAATTTTGAATCTCGCCTGCGCCGTCAATGCAGCGCTGCGTACTGCGCGATGTAGACCATCGCGCCCGCCAGATACCCCACCAGGGCGGGGCCTGCGATGCGGCGGGCGTACCAGAAGAACTCGATCTTCTCGAGTCCCATGGCGGCAACGCCCGCGGCCGAGCCGATGATCAGGATCGAGCCGCCGGTGCCGGCGCAATAGGCGATGAACTCCCAGATGAAGCTGTCGGGCGGATGTTGCACCAGATTGTACATGCCCATCGTGGCCGCGACGAGCGGCACGTTGTCGATGATGGCACTCAACAGGCCGAGCAGGATGACGATGACGTCGAGACGCCCGACCGTGGCGTCGAGCCATTTCGCCAACAGTTCCAGCACGCGAGCATGCTCCAGGCATGCGACGGCCATGAGGATGCCGACGAAGAACACGATGGAACTCATGTCGATGCGCGTCAGCGCATGGGCGAGGGTGAGGGGACGCCGCGCATCCTCGTCCTTGTGGCGGTGAACGACCTCGCCGACCAGCCAGAGGATGCCAAGCCCGAAAAGAATACCCATGAAAGGCGCAAGGTGCGTCACGGCCTTGAAGACCGGAACGGCGACCAGGGTGCCAAGGCCGAGATAGAACATCAAGTTGCGCTCGAACACCTCGACCCTGAGGGCCTGTGCTTGGCCTTGCAGCGGAGGGACGATCTCCTTCCCCTTGATGGAATAGCCAACGATGAGCAGCGGTATCAGCAGGTTGAGCAGTGAGGGCAAGAACACCGACTTCATGATGCTGAGGGGAGTGATCTGCCCTCCGATCCAGAGCATCGTGGTCGTGACGTCGCCGATCACGGTCCAGGCGCCGCCGGCATTGGCCGCGATGACGATGATCGAGGCGAACAGCAGGCGATCGGTCTTGCTGCCGATCAGCTTCTGGATCAACGAGATCATCACGATGGTGGTGGTGAGATTGTCGAGGATCGCGCTCAGGAAGAACGTCACGAAGCCGATGATCCACATCAGCGTGGTCTGCTTCGTGGTGCGGATGATCGAGGTGATGACTTCGAAGCCGTTGTGGGCGTCGATCACCTCGACGATCGTCATGGCACCGATCAGGAAGAAGACGATCTGCGCGGTCGAGGCGACGGATTCGTCGAGCTGATGGTTGACGAGCGAGGCGTCGCCGACGGACAGCGCGTAGATCGTCCAGAGCAGGCCGGCTCCAAGGAGAGCCGAGGCGCTCTTGTTGACGCCGAGCGGGTGTTCGAGCGCGATGGCCGCATACGCAACGATGAAGACGACGGCTATCACGCTCAGCAAGTCAGTCCCCGCGGTGTTCGTTCTTCGGCTCGATGCGCTTGCAAGACCTCGACGCGGCGCCGCGTCAAGGCCGGGGGGACGGTCGCAGCTGCCCGGCAGCGACCGTCGATGCGCTCCTCAGCGCTGCAGGCGCGCGAGCAGGCTGGACGTATCCCAGCGCTTGCCGCCCATCTTCTCGACCTCGGAATAGAACTGATCGACCAGCGCGGTGACCGGCAGGTTGGCGCCGTTGCGGCGGGCTTCAGCCAGCGAGATCGAGAGGTCCTTGCGCATCCATTCGACCGCGAAGCCGAAATCGTACTTGTCCTCGTTCATGGTCTTGTAGCGATTCTCCATCTGCCAGGACTGCGCCGCGCCCTTGGAGATGGTCTCGATCACTGCGGCGACGTCGAGGCCGCTCTTCTTGGCGAAGTGGATACCCTCGGAGAGACCCTGCACCAGACCGGCGATGCAGATCTGGTTGACCATCTTCGTGAGCTGGCCGCTTCCGGCGGGCCCGAGCAGTTTGCACATCCGCGCATAGGCGCCCGTGATGATCGGCTCGGCGCCGGCATAGGCGTCCTGCGCGCCGCCGCACATCACCGTCAGCACGCCGTTCTCGGCGCCGGCCTGGCCGCCGGAGACCGGCGCGTCGATGAACCTGAAGCCGGCCTTGGTCGCGGCCGCGTCCAGCTCACGCGCGACTTCGGCGGAGGCGGTGGTATGGTCGACGAAGGTCGCACCCTTCTTCATGCCGGCGAACGCGCCGTCGGGGCCGATCGTGACCGCGCGCAGATCGTTGTCGTTGCCGACGCAGCACATCACGAAATCCTGGCCTTCAGCGGCGGCCTTCGGGGTCGGTGCGGTCTTGCCGCCGAACTTGTCCGCCCATTCCTTCGCCTTGGCCGCGGTGCGGTTGTAGACGGTGACCTCATGGCCCCCTTTTTTCACGAGGTGTCCGGCCATGGGGTAGCCCATGACGCCGAGACCGAGGAAAGCGACTTTAGCCATGTGTGGTACCTTGTCCGTAGCTTGAGTTTTACGGTTGCAGCCGGGCGAGGGCGCCAGGGCGGCGTCCTCCAAGTTCCGCCGCGAGGGCGGATCGGAGGCGCACCATAAACCGTTAAGCCGGGAGGGCAACGGCTTCGTTTGGCGGCCCCCTGTGCTAGGATGGCGGACCTAAGGACTTCAAAAAAGGGAGCGAAAGCATGGGCGGCGTGAGCGTTGGCGTCCTCGATCATTTCAACATCCGGACCCGGAATCTGGCCGAGACCGTCCGCTTCTACGAGGATGTGCTCGGCCTGGAAAAAGGCGCCCGGCCGAATTTCGCCTTCCCCGGCGCCTGGATGTACAGCGAGGGCAAGGCGGTGGTGCATCTCGTCGATATTTCTGCGACCGCCGAGCCACAAAAGCCGGATTCCGGCGTTGTCCATCATGTCGCCTTCGTCAGTCGCGGCTTTGACGGCATGAAGCGGCGGCTGGCGTCCAAGGACATGAAGTTCGAGTCCCGCCAGGTGCCCGGCGGCGACCTCTGGCAGATCTTCGTCAACGATCCCAACGGGGTCATGATCGAGCTGAATTACGAGGCCGCCAGGGAGCAGGGGGCGGCGCCCGCCGAGAAGGCCGACGATATCGGCAGGCAGTAGCCTTTTGGGCGTTTCCGCTCTAATGGGGCATCCTAGAGTCTCGAGCATGACCTTGCCGGAAAGCCGCGCCACGCCTTGCGCTGGCGCCGTCCTCCGGCTCCGGATCATGCTCCGTTCAGGAGATGCGCTTTGAGCGTGACGCAGCAACAGGTTCTCGACAGCCTCGCCAGGATCAAATCTCCCCGCGGGGTCGCGCTCACCAATGCCAACGTGCTGAGCGCGATCAGCGCGTCCGACGGCAAGGTGTTCTTCTCGATCAATGTCGATGCCGCCGAGGCGAGGGCCTGGGAGCCAATCCGGGCCGAAGCCGAGGCCGCTGTGCGCACCATTCCCGGCGTCACCACCGTCATGGTGGCGCTGACCGCCGAGCGCAAGCCGGGCTCCGCGCCGCCGCCGCCCCCGCAACCCAGCCGCGGCACGCCCGGCGTGCAACCGGTCCATGCCCACAAGCCGCCGCAGGGCGGCGGGTCGCCGATGGCGCGGCAGTCGGAAATTCCCGGCGTTGCCGCCGTGATCGCGGTCGCCTCCGGCAAGGGCGGCGTCGGCAAGTCGACCACCGCGCTGAACCTGGCGCTGGGCCTGCGCGACCTCGGCCTCAAGGTCGGGCTGCTCGATGCCGACATCTACGGCCCCTCGGTGCCGCGGCTGACCGGCCTGCACGACAAGCCGGAGCTGAACGACGAGCGAAAAATGATTCCGCTTCGGCGCTTCGGTCTGGCCATCATGTCGATCGGCTTCCTGGTCGAGGAAGAGACCGCGATGATCTGGCGCGGTCCCATGGTGATGTCGGCGGTGACGCAGATGCTGCGCGACGTCGAATGGGGCAAGCTCGACGTGCTGGTCGTCGACATGCCGCCGGGCACCGGCGATGCCCAGCTCACGCTGGCGCAGAACGTGCCGCTGAAGGGCGCCGTGATCGTCTCGACCCCGCAGGATCTGTCCCTGATCGACGCGCGACGGGGGCTTGCCATGTTCAAGAAGGTCAACGTGCCCGTGCTCGGCATCGTCGAGAACATGAGCTACTTCCAATGCCCGCATTGCGGCACGCGGTCGGACATTTTCGGCCATGGCGGGGCGCGGCACGAGGCCGAGAAGCTCGAAGTCCCCTTCCTCGGCGAGATCCCGCTGCACATGGCGATTCGTGCTACCTCGGATGCCGGCAATCCCGTCGTCGACAGCGAGCCGGACGGTCCTCATGCGGCGATCTACCGCGCCATTGCAGGGCAGGTCCGCGACCAGCTCAAGGGCGTCATCGCGGCGGCCTGAGCCGGCCGCCCGGGGCACGCCTTCCTCGTCCTTTTGGGGGGCATGCGACTTTCGTAGAGCCCCGTCATGCCATTGTCGCGTTCCGCAAGCGGGGCTTCCGTGGTAAAGGCCCACGGCAGTCAAGCCCCTTCGGTTCGACGCGGCCCTAACGCGTCGCCGGAATGAGCGGCGGCAAGAAGAGAAGTTAAGGGGAAACGCCCCAGCAAGGAGAGACCTGAAGATGAAGCGTCGTGATTTTCTGAAAGTGTCGGCAGCAGGCGCGGCGGCAACCGCGGTAGCCTCGCCGGCGATCGCGCAGTCCTCGCCCGAGGTGAAGTGGCGCTTGACTTCGAGCTTCCCGAAGTCGCTCGATACCATCTATGGCGGTGCCGAGCAGGTGGCGAAGTACGTCGCCGAGATGACCGACAACAAATTCCAGATCCAGGTGTTCGCGGGCGGTGAAATCGTCCCGGCCCTCCAGGCGCTCGATGCGACCTCCAACGGCACCGTCGAGATGTGCCACACCGTCTCGTACTACTATGTCGGCAAGGACCCGACCTTCGCGATCTACGCCTCGGTGCCGTTCGGTCTCAATGCGCGCCAGCAGAACTCCTGGTGGTATCAGGGCGGCGGCATGGAGCTCGGCAACGAGTTCTTCAAGAAGTCGAACGTGATCGGCTTCCCCTGCGGCAACACCGGCACCCAGATGGGCGGCTGGTTCCGCAAGGAGATCAAGACCGTTGCCGACCTCTCCGGCCTCAAGATGCGCATCGGCGGCATCGCCGGCCAGGTGCTTCAGAAGGTCGGCGTGGTGCCGCAGCAGCTCGCCGGCGGCGACATCTATCCGGCGCTCGAAAAGGGCACCATCGACGCCGCCGAGTGGGTCGGCCCCTACGATGACGAGAAACTCGGCTTCGCCAAGGTCGCCAAGTACTACTACTATCCGGGCTTCTGGGAAGGCGGTCCGACCGTCCACGCCTTCGCCAACCTGGAGAAGTGGAATGCGCTGCCGAAGAACTACCAGGCGATCCTCACCAACGCGATGACCAATGCCAACACCTGGATGGCGGCGCGCTACGACATGCAGAACCCGGCGGCGCTGAAGCGTCTGGTTGCCGGCGGCACCCAGCTTCGTCCCTTCACCAACGAGGTGCTGGAAGCCTGCCTCAAGGCGACCAACGAGCTGTGGGCGGAGATCTCGGCCAAGAACCCCGACTTCAAGAAGTCGATCGACGCCATGCAGGCCTACCGCTCCGACGAATATCTGTGGTGGCAGGTTGCCGAATATACCTACGACAGCTTCATGATCCGCTCGCGCACGCGCGGCTGATCGCCTAGGCCTAAAGTCGCAAAGACCGGAAAGCCCGGCCTCCATTGGAGGCCGGGCTTTTTCTTTGCCGCAGTGCGATCGGGATGGAATTGGGCGGCGGCTTGCGTCATGGTGGTGCAAAGCCTCGGCAAGAAGGCCCACAATCACTGGTACATCAGGGCAGGAAATCATGAAGAGAAGAGACTTCATCAAGGTCACAGGACTCGGTGCGGCCGGCGCCGCCACGCTCGCGGCTCCCGCGATCGCGCAGTCGATGCCGGAAATCAAATGGCGCATGCCGACGAGCTGGCCGAAATCGCTCGACACGCTGTTTGGTGGCGCCGAGATGATGTGCAAGATGGTCGCCGAGGCGACCGACAACAAATTCCAGATCCAGATCTTCGCGGCCGGCGAGATCGTGCCGGGCCTCCAGGTGCTCGACGCCGTTCAGAACGGCACCTGCGAAATCGGCCACACCGCGTCCTACTATTATTTCGGCAAGGATCCGACCTTCACCTTCGGCTCGGCCGTGCCGTTCGGCCCCAACATGCGCATCAACCAGGCCTGGTACATGCAGGGCGGCGGGCGCGACGTGCTCAACGAATTCTACAAGAGCTACAACGTCGTCTCATTGCTCGCGGGCAACACCGGCTGCCAGATGGGCGGCTGGTTCAGGAAAGAGGTCAACGCACCCGACGATCTCAAGGGCATGAAATTCCGCATCGGCGGCTTTGCCGGCCGCGTGCTCCAGAAGCTCGGAGTGGTGCCGCAGCAACTCGCCGGCGGCGACATCTATCCCGCGCTGGAAAAGGGCACCATCGATGCCGCCGAATGGGTCGGCCCCTATGACGACGAAAAGCTCGGCTTCTACAAGATCGCGCCGCACTACTACTATCCCGGCTGGTGGGAGGGTGGGCCGATGCTGCTGGCCTTCGTCAACCTCGACAAGTGGAACGCGCTGCCGAAATATTACCAGAGCGTGCTGGAGCAGGCCGGCCACTACGCCAACAACTACATGATGGCGCGCTACGACACCGCCAATCCGCTGGCGCTGAAGAAGCTGCTCGCGGGCGGCGCCAAGCTGCACGCCTTCTCGCCGTCGATCATGGATGCCTGCCACAAGGCCGCCAAGGAGCTGCATGCCGAAGTCGGCGCGACCAACGCCAATTTCAAGAAGGTGCACGACTCCCTCGCCAAGTTCACGAGCGACGGCTACGCCTGGTTCCAGGTCGCCGAGGTCGGCTACGACATCTTCATGGCGCGGCGCTCGCAGAGCTGATCGCGTCACGCCGCCGAATGCAACGCCCCGGAGCGGAAGCTTCGGGGCGTTTCTTGTGCGTCCTGCTTCTTTGAAACCAGGAGTAGTTGACTTGTCGGGCAAAGCAGAATGTTAGGATCCAATGATCCGGAATATGGTTCGTCGGCAGCCGTTTGGACGTGACATGAGTTTCGATCCCGAGGCCGTTCAAAGCGCGCTGCTCAAGGCGTGGTCGCGGTCGACCGCGAGCCAATGGACGGCGGACAATCCGGCCGCAGGACAATGCAACGTCACGTCGCTGCTCGTTCATGAACTCTTCGGCGGCGACCTGCTGAAGACGCCACTGCCGGCCGGCGACCATTTTTACAATCGGATCGAAGGCAAGAGGTACGACTTCACGGCGAGCCAGTTCGACCGGCCGATCGCTTATACGGACTTGCCTGCAGATGGGGCCGACGCGTTGCTGGGAGCAACGAACGATCAATTAGCCGAACTAAGGGCAGCATTTCAGCAGAGCCATACCAAGTCAGGCTAGCGCCATCAGGCAGAAGGCGAATGCGAGTGCGAGTGTGAAGCTGACCATGTGCATGCGTTGCCCTCCGTTGAGATTTGCGGAAGGTGTTTGTTCGGAGCGGATCCATCCATAAGGTGGTTCTTCGCTGCGCTCTCTCCATCCCTGCATGCTGAAGCGCCATTGCTTACACAAACCTGACAAGCGTGGCCTTCTTTGATGCCGCTCATCAGCGGTGCGCCGGGAGAGACCATCGCGTCCGGAGGCGCGAGATTTCGTGTCATTCAACGCCCACGCGATGCGTAGTTTTTCGGTGTTCCTTTTACGGAACGGTCGAGTTATCGGAATCCGGCAATCGGGCTGAAGCTGCGGCGTGTCATCACGCCGGTCGCGCTTCACGGTACGGTATACCGGACTCAACCAGTCCCGACGGGAATGCAGCATTCACCGAACACGGCGGCTCTCGATCGTTGATCGAGATGCCAGGGCCGCCGTTTCCCGTGGGACTTCTCAAATGAGACTGGCAATTGAAATTCTACAACTCCTGGTCCAATCGGCCGACAGCTGGCTTTTTGAAGGGAGCCTTGCGGGGCTGAGCGATCGGGAATGGATGGCCTTGCGCTTTCTCGCCCGCGCAAACAGGTTTTCGCGGACGCCCACGGCTCTCGCCAGCTTTCTGGGCACGACCCGCAGCGTCGCATCGCAGATCGCCGCCGTGCTCGAGAGCAAGGGGTTGATGGTTCGCAAGCCATCTGCAGAAGACAAGCGCTCGATTGCGCTCTGCATCACGAGCGAAGGCGAGAAGTTCCTCGAGCGCGATCCAATTAACGTCCTTCGAGATCAGCTCGTGACACTTGAGCTCCCCGATCGATCTCAGCTGCGCGATACGCTTCGCCGCGTCCTCGATGGGCTCGATGTTGCCAAGCGCCGTCACAATGCCGACGTCTGCGGCAGGTGCATGTTCCTGATCGAGAGCGGAGAGGGGAAGGGTCGTCACTTCAAGTGCCGGCTGTTCCGGAAATCCATAGCTCCAAGGGACACGACCCTGCTTTGCGCCTATTTCGAGGGACGAGGCTAGGCGGCACTGGTGCCCGTGAGGATTGCTGCCGCGCACCGTGTCCTCATCCCGAGGGCCCGCCAACGGCGGGCGTCTCGAAGGATGGCCATAGAGAAGTCGCTTCCAAATGCGATTGGCCTGCGCCTCTTGGGGGGTACACCTGGTCGGCTTACACAAACCTGACAGACGACTGGTTCGGCCGGACGCTTTTTCGCTGGCCGAGGCGTCCGGAATGATGGAAGACAGCGAAGATGCCGCGCGAGGCGTGCGGTGACCTGAGTATCCGGCAGATATGCGATGCGCCTTCTGATCGTCGAGGACAATGCCGAGCTGTCGCGCCTCGTCGCTGGCGGGCTGGCGGCGGCTGGCTATCAGAGCGACATCGTCGGCAGCGCGGCCGAGGCGCGCGAGGCGGTGAGCAGCGTCAGCTATGCCGCGATGATCCTCGATCTCGGGCTGCCCGACGGCGACGGCCTGTCGGTGCTGCGCGAGTTGCGCATCAAGATGGAACCGCTCCCCGTGCTGGTGCTGACCGCCCGCGGCGGCCTGCAGGACCGCGTCAGCGGCCTGCGCAGCGGCGCCGACGACTATCTCGCCAAGCCGTTCGCGATGGAGGAACTGGTGGCGCGGCTGGAGGCGATCCTGCGCCGGCCGGGCCAGCTGCTCGGCCGCTCGCTCAGTCTCGCCAACCTCGTCTACGACACCGAGAGCCGCCAGATCTTCGTCGACGACCAGCCGCGGATCATCTCCGCGCGCGAGACCTCGGTGCTGGAGATTTTGCTGCGCCGGCAGGGGCGGGTGGTGCCGAAGAAGAACGTCGAGGATCACATCTTCGGGCTCGACGGCGAGGTCGCCTCCAACGCGGTCGAGGTCTATGTTTCGCGGCTGCGCAAGCAGCTCGCTGAACACGGCGCCAAGGTCGTGATCCATACCATCCGCGGCGTCGGCTATCTCATGGACGTGGAGAAATAGCGTGACCCAGCTCGGATCCAACGTCGGATCCTATGCCGGGTCCTATGGCAGGTCTCCGACGTTCAAATCGCTGATCTGGCGCATCGTGTTCCTGCACATCCTGGCGGTCGCGGTGGTCGCGATCTTCCTGCCGCTGGTGCTGTTCTGGCTGCTCAATTCCGAGATCGACCAGCTGCATCGCGATGCCATGCGCGCCCAGGCCGAGGTGCTGGCGGAGCGCATCGTTGTTCAGCCGGGCGGATTGCTGACGTTCAATCTGCCCGACAGTCTCAAGGGTCTCTATTCGGAAGCGTATGGCCGCTATCAGTACGACATTCGCGATGCCGATGGCCGGCTGTTGTTCTCCTCCCATCGGCGCTCCGCCGCCACCGCTGCACCGCGCTCGTCGGAGAGCATTTCCGGCGCCGCCGTCACCCGCGACATCGACGGCAAGACGGTGCGCATCCAGGTTGCCGAGGACCTCGCGCACCGGGACGTCATCATCGACGACATCGTGTCGAATTTCTTCCGGCGCGTGGGATGGATCACCATCCCGATCCTGCTGGTCCTGCTCGCCACCGACATCATCATCTTCCGCCGCGCGATCGCGCCGCTGTGGAAGGCCTCCGAGGAGGCCAGCAATATCGGTCCGGCGCGCACCGACATCCGCCTGCCGACGGAGCAGATCCCGCGCGAGATCCTGCCGCTCGTCACCGCCGTCAACCAGGCGCTCGACCGCCTCGAAGGCGGCTTTCGGGTACAGCGGCAGTTCACCGCGGATGCCGCGCATCAATTGCGCACGCCGCTCGCGATCCTGCGCACGCGGATCGAGACGCTCGACGATCGGGCGGCACGGCATGCGCTGCATGCCGACATCGAAACCATGAGCCGCCTCGTCGCCCAGCTTCTGGAGATCGCCGAGCTCGACACCCTGGTGCTCGATCCCGGCGAGACTGCGGATTTGCGCGCCGTCTGCGCCGAAGTGGTCGCCTCGATCGCCCCGTTCGCGATCGCGCAGCACAAGGACATTGCGCTCCGGGGTACCGACGCGCCGGTCACGATCCACGGCAATGCGGAGATGCTGCAGCGCGCGGTGTTCAACCTGGCGGAAAACGCCATCAAGTTCACGGCAAAAGACACGACCGTTGACGTCGAGGTGCGCGAGGACGGTTCGGTGCGCGTGCGCGATAGCGGCCCGGGGATTGCGGAGGCCGAGCGTGAGCTGATCTTCCAGCGCTTCTGGCGCGCCGACCGCCGGCGCAGCGACGGCGCGGGACTTGGGCTTTCCATCGTGCGGGCGGTGGCGGACGATCACGCCGCGACGATTGCGGTGGAGAATCTTCCGGGGGGTGGAGCCGAGTTCACGCTGCGGTTTCGGCTGGCGGACAGCAACACCGCTTCACCCTCTCCCCTTGTGGGAGAGGGTGGCTCGCCGCGATAGCAGCGAGACGGGTGAGGGGTCTCTCTCCGCTAGTCTCACTCTCAATTGAATGCGCGGAGAGAGACCCCTCATCCGGCGCGAATCGCGTTCGCGCCACCTTCTCCCGCAAGAAGGCAGGGTAATCGCATATGGCGCATTGAGAGACCCGAGCGCGCGCCTCGTCCTTCGAGACGACCGCTTCGCGGTCTCCTCAGGATGAGGCTAAGCAGCATCGGTGCTCGTCGAAGCGAGTGCCGAACGTCCGGTCCTCATCCTGACGGCCCGCCAACGGCGGGCGTCTCGAAGGATGGCTACAGGCGAAATCGCTGCCATATGCGATTGCCCTGCACAAGAAGGGGAGAAGGAAGAAAGGCCGTCGCTACTTCAGTTTACCCGTGGACAGATCCATGATCATGCGTGTGGCCAGATACAACCGCGGCACGATGCTGTTGATCTGCACATATTCGGCGTCGTTGGAGTGCGCACCGAAGCCCGACAGGCCCATGCCCTCCACCACGGCTCCACTGGTCTTCAGCGCGGCAAACGCTGCGTCTGTGCCGCCCCCGGTCGCCTTCTCGTCGACCTTGAGGGACATTCCGAGCTCCTGATAGATCGTCTTGCCGTAGGCCGCCACGCGGCGCGAGGCCTCGTTGGCCTCTAACGGCGGGCGCCGCACCTCGAACTTCAAATCGACTTTGGAGTCCGGCAGCAGGCGATCCTTGATCTTGTCCTGGAGGGCCTTCTCCAACTCGTCGAAATCGGACACCTTAAGCGCGCGCGCATCGGCCTGGGCGGTGGCGTCGGCAGGGATCACATTGCGGTTGGTGCCGGATTTGGAGACCGTCCAGTTCAGCTTCAGGCCCTGCTCGGGCTTGGACAGGTCCTTCATCTGCAGCACCTGGTGCGAGAGCTCGTACAGCGCATTCACGCCGCCCTCGGGCCTTGCGCCGGCATGTGATGACTTGCCCTGCACGGTGAGATAGGCCGAGCCGATGCCACTGGTGGCGAGGCGCAGCGTGCCGTCGGTGCCGCCGCCTTCGAATGAGAACACCGCGTCCTGGTCAGAGGCAAATTTGGTGATGGTGCTGCGCCAGCCGGGGGAGGAGATCTCCTCGTCGCCGTTCGCGAGCACCGTGAGCGTGCCGTAATCCCTGAAGGCCAGCTTCTGCAGCAACGCCACGGTATGGAGAATGAGCGCGACGCCCTGCTTGTCATCGGCGATGCCGAGGCCGTAGGCCTTGTCGCCGTCGATGCGGAACGGTTGATCCTTCAGGTACACTGTGTCCATGTGGGCGATCAGCATGATCTTCTTGCTGCCTGTGCCCTTGAATGTGGCGTGCACGGCCGGTCCGATCTTCTCGGGCGTGTCGTCGAGGCGATAGATGTCGGTGGGTTGCAGGATCTCCACCGTGCCGCCGAGCTGTTTGAGCTGGCCTGCGACGCGCTCGGCGATCTGGTTCAGGCCTTCGATGTCCTTGCTGCCGGATTCGATGGCGACGAGATCGCGCAGCGTGTCGAGCAGCGGCTGCTGCTCCTTTTGCGCCAGCATGTGGACATCGGCGATCGGCTCAGCCTGCACCGTCGTTGCGGCATATGTCAGCCAGAGTGAGGCGATCAACGGGCCAATGAGCGATGCGGCAGGGTGCGATCGGGGCATGAGCGGCCATCCATGGGATTGAGGATGGCCCGGTATGCCTCCGTTTCCGGTGCTTGTCACGCGCGCCGTCGCGCGTCATGCGCCGCTTGAGCGGAGCACGACGGTGAGGGGCGTCCGCGGCTACTTCTGCGGCGGTCCGAGATCCAGCGGCGGCAACTCGATCTGCGGCACCTCGATCTTGATCGTGCTGGGGTCGATGGTCGACTGGACGCCCTTGTAGTGCATGACCATCGACGGGAACGCGATCACCAGAGCGACCATGATGATCTGGATGACGACGAATGGCACCGCGCCCCAATAGATCTGGCCGGTGGTGACAGGGTCCATCCGCTTGCCGGTGACGCGGTCGGTGTAGCGCTCCTTCGGGGCGACCGAGCGGAGATAGAACAGCGCGAAGCCGAACGGGGGATGCATGAACGAGGTCTGCATGTTGACGCCGAGAATGACGCCGAACCAGATCAGGTCGATGCCGAGATGCTCGGCGGCAGGTCCGAGCAGCGGGATCACGATGAAGGCCAGTTCGAAGAAGTCGAGGAAGAAGGCCAGCACGAACACGAACGCGTTGACGAAGATCAGGAAACCGACCTGGCCGCCGGGCAGCGAGGTGAGCAGGTGCTCGACCCAGACGTGCCCGTTGACGCCGTAGAAGGTGAGCGAGAAGACGCGGGCGCCGACCAGGATGAACACGACGAAAGCGGACAGCTTGGCCGTCGATTCCGTGGCCTGCCGGATCAGGTCCCAGCTCAGCCGCCGCTTCGCAGCACCGAGGATGAGGGCGCCGGCGGCGCCCATCGCGCCGCCTTCGGTCGGGGTCGCGATGCCGATGAAGATCGTGCCGAGCACCAGGAAGATCAGGAAGAGCGGCGGCACCATGACGAAGGTGGTCTGCTGCGCCATCTTGGACAGGAAACGGAAGCCGGTGAGCTTGTCGATAACCCAGTTCAGCACGGCGACGGCGAACGCGAAGATGATGCCGTAGAACATGCTGAGCACGACGTAATCGGCGCCGTGCGTCTCCGAATGGCGCATCATGAACCAGCCGAACACGCAGCTCGCGATGAAGAGCACACCGAGCGAGCGGAGGCCACGATCGCCACTCTCCTCGCGAAAGCCGATGGCCTCCTTTGGCAGGCCCGGGACGGCCTTCGGGAAGATCACGCTGACGAGGAAGGCGTAGAGGGCGTAGAGGCCCGCGAGCACGAGGCCCGGGATGAAGGCGCCCTCGTACATGTCGCCGACGGACTTGCCGAGCTGGTCTGCCATCACGATCAGGACGAGCGAGGGCGGAATGATCTGCGCGAGCGTGCCCGAAGCGGCGATGATGCCCGTCGCCACGCGCCGGTCGTAGCCATAGCGCAGCATGATGGGCAGCGAAATCAGTCCCATCGAGATCACGGAAGCGGCGACCACGCCCGTCGTTGCGGCGAGCAGCGCGCCGACGAACACCACCGCGTAGGCGAGGCCGCCGCGGATGGTTCCGAACAATTGGCCGATGGTGTCGAGCAGGTCCTCGGCCATGCCTGACCGCTCCAGCACCAGTCCCATGAAGGTGAAGAACGGGATGGCGAGCAGCGTGTCGTTGTTCATCACCCCGTAGACGCGCTCGGGAAGGGCCTGGAGGAAGTCCGGGTGGAATTGGCCGAGCTCGACGCCGATGATGGCGTAGAACAGGCCGACGGCGCCGAGCGAGAATGCCGCGGGATAGCCCAGCAGCAGCATGACGACCAGCGACGCGAACATGATGGGCGCCATATTGGCGATGATGAATGCGGTCATGACTTCCCCTAAACCGTCGCCAACGGCTATTTCTTCTCGATCGCTCCGACGAGATGCTCGACTTCCGCCTCGAGCGCCGACACCTGGGATTCATGCGGGTCCGGGATCAACCCGCGCATGACCGCGATGCGCTTGATCAGCTCGGAGATGCCTTGAACGAGCAGGAAAGCGAATCCGATCATGATCAGGGATTTGGCGGGCCATTGCGGCAGACCGCCGGCATTGCCGGACTGCTCGTTGATCTCGAACGAGCGCTGGAAGAACGGCACGCCCGTGATGATCATGACGATGCAGAGCGGAATGAGGAAGAACAGGTGACCGATCACGTCGATCAGGTTGCGGACCGGCTTCGGCAGCGCGTTGTTCACGATGTCGATGCGGATGTGCTCGTTGTCGAGCAGCGTCCACGGCGAGCACAGCAGGAACACGATGCTGAACAGCACCCATTGCAGCTCGAGCCATGAATTGGATGACGTGTCGAACGTCTTGCGGACGATCGCATTGACCGCGGAGATGATGACGGCGGCCACGATCAGCCACGCCAGGCGTTTGCCCGTCCAGCGTGTGAACGCGTCGATTCCTCGGCTCAGCTTCAGGAGCGCTTGCAACGACGGATCCTCCCGATCGTGCCCCGGCCGTCTTGACTGCCGAAGCGGGCGCGTGGCTTGTCTCGCCGCGCAGGCATGAGGCTGTCGCACCAAACCAGCGGCCATGCCGCACGTCAATTGGAAGTTTGTTGAGAGTTAAGGGGAATAAGGCCGCAGCCGATGGTGTCAGCCGCCGGTGACGCTCATGTGCCTGGAGACGCTGGGACGGTCGTGGCGGCGGTCGATGATGAAATCGTGGCCCTTGGGTTTCAAGCCGATGGCGCGGTCGATCGCATCCGCAAGCAGCATGTCGTCATCGGATGCACGCAGAGGTTTGCGCAAATCGGAGGCATCCTCGTGGCCGAGGCAGGTGTGCAGCGTTCCCGTACAGGTAATGCGAACCCGGTTGCATGATTCACAGAAATTATGCGTCATCGGCGTGATGAAGCCGAGCTTGCCGCCGGTCTCGGTGACGCTGACATAGCGGGCCGGACCTCCGGTGCTCTCCGCCAAATCCGTCAGCGTGAATTGCTGGGCGAGGCGCGCGCGCACCAGCGAGAGCGGCAGATACTGGTCGATGCGGCCCGAGCCGATCTCGCCCATCGGCATGACCTCGATCAGCGTCAGGCCCATGCCCTTGCCGTGGGCCCAGCGCATCAGGTCGGGAAGCTCGTCCTCGTTGAGGTTCTTCAGTGCCACCGCGTTGATCTTCACGGCAAGTCCTGCGGCGCGCGCGGCCTCGATGCCTTCCAGCACCTTGTCGATCTCGCCCCAGCGGGTGATCTCGCGAAATTTCTTGGGATCGAGCGTATCGAGCGAGACGTTGATGCGGCGCACGCCACAATCGGCGAGCTCGCTTGCGTGTTTCGCAAGCTGGGTGCCGTTGGTGGTCAGCGTCAGCTCGTTCAGGGCGCCGCTCGACAGATGCCGCGACAGCGAACGGACCAGCGTCATCACGTTGCGCCGGACCAGCGGCTCGCCACCGGTGAGCCGCAGCTTCTTGACGCCCTTGGCGATGAAGGCCGAGCAGAGCCGGTCGAGCTCCTCCAGCGTCAACAGGTTCGCCTTGGGCAGGAACGTCATGTCTTCCGACATGCAGTAAAAGCAGCGGAGGTCGCAGCGGTCGGTGACCGAAACGCGCAAATAGCTGATGGTCCGCCCGAACGGATCGGTCATCGGGGTGGACAGCGCGGCGGATCCGTTCATGCGAGAGGCCTTGTCACTGACGGCGACGGGCGCACCTTGGCTTCGGCGGTGCTCGGCACCCAATCTAAGCATCGGACGCGACGAGGACAATCGGGTGGTATACGTAGATCAGCGCCTGCCGGCGTTCGGATCGGGGAACGGTGAGCCCGCGGCCGTTGCGGCCTCAGTCGGTGCCGCAGCAGGCGCCGCGGCGGCCGGTTTGGGCTTCCTGGGCCGGTGCGGCTTGCGGATCGGTTTCGGCGGGGTGGCCGGCTGGAGTTCCGCAACCACCGGATTCGGGTCGGTGGCCACCGAGGCCGGGGTGGTGAAATCCCCGGGATTCTTGATCACGTTCACCGGGACACTCGCCGGCTGGTACTTGGGCAGCGCGAAAGCGACCGTAAACGGGGCCTCGGGTGCGGGAACCGAGACGGAGCAGGGTGTCTTGCAGCCCGGCCCGAGCGAGGTGGTGGCGTCGGCACCTGGCGGGTTGGATTCGATTCGGACCTGGACGGTCGGCGGGGCCGATTTGAACACGTCCCAGGACATCGAGGAGCAGCCCCCAAGACTTGTCGCTCCCAATAGACTCGCTCCGGCTAACGCAACCGCGATGACATGACGCATGACCCATCCACTTCAACTGCGACGAACCGCCACATAACCCCGCGCGGACTTTAGGAGCGTCGTCTGGGGGAGGGCAACCGGCGGGCTGCGCATAAATAATGAATGGTTAAGGGGCTATTTCGCGGAATAACGACGCCATATCAATAGCTTGATAGAGCTGCCGTCATCAGGCTGCTGGCGGCGGCTGGCAGGTCACGCATGTGATGGATCAGCCGGTCCGGCTTCAGGTCGGCGATCGGCACGTCGGTGTAGCCAAAACTGACCCCGATCACCGGCACTCCGGCCCGGCGGGCCACCCCGATATCGGTTCCGGCATCGCCGACCATGATGCTGGCTTTGACCGCTCCACCGGCGCGCGCCACCGTTTCACGAAAGATGGTCGGGTCGGGCTTCTGGACGCCAAAGGTGTCCGCGCCGCAGATCGCCGCGAAGCGGCGACTGAGGTCGAGCTGGTCCAGCAACCGCTTCGACAGCCATTCCAGCTTGTTGGTGCAGACGGCGAGGCGATGGCCCTGCGCGGAAAAATGGTCAAGCGCGGCCTCGAGCCCCTCGAAGGGGCGGGATTCGACCGCGATATGATCGGCGTAATAGGCGATGAAATCCGCGGTCATCCGGTCCATGTCGGCGGGGGTGACCGTGCGGCCCTCGGCCTCCAGCCCCCGCTCGATCAGCTTGCGGGCGCCGGCGCCGATCATGTTGCGGGCCGAGGCCATCGGCACGGGCGGCAGCCCTTCGCGGTCGAGCACGTGATTCAGCGCGGTGATCAGGTCGGGCGCCGTATCCACAAGCGTGCCGTCGAGATCGAAGACGATGGTGTGAGGGGAGGTCATGGTCCAAGCGCTACCGGCCCGGCAAGGTCAGTGCAAGGGGCGGCGCCATAAGATCAGCTTATAGCCTGGTTCCCCAGACACTGTTCTCCGGCGGAAAACGAGGCTACATAGGCCGCCGAAAGCGGCCACGATCGGCGGCACGTTCGAGACTTTAGAGGCGGGCGCAAACGTGAATATGGACCAGTTGAAGCGACAGGCCGCGGCGCGCGCGCTCGAGGAGGTGCGGGACGGCATGCAGCTCGGGCTCGGCACCGGCTCGACCGCCAAGCATTTCGTCGAGCTGCTCGGCGAGCGCGTCGCCGCCGGGCTCAAGGTGATCGGCGTGCCGACCTCCGAGGCGACTCGCCTCGATGCGACGCGGTGCGGCGTGCCGCTGACCACGCTCGACGAGATCGACCATCTCGACATCACCATCGACGGCGCCGACGAAATCGATCCCGCGCTCAACCTGATCAAGGGCGGCGGCGGCGCGCTGCTGCGCGAGAAGATCGTGGCAGCGGCCTCGGATCGCATGATCGTGATTGCAGATGACACCAAATGGGTGCCGACGCTCGGCAAATTTCCGCTGCCGATCGAGGTCATTCCGTTCGGCCTTGGCGCAACACGCCGTGCGATCGAGAAGGCATTTGCCGAGTGCGGCGTTTCCGGGCAAATGGCGGTCCGCAAGGCCAAGGGCGGGGACAAGGATGGCCACGTTTTCGTCACCGACGGCGGCCACTGGATCGTCGATGCCCAGCTCGGACAGATCGGGGATCCTGCCGGCCTCGCCAGCGCGTTGAGCGCGATCCCCGGCGTGGTCGAGCATGGGTTGTTCATCGGCTTGGCCAGCTCGGCTGTTCTGGCGGGCGGCGAGGGAATTCGCGTGATTGAACGGCGTAAGCCGAAAGGAGACTAGGAATGAAGAGCGTTTTGAAGATTTTGCCGGCTGCGACCCTCGCTGTGGGACTGGCCCTCTCGGTCGTCCCGGCCGCCGCGCAGCAGGCGGCGCCGAAGGCTGGCGCCGCACCCGCCCAGCCGAAGGCCACGCCGGCGGCGGTCGCGGCGGCCAGGGAAATTCTGCAGATCAAGAATGCCACCGCGATGTATCAAGGCGCGGTGCCGGGCCTGGTCGAGAAGACCAAGATCGCGCTGATCCAGCAGAATCTCAACTACCAGAAGGATCTCAACGAGGTTGCCGGCGTCGTCGCCCAGCAGCTCAACGGCCGCCAGAACGAGATTGGCGACGGCATGGCGCAGATCTATGCCAGCGAGTTCACCGAGCAGGAGCTGAAGGATCTCGTCACCTTCTACAAGTCGCCGCTGGGCAAGAAGCTGATCGACGCCGAGCCGCGCGCCATCGGCCTGTCCATGGCCTTCATGAACTCCTGGGCCCAGAACTTCTCCGAGACCGTGATGGGAGCCTTCCGCGCCGAGATGCGCAAGCGTGGCAAGGAGATCTGACAGACACTATCTGATCAGGACTTCCTGACAGGGGTCGGAGTGGACAATGGCTGAATTCGACGTCGACCTCTTCGTCATCGGTGGCGGCTCGGGCGGCGTGCGTGCCGCCCGCATCGCGGCCGGTTACGGCGCCCGCGTGACGATCGCGGAGGAGTACCGCATGGGCGGGACCTGCGTGATCCGCGGCTGCGTGCCGAAGAAGCTGTTCGTGATCGGCTCGCATTTTCGCCAAGAGCTCGAGGACGCCGCAGGTTTCGGCTGGACCGTTCCGCCCGCCAGCTTCGACTGGCCGACGCTGATCGCCAACAAGGACAAGGAGATCGCGCGGCTGGAGGCGGCCTACACCGCCAATGTCGAGAAGTCGGGCGCGCAGATCGTCAAGAGCCGGGCGGTGATCGAGGACAAGCACACCGTCCGCCTGCTCGAAAACGACCGCAAGATCACCGCAAGATACATCCTGATCGCCACCGGCGGCGCGCCCAACCACGGCGCGTCGATTCCCGGCATCGAGCACGTGATCTCCTCCAACGAAGCGTTCCACCTGAAGAAGCTGCCGAAGCGGATCGTGATCCAGGGCGGCGGCTACATCGCGCTGGAATTCGCCGGCATCTTCGCCGGATTCGGCTCCGACGTCACCGTGATCTATCGCGGCGACAACATCCTTCGCGGGTTTGACGAGGATGTTCGCACCCACGTTCGTGCCGAGATGGAGAAGCAGGGCATCACCATTCTCACCGGCTGCACGGTGAGCAAGGTCGATCGCCACGGCGAGGAGTTCACCACGCATTTGTCGAACGGATCGAGCATCGCCTCGGAGCAGGTGATGTTCGCGATCGGCCGCCATCCGGCGGTGGCCAATCTCGGCCTCGAGAATGCCGGCGTCGCCATCAACCCGAACAATGGCGGCATCGCGGTCGATCATTTCTCCAGGAGCTCGGTCGACAGCATCTACGCGATCGGCGACGTCACCCATCGCTTCAACCTGACGCCGGTCGCGATCCGCGAGGGCCACGCCTTCGCCGACACCGTGTTCGGCAAGCGCGAGGTGAAGGTCGACCACGCCAACATCCCGACCGCGGTGTTCTCGCAGCCGGAGGTCGGCACCGTCGGTCTCACCGAGACTGAAGCGCGCGCGCAGTTCAGTCACGTCGACATCTACAAGACCTCGTTCCGCCCGATCAAGGCGACGATGTCCGGCCGCGACACCCGCGTGCTGATGAAGCTCGTGGTCGACGGCTCGACCGATCGCGTGCTCGGCTGCCACATCGTCGGCGATGCGGCCGCCGAGATCACGCAAGCCGTCGCGATCGCGGTGAAGATGAAGGCGACCAAGGCCGATTTCGACGCGACGATCGCGCTGCATCCGACGGCGGCCGAAGAGCTCGTCACCATGCGCACCCCGACCGCGCGCCACGTGCGCCAGGCCGCGGAGTAGGCCTTACTCACGAAGTCACTTCACTCGGTTTCGGTGATCTTTCCCTTGCCTTCGCAGGCCTCGCATTTGACCGGGTAGACTTTGCGGCCCGGCGAAGCCGCCTTGATGGACAGAGGAAAGCCCGTTCCGCTGCACGCCGGGCAGGTCCGCTCTTTGATTTTCGGGGCCATGGTCGTTCCTTTCCGACAGCTTCATACATTCTCAGATCAATGCAGCGTTTCGGCCGCGGCTTCGTCGATTGCGGCCATCAAATCGGCCGTATCCGACTGTTGGATCATATGACCCGCTCTCGCGACGCGTCGCATCTTGCTGTGCCTGATTTCCTCATGGAGGCGACCGGACTGTTCGTCGATGTCGATGAAGCGCCCCTGCGGCGGGTTCTCGCGTTGAGCCTTGTCGGCGAGCTTTCGATTGACGACCGCAGCCGTGGCCATCAAGGCGACAGGCGCGGCAATCGCGGACGCGACCGGATTTTCTGCAAGAACGCGAAGGCTCGTGGCCGCCAAAGATGGCGAACGTTTCTTCAGTATGCGCATCTGAAAACTTTCGATGAAGATATTGGAAGGGAAGAAAGGGAGCGTACGCCCATGGCCTGATCTCGGGGACGCATGCATCCATGGGCAGACGCAACAGGAGAGGCCGCGATATGTTCCTAAGTCCCACGGATTGGTACGGCAGGAAGACTGTCACTCAAACGGAAGCCCCGCCGGAGCATCGTTCATCGGCACGTGAAGTGTGGTCGGGGTATGGCCACGGGCCGGATGCCGGGAACGTATTTTCGGCGCCGCGCTCTGGTGAATGGCGATTGAGACCCCACATTGAATGTATCGCTAGCACAACACACGACAGGCGCTAGTGGCCGAGAGACGTTACAGCGCTCCCGCCGAAACAGGAGGCGCGCATTGAACGTTTTGCAATATCCCCTGCATCTTTGTCGCAAGTTTGAACGCCGCTGGAGCGCGAAAGTGGTTCAGGACGACGGCGAAATGACCGCGTCGCAAGCGACGGTCGGCTGCGGCGTGTGCGGGCGGCTCGCTGCGGCCCCGGTGCACTCGACCTACTTGCCCATAGGCAAGTTCGTCTATCAATGGCGGTGTTCTGTGTGCCGACACTCCTGGCAGACTTCTGCCGATCCCGCGAGCGGCACGGAGATCCAGGTCAGTCGGTCCCGGCATCTTCGGGAGAATGCCGGACGCTGTCTGACCCTGGAAGGCACCGCTCCCAGCGACGCGGCGCGCAAGCGGTACAGGCGAATGGGCGATGCCTGGCTCGCTCTCGCGGAAACTGAGGATTGGCTCGACGGCGCGGTCCCGCCGGTCCTGCGCCCTAAAAAGGCGCAGGCTTGATCGACCTCGACTCTCCCAAGGCACCAAGGACATTTGTCATGACAGAGAATCGCAGCCGCATCCATCAGGCGGGTTCACTTGCCGAGCGTCTGGCGGCCGATGCACTGAGATTGCGCGAACAGGCCGCGCGCCTTGAACCCGGTGCAGAGCGCGACGCGCTCCTGAACAAAGCGCACCGCAACAAGATGGCTGTCGATATCAATGCCTGTCTGACCTTTCCGGGGCGCCGGGTCCCGGAATAGCCAACGGGACCTTCTACGCTCGGTCGTACAGATATCCGACCGGCTTGCCTTCGGTCCGCAGGGGACGCATGTCCTTCCGTGTGATGATCTGGCCGGCGAGACCGTCGATCTCGTCGCGCTGCGTCGGCGTCCAGCCGCGAAGGTCGTCGATACCCCTGAGAAGGCCGAGCCGGAGCACCTGCGTGTTCTCGCCGACCGCAATGAGGCTGATCGAGCTCTTGCCTGCGGTCACGACGTCGCCGGCCGCGAGCTCGAAGGTCTCGCCCGCCTTGGTCCTGAATTCGGCCGTGCCGCGAATGACGCGATAGATCACGACCTCGCCCTT
Source organism: Bradyrhizobium sp. CCBAU 11430 (assembly GCF_028128855.1). Classification (NCBI taxonomy): domain Bacteria; kingdom Pseudomonadati; phylum Pseudomonadota; class Alphaproteobacteria; order Hyphomicrobiales; family Nitrobacteraceae; genus Bradyrhizobium; species Bradyrhizobium sp. CCBAU 11430. Next base: position 388,571 of record NZ_LBJV01000007.1, read on the forward strand.
GGCGAACGAGGCGGCGTCCGCGGATGCCAATGTACTCTTCGGCAGAAGCGACCCGCCGCGCGGGTCGGTTGCGATGATGTGGCCGGTGACGAGCTGGCCGCTCGGCGCCTCGATGCCGATATCGCGCACGTAAACCGGCAGCGCTGACTTGATCGAGCCGTCGCAAAGCGGCTTGAACAACGCATCCAGCGCCAGCGGATCCTGAAGCCAGAAGCCGGCATTGGCCGGGCGATCGTGCAGCGGATGGCTCCAGGCCACGCGCGGCGTTTCGGCTTCGTTGATCTGATCGGGACCGACGATGGTGGGATTCGGAAAGGTGGTGGGATCGGTGATGAAGGCTTCGAGGAATTTGCCCGAATAGCCCATCGAGACCGGATCCGGTACCACCGTCTGCGGCGTCTTCAAATTCTCTTCGGTCGTCAGGCCCGACCAGGTGTAGAACAACTGGCGATGCACGATCGCGCTTTGCAGCATCGCCGCGCCGGGGCCGACATTGTAGAAGCGCCCGTCATAGTCGAAGGTGAAAGCGCCCGAGGTGACCAGCACGAGCTGAAAGCCGCCGGGCGGCAGATGCAGATGGAAGTCGGTGGGACCGGTGTCGGGACGGTAGATCGGCAGATTGGTCGCGACTTCGTGCAGCAGGAAGGTCTCGTTGTTGGCGTGAAAGCCTTCATTGGCGCGATTGTAGAGCGCTTGCGGACGATACGTCGCCTCGAACTTCGCATTCCGGTCGCGATCGATTGCGACGAAGTCCTGGGTGTTGAGGCGGAGCGGCGCGCCATTCGGATGGGTGAGGCCGGTCGTCTTGAGATCGCCCGCAGCATGCACGTTCATGACGTTCTCCGCTCTGCGCCGTTGCTTCGCTTGCACCGTCATTGCGAATTTTGGGCCAGTTGGTTTGCGAAGGAGCAAGCCGGCCTGGCGCCGCGATGCCGGCGTGCCCGTTCGGGAAAAATCCGGTGGCTGCACGGAGGGTTAGATCGACGGCTTGTCCTGATGGGTCGGACGCGTACCAGGGACGCGCACTTTCGGCGTAGCGAGGGGGCTGTCTAATTTGTCGGCAGGCGCGAGTGCGCGTGCAGCGGCGGCGGTGCCGGATCGGTCCGATGGCGCCTTCGGGATTCAGCGAAAACGTCGCGACCGGGCAGGGCGGTGATTGACAGAATGTTCATGTTTTGTTCTTATGCTGCGACCGAGATGGAGGCCGCCATGGACAACCGCATCAACGAAATCCGCAGAACCATCAGAGCGCTCCGCGTGAGCATGCGCGAAGCGGAAGCGATCATGCATGAGCAGATCAACCGCGACGAGGATTGCAGCTTCGTGGCGCAGGAAGTCATCAAGATGCGCTCGGTCATGAGCCTGCTCGTGAAGGAGCGGATCGCGCTCGGCGATGACGAGCCGATCCTCGTGAACAATTTCTTCATCCCGCGGCGCCGGCCGACGCGAAAGCCGGTCGCGGCTCTTTCCCCGACCGTGGATTCCGTGTTCCGTCCGCGCGTGGTGGCGCGGGTTTGACGCAGAGGCCAGCTCAATCAAAGGCGTGAGGCGCGGCCCGATCCGGCTTGCCGGCCGGGCTGTCAGCCCACTTTGCCATCTCCATGGTCCGTGCGTCGACGCCCTCGCACCAGAAGCAGCTTGGCCGCGCGCGGCCGTTCTCGGACAGGATCGGGACCAGGCTGTGGCCGCAACCGGCGCACCAGGCGATGTCAGTCATGCATTCCCCCACGGCGTAGCAAATTCAGAAATGACGTTCTCGTCCGCGAAGCTTGCGCGGGCGCTATGACGGCGCTGGAGCGCTGCGCCCGATGGGCGCGCTCGTCCCTGAAGTCGTCGATGTCGCGATCCATCGTGACACGGCCGCGATGTCGTCGCCGCTTTCGCGATAGGCGCGAAGCTGGAATTCGGCCGAGCTGCCGCGGTCGACAATGGTGCGGCAATGCTCGATCTCGGCGGCGCAGCCCAGGGCGTCGGCGTCCCCGGCGGTGTCGTCGATGATTCGGGAGAGCATCTCGGAGATCGTGACCGGTCCGTCTCTGGAGCCGAAGATGCAATCGGTGCCGTAGCGCTGGGCGCGCCATTTGTTCTCCACGGCAATTGCGCGTTCGACCGCGGTGACCCCTTTGGAGAGATCCGGTCGCAGATAGAGGTGGCGCGTCAGGCAGCGATAGAGCGAGGCGATGGCGACGGCGTCGTCGACGAAGGTGCAGGTGTCGGGCGCCCGAAGCTCGAGGGTCGGATGCCGCATTGACGGGCGCATCGCCCACCAGATGTGGCTCTCGTCGGGAATCACGCCGGAGCGCTGCAACGCGCCGACATAATCGTCGTAATCCTGCCTGCTCTCGAACAGTTCGGGCAGGCCGGTGCGCGGCAGCTCGGAATAGGCGGCAAGCCGGTAGCCCTTCAGTCCGGTCTTGTGCGAATTCCAGAACGGTGAGGAGGCGGACAGCGCGATGAACAGCGGCAGATGCGGCAGCATCGCCCGCATCACCGCCATGCGCTTCTCGGGATCGGGCAACTGGACGTGCACATGCATGCCGCACATCATGTTGCGATGGCCGATGCTGCGCAGATCCTCGATCATCTCCTCATAGCGCGGTTTCGGGCTCGGCTGTGACATGCGCCAGACCGCGGTCGGGTGCGTGCCGCAGGCCATGATCACGAAACCATATTGCGCGGCGACGTTCGCGACTTCGCGCCGCAGGAAGCGAAGCTCTTCGCGGGCGTCGTTGACGTCGACGTGGACGTTGGTGGCGACCTCGAGCTGGGATTGCAGCATCTCCCGCATGGCCTGGCCGCCGGTCGACCAGTTCGCCGACTCGAAGAGCTCGTTGGGCGTTTCGATCGCAACGTCGAACGTGCGACGATCGGCCAGGAAGTATTCCTCCTCGATCCCGAAGGAATATTCAGCCGCCTTGCCGCCGCCGCCAGCGGAGCGAATCACGAGATTCTGCTTGTCGCCCGAGGAATCGAGGCGAAGCAGTTTCAAAACGTCTGAAGCAAATGTCATATCCCACCCGGCAAAGATCACCTGCGGGCACTAATCCTTCTGGTAGGGGCGGGTTCCCTGTCGGCGCTACTGCAAATTGTCGCGTCGAACGGAACAATCTTCACGTTTTCGGACGCGCGCGCGATCAGCGCGTGATTTGGCGGCACTTCGGTCCAGTCCGATTCCTTGTCGAAGGGTTCGGACACGACGATGACCTGGCCGCCGTCCTCGCGGTAATAAAGCGTATTTGCGGCGTCGTTGACCGCAACTCGAAACGCATAGAGATCCCGGCCGTTGGCGATCGCACTGGTGAAGCGCAGCCGTTCGCGCAGCTGGCCTTCATTGACGAGGTCGACGAGGGCTTGCAGCACGTGCCGCGTCGCTCCAAGCGGATCGCCGTCGAGGCCGGCGCCCATCATCGCCAGGAACACGGCTTCCGAGTCGGTCGTGCCCAGCCGCGACGGATAATAGGCATCGGGGATCAGCGCCTCGACCTTCCGCCGCAGCCGATTCCAGCTCCCGACGAATCCGTTGTGCATGAACATCCAGCGGCCGCAGGCAAAGGGATGGCAATTCTGCCGCGTCACCGCCGTGCCGGTGGCGGCGCGCACATGGGCAAAGAACAAATGCGAGCGCAGATGCCGGCAGAGGTAGCGCAGGTTTTCGTCCGACCAGGCAGGGCGGGTCTCGCGATAAAGGCCGGGCTCCGGATGCTCGCCGTACCAGCCGAGACCAAAGCCGTCGCCATTCGAGCCCGCCGTGGATTGCAGCGAGCGGATGCTTTGCGCGACCAGCGAATGTTCGGGCTCGGTGACATAGGGCTCAAACGAGGTGGTCTCGCCTCGGTATGCGATCCAGCGGCACATGGGGTTCCTGTGAGGCGGCGGATGGGTCGTGAGCTGCACTAACCGACGTGCCGGCCTCGTGGTTCCCGGCGCCAAGCAGCGATCACGACCAGAGGCGGCTTCAGTGTTACGATGCGGCAATTCGAAATTGGAGACCGCGATGAACGATCAAGCCGTATTGGCCGCGCTTCAGCGTCATTGGGACGCCTCGGATGCCAATGATTTCGAGGTCGAGCACGATATCTATCGCGAGGACGCAGTGCTCGACTATCCGCAGTCGGGCGAGCGCATCCGCGGTCGCAGGAACATTCAGGAGAGCAGGTTCGTGCAGCCGAACCAGAAGCGCTTCACGGTTCGGCGGATCGTTGGCGGCGGCGATCTCTGGGTCAGTGAATTCGTGCTGAGCTATGACGGGGTGCCGTCTCATGTCGTGAGCATCATGGAATTCCACGACGGACTGGTGACGCGCGAGACGCAATATTTCGGCGACCGCTTCGATCCCGCGCCATCCCGTGCGCATCTGGTCGAGCCGGTGGGGTGAGACGCGTTGATGCAGGTGCGCGACGAAATGGTGGCCTCTTGCCTCGGACGCAGCGCAGCGCCGACTTAGCGGTGCGCAGCGCGTCCGGAACACGATGCCCGACCACGGAACCGATGCGGCGGCTGGTCGCAGCCGTGCCGCCTTGATTCCGACAGGCCCACCTTTATCTCTGACACGAACAAGAATCCGGGCCCCTCTGGCGAGGACGCCGACGACGTCGGCAAACCTCGTGATGTCGGATGACCTGTCCCGCGCGAATGCGATGGATCGGCCGATCGTCGGGCCTCTGTACGTTCTCTCCGACCATTCGTCCCCATCGCAGCTCCGTGCGGTCATTTCGCAAGTTAAGGGAGCAACGATGTCTGACGCCAAATCCTCAAATCCCATCGAGATCGAGATCACGGAACCGTCCCGCCTGAACGAGCAGGCCGCGGCCGCGTTGGTAATCGTGGGCGCGCTGGTCGCGGTTGCCGACCGGCGCGTTTCGGCGGTCGAGCGCGACGAGGTGATCCGCTTCATCAGGGATCGCAAGCTGGCGCCGCACATTTCGGAAGAACGGCTCTACGCGATGTTCGACGAACTGGCCGAACGGCTCGAGGAGCCGGATTTTGCCAATGTCGTGATCGACACGCTGCGGCCGGTTTCGAACCTGCCGCTCTCGTCCCATCTGATGGAGCTGTCGGAGCGCGTGGCTGCGGCGGATGAGGACGTCCATCCCCATGAAGTGCAGGCGATCAAATTGTTGCGCTTGCTGACACTGGTGCTGCCGCGCGCGAAGCCGATCGTGCCGAGTGCCGCGGGCGCCGAGCGGCAGGCTGCCTTGAAGGAGTAAGCATGAGCACAGTTTCGGACGAGCGCACGGCGAAAACCGAGGGCGCCGGTCAGATGGCCGGCGGAGACCCGCGTCTGGACAAGCTCGTCCACCGTTTGCCGCCGCGCATGGGCGACACCTTCGCCTATCTGCTCAAGCCGTCCAGCCGCTGGGTGCGAATCCCCTCGGGCACGCTGCTGGTCGTCGGCGGTGTGCTCTCCATCCTGCCGGTGCTCGGCATCTGGATGCTGCCGCTCGGCCTCGCGCTGCTCGCCGAGGACGTGCCTGCGCTGCGCTCGTCGCGTTCGAAGGTCTTCGACTGGATCGAGCGCCGCAAGCCGCATTGGCTCGATCCGTCTGCCCCAAAAAATGATCAAACATGACTGAATTCATCACACCCGAAGCGCTTACGGCCCTCCTTCAAGTCGTCCTGATCGACCTCGTTCTCGCCGGCGACAATGCCGTCGTCATCGGCCTCGCCGCAGCGGGACTGCCGGCCGAGCAGCGCCGCCGCGCCATCATCGTCGGTATCGCCGCCGCCACGGCATTGCGCATCGTCTTCGCCGGCGTCGCGACCCAGTTGCTGCAGGTCATCGGCCTGTTGCTTGCCGGCGGCGTGCTGCTGCTCTGGGTTTGCTGGAAGATGTGGCGCGAGCTGCGCGAGCAGGCGCATGCGCGGCAGCTGGCGTTCGGCCATGGCGGCGGCGCGGATGGTGCGGCCGTGCAGCGAAAGACCTTCGGTCAGGCCGCGGTGCAGATCGTCGCCGCCGACGTCTCGATGTCGCTGGACAACGTGCTCGCGGTCGCGGGCGCCGCGCGCGAGCATCCCTACATTCTCGTCTTCGGGCTGTTGCTGTCGGTCGCGATGATGGGCGTCGCCGCCGATCTGCTTGGCCGGGTGCTCCAGAAGCATCGCTGGGTCGCCTATATCGGCCTCGCCATCATCATTTACGTCGCCTTCGAGATGATCTATCGGGGCTCGCTCGAGCTCGCGCCGGTCATAGCGAGTCTCTGAGGCGACAACTCTTTCCGCAATCCGGAGTAATTCATGACGTCCGAACCCCAAGCACCTTCGGCGCAGGCCGAGCCGCCGCGCCTAGGCCTGTTTGCGCAGCTCATCTTTGGCTCGCGTTGGCTGCAGGTGCCGCTCTATGTCGGCCTGATCGTCGCGCAGGCCGTCTATGTGCTGCTGTTCCTGAAGGAGCTCTGGCATCTGGTCGCGCACTCGTTCGACGCCAGCGAGCAGCAGATCATGCTGGTCGTGCTCGGGCTGATCGACGTCGTCATGATCTCGAACCTTCTGATCATGGTGATCGTCGGTGGCTACGAGACCTTCGTTTCCCGCCTGAATCTGACCGGTCATCCCGACGAGCCGGAATGGCTGAGCCATGTCAATGCCAGCGTGCTCAAGATCAAGCTCGCGATGGCGATCATCGGCATCTCCTCGATCTCGCTGCTCAGGACCTTCATCGAGGCCGGCAATCTCGGCACCACGCGCAGCAATTTCACCGAGACCGGCGTGATGTGGCAGGTGCTGATCCATCTGACCTTCATCATCTCGGCGATCGGCATCGCCTGGGTCGACCGCCTCAGCGAGAGCGGCCATCGCAAGGAGGCCGGCCACGGCTGATGAACCTGGCCGTCCGAAACCTCCCGAGCGGCCAATCCTGAGCCCGCCTGATCGTCCGATCGGCGGGCTCTTTTTTGAGATCGATAAAATTGTCTGCAATCCGCTCAGCCGTGGCAAACCCTGCGGACAAGAACCGCGCGGTCTTAAACCAGGGCTTTGGAACCGGCATGCATCCTTCCCGCAAAAGGGTGGGGCATCAACATGTCAGTTCTCAAGGAGGTCGTCGCTGCGCTCGCGGGAGTTTACGCGCTCCTGTTCGCCTGCGACGCATTGTTCGGGGTCGGCGAGGTGCGCTTCGACGACGCCTATTACCGCGCCAGCTTCTACGCGCCGCGGCCGAAGGAATTCCGCTTCGCAGACGGCACCACGCCGGCGGCGCGCGTCAGCGACGCGTTCGCCCAGTTCTCGGCGGGCGAGGCCAAGCCGAACAGGCGTTACTCGTCGCTGACGACGATCATCCGGTAGGGCCGCTGCTCATTGATCGGCTATCCGCCTGACGTCCGGTTTACCGCCGGCATCGGCCGAGGAGCGGATGGCTTCCGAGGTCGCTGATGGGTCAGGAGCGGAAGCGCCGCTGCCCCAGCCGAGAAATTGTCGCGATGAAAACAGCGATGCGAGGAAAGCTCATTGAGGCATGTCCAAGTCAGCCTCATCTGATTGTCTATTGATCGCCTGCGGACGTTTTCCCGAAACCGCTAAGGTTTGCCGGATCGCAATAGCGACGAAGATCACAGAGGACCCCGCAATGATCAGAACCGCACCGAGGCCGATAGAGAAGCCGAATTGCTGGAAGAGATCGCGCCCCCTAAGGAAGGTGATCATCCCCATGCCTATCAGACAGGATATGAGGAACAGCCCCTTAAGTGTATGTCTACTCAGTGCCATTCGCACTAACGATTTCGTCCAAAGGTTGCATCTGAGACCGAAGCCTATCTCAAACTACGGACCACCGCAAAGCAGGTAGAGAAGGTCGGCAAGGGGTTACAAGCCGCAGATCACGGTCAAGGTGGTCGACTTCCGCTTTACGATAGCGACCCAACATTATGAGTCCACGCCCTGGTTCAAGGCGCACGCCGGCGGTCCCGAAGCCTTCAGCTTGGCGGCTTCCTTGTCGGTGAAGGCGCGGCTGTGCGTCGGGAATCGCACGCCTTCAGCGCTTCCACGGCAACGCCCGAGCCGCGGCCGGGCACGATATCTACAACACCTTGTGCTGCCGACGGGCGAAACACGCGAGCGCTGGGGCAACTCTGATCACCGAAAATATTCCACTTTACCGAAATTCGGATATCGCGTATGTGTTGCGGCATCCCGGCCCAACGAAGAGGGGCGTATCGCGATCGTCACGAACGCGGGCCGGGCGGCGGTGGACGTGGGTCACATCGGCGCCAAGGATTCCGCAGGGCGGGCAACCGTGAGCGAAACACCTGGCGCACACGACCGGTGTGATCGGCGTACGGCAAAATCGTGTCGTCCTGGCGCCCGGGGTCTGTGCGCCAAGTCTTGCGGTGATGTGGCGGCCCGACCGGGCACGCGCATCAGTCATCTACAAGGCGACGGGGGCAATAGTGCAACGCTCCCCGGGGAGAGCACGACATAAGCCGTAAACCCACTGCGCAGGGAAGGCCGGATGTACGGCTTCACCTGTATGCCGCTGTGCAGCTTCTTGTTACGCAGAATTCGCACAGTGGACCGCGGGTGCCAGCCGGCGCCCGGTCTTCCCTGCGCCCTCTTTCAAGTGAGGGTGAAGCGATCAAGCAAAGCTCGGGCGAAATGCGCCGCGAGGATGATCAATCATGTGTGTCATTGAACAAAGGTCTCGTGCCCCGGACGCGGCGCAGCGTCCCTTCGACGATGCGCTGCAGAGCCGGGGCCCATGCATCAACGAGTGCCGTGGCTTCCTGGGACCCGGCTCTGCGCAGCAGCGTAAGAACGCTGCAGCGCGTCCGGGACACGAGAGAGACGCAGATCGCCACACGCGCCCTCATTGCAAGAAGCCTTTGCACAAGCAATCGAGACTGTCTCCGCGAAGGCATTCCGGAAGCCCGGACGAGATGCGCCGCGAGGACGCGAAGGCGTGTCTCAGTCCCCCTGAATCCATTCCGCGACGCCGCGCCACAGCGTGTCGCGGTGCTCGGGGCGGAAGAAGCCGAAATGGCCTATTCCCTTGGCGCCAACCTCGGACGGCTTGACGTTGAGCACCTCCGGCTTGATCGCGGTGAACCCGCTCGCGAGCAGCTCGACCGCCGGCCGCGTGGCCCAGGGATCATCTGAGAAGCACAGCGCCCGCAGCTCGCCCTTGAACTTCGCAAAATTCTCCAGCGCCGGCAGCTTGGAATCGAAGAGATAACGGGGGCTCGAGACCCAATCGGCCCATTGCAGGAAGACGCCCTTGGGCAGATCCTCGCCGACGCCGGCCCAGCCGGGGGCATAGCCGAGCGTATGGGCGAGCGGTACGCCGATGAGGTTCATGAAGGCGAAGACGCGGTATTTCTCCGGCGAGGTCATCAGCCGCCAGGTCGCGGCCTGCGAGGCCACGAAGGCGGCGCGTGAGATTTCGCTGTTGTTGGCGATCAGCCCCAGCGCCTGACCGCCGAAGGAATGGCCGACATAGGCCAGCGGCAGGGTGTTGTACCGCTCCCGCATCCAGCTGACCGCGGCGGTGACGTCGAGCGCGGCCCAATCCGACATCGAGGCCTTGAAGCCGACCAGCGATTTCGGCTGGTTGTAGCCGACCATCGCCGGCAGCCGGGAATCGCCGATGCCGCGATAGTCGTAGGTCAGGACCGCGCAGCCGCGATGGGCGAGATAGCAGGCAAAGCCCCGGTAGATCTTGCGCGGAACGGCGGTTGCCGAGTTGATCAGGACGGCATGGCGTTTGGTGCCGCGCGGCAGGAACAGGGTGCCGGTCAGGGCATACCCGTCGGTCGCCGGGAAGTTGATCTCGTCGATGAAAACGTCGTCCAGTGCCGCGTCCATGGGCGCAAGGTATCCTGCCAGTTGCCTCGCCCTCCCAGCAAATGCGAATTTGGCTTTCCCCGCAAGGGTTTGCAGTACCAAATGGATTTACAACTGGCGATGTCGTGCCAGCCTGTGTATAAGGCGGCCCTCGCAACCCCCAGATCAGGTTGCACTTTTTTGCTTCACGGAGAGATTGCGATGTCCGAGCGGTGGACGCCCGAGTCCTGGCGCAGCAAGCCGGTGCTACAGGTGCCCGACTATCCCGACGCCAAGGCCCTGGCCGACGTCGAGGCGCAGCTTGCGACCTTTCCGCCGCTGGTGTTCGCCGGCGAGGCGCGCAACCTGAAGAAGGCGCTGGGGCGCGTTGCGGCCGGCGAGGCCTTCCTGCTGCAGGGCGGCGACTGCGCCGAGAGCTTTGCCGAGCACGGCGCCAACAACATCCGCGATTTCTTCCGCGTGCTGCTGCAGATGGCCGTGGTGTTGACCTACGCCGGCGCGGTGCCGGTGGTGAAGGTCGGGCGCGTTGCCGGCCAGTTCGCAAAGCCGCGCTCCTCGCCGACCGAGAAGATCAATGGCGTCGAGCTGCCGAGCTACCGCGGCGACATCGTCAACGACATCGCTTTCACCAAGGAAGCGCGCGTGCCCGATCCGCAGCGCCAGCTGATGGCCTATCGCCAGTCGGCGGCGACGCTGAACCTGCTCCGCGCCTTCGCCACCGGCGGCTACGCCAATCTCGGCAGCGTGCATCAGTGGATGCTCGGCTTCCTCAAGGATTCGCCGCAGTCCCGCCGCTACAAGGAGCTGGCCGACCGCATCTCGGATGCGCTCAACTTCATGCGCGCCTGCGGCCTCGATCTCGAGGCCCATCCCGAGCTTCGCGCCACCGATTTCTACACCAGCCACGAGGCGCTGCTGCTCGGCTACGAGCAGGCGATGACCCGCGTCGATTCCACCACCGGGGACTGGTACGCGACCTCCGGCCACATGATCTGGATCGGCGACCGCACCCGCCAGCTCGATCACGGCCATATCGAATATTTCCGCGGCATCAAGAACCCGATCGGGCTGAAATGCGGCCCGTCGCTCAAGCCCGACGAGCTGTTGAAGCTGATCGACGTGCTCAATCCCGACAACGAGCCGGGCCGGTTGACGCTGATCGGCCGCTTCGGCTCGGACAAGGTCGGCGAGCATCTGCCGAACATGATCCGCACCGTGAAGCGCGAGGGCAAAGTGGTGGTCTGGTCGTGCGACCCCATGCACGGCAACACCATCACCTCGACCTCGGGCTACAAGACGCGCCCCTTCGACCGGGTTCTGTCTGAGGTGAAGTCTTTCTTCACGATCCATGCCGCCGAAGGCACCCATGCCGGCGGTGTGCATCTGGAGATGACCGGGCAGGACGTCACCGAGTGTATCGGCGGCGCCCGCGCGATCACGGACGAGGACCTCAACGATCGCTATCACACGGTCTGCGATCCCCGCCTCAATGCCGAGCAATCCATCGACATGGCTTTCCTGATCGCCGAGCTCCTCAAGCAGGAACGCGCGGGCAAGGCCACGCCGATGCCGGCCGCAGCGGGGCTCTAGGATCTTGCTGCGGATCTGGAAGGCCACGATCAATTCCCGTAACGGTCTGGCCTTTGCGTTCCGATCGGAGCAGGCCGTCCGCGAGGAGATTTTTGCGCTCCTCGCCTCGCTGCCGCTGGCCTGGTTGATCGGCGCGACCGCGATGCGCGCGGTCGAGCTGGTCTGTTCGGTTGCGTTCGTCCTGACGGTCGAACTGCTCAACACCGCGATCGAAAAGCTTGCCGACCGGCTGACGATGGATCACGACAAGCAGATCGGGCGGGTCAAGGACATGGGCTCGGCCGCCGTCGGCGTCGCGCTGCTGATGGCCGGCGCGTTCTGGATCATCGCCATCATCGAGCGACTGGGATTTATCTGATCGGAGCGCGGCGGCCATGACCGAACGTCTCAAAGCATTCGCGGTCACGCTCGCCCAGCTCAATCCGACCCTGGGCGACATCGAGGGCAACGCCGCCAAGGCGCGCAATGCGCGCGCGAGAGCCATCGCCGACGGCGCCGATCTCGTGCTGTTTCCGGAATTGTTCATCGCCGGCTATCCGCCGGAGGACCTCGTGCAGAAGCCTGCTTTCCAGGCGGCCTGCCGCGCCGCGATCGAGGCACTGGCCCGAGAGACCGCCGATGGCGGGCCGGCCATGCTGGTCGGCACGCCCTGGGTCGAAGACGGCAAACTCTACAATGCCTGCGCGCTGCTCGACGGCGGCCGCATCGCCGCACTTCGCTTCAAATGCAATCTGCCAAACTACGGCGTGTTCGACGAGAAGCGGCTGTTTGCGCGCGGCCCGGCGGCGGGGCCTGTGACCGTGCGCGGCGTGCGCATCGGCGTCCCCATCTGCGAGGACATCTGGCTGGAAGAGTCCGAGGATTACGAGAACGTGGTCGAGACGCTGGCCGAGACCGGCGCCGAGATCATCCTGGTGCCGAACGGCTCGCCTTACGCCCGCGACAAGAACGACGTGCGCCTGTCGGTCGCGGTGGCGCGCGTGACCGAAAGCGCGCTGCCGCTGGTCTATCTCAACCAGGTGTGCGGCCAGGACGAACTGGTGTTCGACGGCGCCTCCTTCGCGCTCAACGGCGATCTTTCGCTCGCGGCGCAATTGCCGTCCTTCGAGGAGAGCATCGTCACGCTGCGCTTCATCCGCAACGGCGACGATTGGCGCTGCACGGGACCGATCGCCGAGCAACCCGAGGGCGACAAGGCCGACTACGCCGCCTGCGTGCTGGGCCTGCGCGACTATGTCGCCAAGAACGGTTTTCCCGGCGTACTGCTCGGCATTTCCGGCGGCATCGACTCGGCTCTCTGCGCGGCGATCGCGGTCGATGCGCTCGGTGCCGATCAGGTGCATGGCGTGATGCTGCCGTATCGCTACACCGCAGCACACTCGATCGCCGATGCGGGCGAGCTCGCCGGCCATCTCGGCATCCGCTATGAGGTGCTGCCGATCGCAGAGGCTGTGACCGGCTTTGAGACCATCCTCTCGGGCCTTTTCAAGAATCTGCCGCCTGATATCACCGAGGAGAACCTCCAGGCCCGCAGCCGCGGCACGCTCCTGATGGCGATCTCCAACAAGACCGGGTTGATGGTGGTGACGACAGGCAACAAGTCCGAAATGTCGGTCGGCTACGCCACGCTCTATGGCGACATGAACGGCGGCTTCAACCCGATCAAGGACATCTACAAGACGCAGGTGTTTCGGCTGGCGAGCCTGCGCAACGGCTGGAAGCCCGATGGCGCGCTCGGGCCGGCGGGCGAGGTGATCCCGCCCGACATCATCACACGGCCGCCGAGCGCAGAGCTGCGCGAGAACCAGACCGACCAGGATTCGCTGCCGCCCTATGAGGTGCTCGATGCCATCCTGGAGCGTCTTGTCGAGCGCGAGCAGCCGCTGGATCAGATCATCGCGGCCGGTTTCGATCGCGAAACGGTCACCCGCATCGACCATCTGCTCAACGTCGCCGAATACAAGCGCCGCCAGGCCGCGCCCGGCGTGAAGGTGACGCCGAGGAATTTCGGCCGCGACCGCCGCTATCCCATCACCAACCGCTTTCGCGACAAGGGCGAGGGGCTGCCCGCCGGGGACGAGACGCTGGTCTCGCGCGGCAGCAAGGCGTCGATCGACGCGTTCGAGGGGTGAGGTTGGAGACTGGCCTGCCGGTGCTACGACGGGGTTGCGAAGAACAGCACCCGAAGCAAGTGGGTGTATTCGGATTCGAGCACCATGATCGACACAAATACCAATACCGCGATCGGCGGCAGCAGGATTGCATAGGCCAAGGCCAGTCGCTCCCAGGCCATGTGCATGAAGACGGCGACGATCAGGCCGGCCTTCAACATCATGAACAGCAGGATCAGCGACCACCTCAGGTAGCCGTGCAGGCCAAAGTAGTCGACGAGGTAGGAGCACGTGCTGAGGACAAACAACCAGCCCCAGACCACGAGGTAGAGCTTGATCGGGTGCTGTTGACCCTTGGCGTGAACGGCTCCTGTTGCGACTGCGCCATGCGCCGGAGCGTGGAGCTGTCCTTCCATATGTATTGTCGCGTTTGTCATGCGCCGACCTCACCAAAGATAGAAGAATGCAAAGATGAACACCCACACGAGATCGACGAAGTGCCAGTACAGGCCCGTGATCTCGACGATCTCGTAATACCCCTTGCGGCTTGTGAAAAAGCCGCGCCTCTCGACATCGAAGTCTCCCCGCCAGACTTTTCGCGCGATCGCGATCAGGAAGATCACGCCGATCGTCACGTGAGTGCCGTGGAAACCCGTGATCATGAAAAAGCTGGAGCCAAACTGTGCCGCGCCCCATGGATTGCCCCAGGGGCGAACGCCCTCCATGATCAGCTTGGTCCATTCGAACGCCTGCATTCCGACGAATGTTGCGCCAAATGCCGCTGTGACCAGCATCAGGATTGCGGTTCTCACGCGATCGCGGCGGTAGCCGAAATTGACCGCCATCGCCATCGTTCCGCTGCTGCTGATCAGCACGAAGGTCATGATGGCGATCAGGATCAGGGGGATGTGGTTGCCGCCGATATTGAGGGCGAAGACTTCGCTGGGATTCGGCCAGGGCACGGTCGTCGACATGCGCGCCGTCATGTAGGAGAGCAGGAAGCAGCTGAAGATGAAGGTGTCGCTGAGGAGGAAGATCCACATCATGGCCTTGCCCCAGGACACGTTCTTGAAGGCGCGCTGATCGGACGCCCAGTCGGCGGCGATGCCGCGCCAGCCTTCAAGCTCCGCAGTCGATTGGCCCGGATTTGTCAGCACGGTTTCGGCCATCTGGTCACGCCTCCCTAGCTCAGCAATCGGCGACAGACGTCGACGAAATCGTCGGTCCAGCCCGTGAGAAGACCGAGCAGCACAAGCCAGACCAGCAGCAGGAAGTGCCAGTAGATGGCGCACAGCTCCACGCTCAAGCGCATGTCGGCGATCCTGGCGCCACGCCACATCTTGGTCGAGGTTCGGCCCAAAGCCACCAGACCGCCCGTCAGATGCAGCCCGTGCACTGCGGTCAACAGGTAGAAGAAGGAGTTCGCCGGATTGGACGCCACGAAATATCCGGCCGCACCGAGCTGTTGCCAGGCCAGAAGCTGTCCGCCGAGGAAGATCACGGCAGCTGCGCCGCCCGCGAGCAGGCCGATCATGACGCCTTCAGCGTCGTCTCGGCGCGCGGCCACGTAGGACCATTGCAGCGCGATGCTGCTCAGGACCAGGACCCCCGTGTTGAACCACAGCAGCCGCGGCACAGGCAGCGCCCGCCAGTCCACCACGTTCATGCGCATCGAGTAGGCGCTGATGAAGAGGACGAACAATGCGCTCGCGACGGCGAGAAACACGCCAAGTCCGATCTTCGCTGCCGGCCAGGTCATGGCGTCGCCGCCGGGGAAGTCACCGGCCGGACCTTCCTCCAGCCAGGGCCTGGCCGTCAGCCGCTGCTGCGACAGCCACCATCCGGCGACGACCGCGATCACAGCCACGAACAGGATGACGGCACTCACGAAGCAGCTCCTTGAACGACGTGCGTCGCGCGCGGCGGCTGGTTCTGCGGAATGAAGTCCTCCTCGGCGCCGGGTACGCTGTAGTCATAGGCCCAGCGGTAGACGACCGGCAGCTCCTTGCCCCAGTTGCCATGCCCGGGAGGGGTCTCCGGCGTCTGCCATTCCAGCGTCGTCGCCCGCCACGGATTGCCGCCTGAGGCCTCACCTTTGAACAGGCTCCAGGCAAGATTGAACAGGAACACCATCTGGCTGAAGCCGACGGTCAAGGCCACCACGGAGATGAAGGCGTTCAGTGAATGGGCCGAGGACGGGATGAACGACGTATCTCCGAGTTCGAAATACCGGCGCGGAACCCCGAGCAGTCCAAGATAGTGCATGGGGAAGAAGATCAGGTAGGCGCCGAGGAAAGTGACCCAGAAGTGAAACTTGCCGAGTGCGTCATTGTACATTCGCCCCGTGACCTTGGGGTACCAGTGATAAATCGCACCCAGCACGACCATGATCGGCGCCACGCCCATCACCATGTGGAAATGCGCGACTACGAACATGGTGTCGGAGAGGGGCACGTCCACGACGACGTTGCCGAGGAAGAGGCCGGTGAGCCCGCCGTTCACGAAGGTGATGATGAAGCCGAGGGCGAACAGCATCGGCACCCGGAGATGAATGTCGCCGCGCCACAGGGTCAGCACCCAGTTGTAGACCTTGATCGCGGTGGGAATGGCGATGATGAGCGTCGTGGTGGCGAAGAAGTACCCGAATTGCGGGAACATGCCGCTCACATACATGTGGTGCGCCCATACGACGAAGCTGAGCGCGCCGATGGCCACGATTGCCCAGACCATCATGCGGTAGCCGAAGATGTTCTTGCGCGCATGGGTGCTGATCAGATCGGAGACGATGCCGAAGGCGGGGAGGGCGACGATGTAGACCTCGGGATGGCCGAAGAACCAGAACAGGTGCTGGAAGAGCAGCGGGCTGCCGCCACCATATTTCGACAGCTGGCCCATCTCGACCAGCGAGGGCATGAAGAAGCTGGTGCCCAGCAGACGGTCGAGCAGCAGCATGACCGAGGCAACGAAGAGCGCAGGGAATGCCAAGAGCGCCATGACCGTCGCCGTGAAAATCCCCCACACCGTCAGGGGCAGGCGCATCAAGGTCATGCCGCGGGTGCGCGCCTGGAGCACCGTGACCACATAATTCAGCCCGCCCATCGTGAAGCCGATGATGAATAGGATCAGGGACGACATCATGAGAATGATGCCCCAATCCTGCCCGGGCGTTCCGGAGAGGATTGCTTGCGGCGGGTACAGCGTCCAGCCGGCGCCGGTGGGGCCGCCAGGCACGAAGAATGTCGAGGCCAGCACCAGCACTGCGAGCAGATAGACCCAGTAGCTCAGCATGTTCACATAAGGGAAGACCATGTCCCGGGCGCCAACCATCAGCGGGATCAGGTAGTTGCCGAAGCCGCCGAGGAACAACGCGGTGAGCAGGTAGATCACCATGATCATGCCGTGCATGGTGATGAACTGGAGGTACTGGTTGGCATCGATGAAAGAGAACGTGCCGGGGAATCCCAGCTGCAGTCGCATCAGCCACGACAGCACCAGGGCCACCAGCCCGATGGCCGAGGCCGTCAGCGAGTACTGAATGGCGATCACCTTGGCGTCCTGCGAGAAGACATACCGTGTCCACCAGCTCCTCGGATGATAGAGCTCGACATCGGGTACTTCGGCAGGCGGCGCGCCAGCGATCCCTTCATATGGAATATCGACCATAGAGAACCTCCTCGGTCGTTTCCATCGGGGGCGACGAGTTGGTCTCACGCACCCGATTCATCTTCGCGGCGGCGCCTTGCTACTTGCCGCCGGATTGATATGCCGCCTTCACGACGGTGTTTGCCGGCGACAATTCTGCAAACGTCTTCTGTTGCTCCAGCCAAGCGTGATATTCACGCTCTTCGTCGATGATGACCTTGGCCCGCATCTGATAGTGAGCCGCGCCACAAAGCTCCGCACAGAGAACGTCGAACGTTCCGGTTCGGATCGGCGTGATCCAGAAGTAAGTCACCATGCCTGGAACCATGTCCATCTTGGCTCGGAATTCGGGCACGTAGAAATCGTGCAGGACATCAACCGAGCGGAGCAGAACCTTGACCGGCTTTCCCAGTTGAAGGTGCAGGTCGCCGTTCTCGATCACGACGTCGTCCCGCGCATGCGGATCGTCGCGATTGAGTCCCATCGGATTGTCGGAAGCGATGTTGCGGACATCGGATGTGCCGAGCCGCCCGTCCTTGCCCGGAAGGCGGAAGCTCCATTGCCATTGCTGGCCCATGACCTCGACCTCGGTGGCGTCCGCAGGCACGGTCACGAACTGATGCCAGACCACGAGGCCGGGCGCCAGCATGGCCGCGACACCGATTCCGGTCCCGACGCTCAGCCACCATTCGAGCTTTTTGTTCTCGGGATTGTAATCAGCCCGTCTTCCCTCTTTGTGGTGAAAGCGGAAGACGCAATAGGCCATGAAGGCGATTACGGCGACGAAAACAAAGCCCGTGATCCAGAACGTGATGTTGATGGTGTGGTCGATATAGGCCCAGTTCGTGGCGATCGGCGTCCACCACCATGGGCTGTAGAGGTGAAACAGCACCGAGCCGATCGCGACCAGAAGCAGTATCAGTGCGACAGCCATCCTGATCCATCCTTGCCATCAAAGGCTACGGATACGAATCCAGGGCGGAGCTCATGTCTGTCGCGATGGCTGGCCTTTCTCGGTTGGCACTTATGCCATCGCGGCCTCTTGCCTCGCCCATTCCACCGGCCGCGAAATCAAGAGAATGTTCGCGACCATCAACTCTAAGGGCGTCTGCTTCTAAAATGATACCAGCCTAACCCGGCGTCAATAGCGCAATGGTAGGTGCCCGACGTGGGGTGATCGCCGTGCTGGCAAGCCGACGAAGCATCTGGCGCGCATGTTGGGTCTGGGTGATGCAACGCACAAATCCGTGCTGGTGCACAATTCACTCAACCGTGAGTGCAGCTTTGCGCCGCAAGCGCTAAACTTTGCGAGGCAGGTCGCGACGGGTTCCGTCCGGCCAGGCTCGTTCGCTGAACCTGAGTTGCCGTACTCGACCCATCGCGTTTCCTGCTCATCAGGCGGACACGCGTGGCTGGAAAGCGCGTGTTATCGAAACCGCGATTTTCAGCACGGGAGGGTCCGTTCATGGCCACTCTGTACTCCCACGACATCATCAGGCGGCACGTATTCGGCGAAGCGGCCTCCTATCCCATTCGCAAGATCAGCCTGTCCGATCTGACCGAGGCCCTGCGCCTGGGTTGGGAAGATTTCCAGGCGATGCCGAGTCACGCGATCGTCGTGTGCGTGATTTATCCCGTTCTCGGTCTCGTCCTGTTCAGGATGGTTCTCGGCTATTCGGTGCTGCCGCTGCTATTTCCACTGGCCGCCGGCTTTGCCTTGATTGGCCCGTTTGCCGCGATCGGTCTCTACGAACTCAGCCGGCGTCGTGAGCGCGGCGAGGAGGTCGCTGCATGGGATGCGGTCAAGGTGCTGCGCGCACCGTCGTTCGGGGCCATGGTAGAACTCGGCGTGCTCCTGCTGGTCCTGTTCGGGGCCTGGATCGGTGTCGCGAACGCAATCTATGTCTCAATCTTCGGTCATGCGGCGGCCGCAAGCATTCCCGACTTCGCAACGCGCGTGCTGACGACACCGGAAGGCTGGTCGCTCATCATCGTCGGTTGCGGTGTCGGCTTCCTGTTTGCGGTTGTGGCTTTGTGTGTCAGCGTCGTGTCGTTTCCGTTGATGCTCGACCGGCATGCGACTGCGATCGACGCGATCCGTACCTCGCTCCGAGCAGTAGCGGCGAACCCGGTTGCGATGGCCGGATGGGGCCTCATCGTCGCGGTGCTACTCGTGATCGGCTCGGTACCGCTCTTCGTCGGTCTCGCTGTCGTTCTGCCGGTGCTTGGCCATGCCACCTGGCACCTCTATCGGCGGGTGGTCGAGCCGAATCCGAATCCACCGGACGCGCCGCCGCCGCCCACGAAGGGAAGGCGCTACGCAGCGGACTTTCCGGCCAATCTCTTCCCGTGGAGCCGCGAGCGTGAGTGAGACGGGCGATTGCGCCCATTGATTGTTGTCATCATTCGCGAAAGCGGATGATCCAGTACGCCGCGGCGCTGCCGGTGCGAGCCAAGTGTCGACACGGAGTACTGGATGCCCCGCTTGCCGCCTACGCTGAAGCTTCGGCGCGCCAAGACCTCAAACCCCGGCGAAGCCTTGGCGTAGCCGGGTCGCGGGGCATGACAGTTGAGCAAAAGGTGATTTACTTCTGCTGCTGCGGCAGGAAGGTCGGCCCGACCGAGCGGATCGGCTTGTTCTCCGAACTCGATGCTGCCGTGCCGGTATCTGCCGGCGGCGTCGCGGCCGGTGCATTCGCCGTCGCCGGCGCGGGGGCTGCGCCCTTCTTGGCGTTCGCAGGCGTGCCCTTGTTGAGCCGCTGCTGCTGCATCTTCTTGGCGCTCTCTTCGGTGACGATGATATCGCCCTGCTGCTCGGCTGCCGCCTTGTCGTCGGCTGATTTCAATGCGTCCGCCCAGGTCTGTCCTGCGGCCTTGCAGGAGCAGGACGGGTTGAACTCGCTGCGGAATTTGAAGGCGGTCGGCAGCGCCGTGTAGGGCTGGCCGCTGACCGAGACCGCGGAGTTCATGTCTTCGCCGGGATTGCGATGGGTGTAGAGCACGGCTTCCGCGGCCGGGCAGAGCGCCTTGCAGGTCTTCTCGTCGTCGGGGAAGCGCGCCGGCACCGTTGCAAACGAGACCGGGAAATAGGCGCCGTCGCAGGTGCGCACGCACACGGTGCGGTAGGTGCCGGATGGCGGGCCGAGATCGGACGGCGGCACACCTTGCGGATTGCCCGCGTTGTTGCCGCCGAACAGATTGCTGAGGAAGTTGCCGCCGCCTTGTGACTGCACGGCGTTGGCATATTGCGGGCCGCAATTGTTCTGCGCCAGCGCAACCAGCACCGAGCGGCGCTGACTGTCGCGCTCCGGGCTGAAGCCGCCGCCGCCGCGCAGGCGCTCGAGATTGCCGGTGATCTGGTCCAGATTGGCGCGCATCTGCTGGATCTGGGTGTTGACCGGTCCGCATTGGGCCGACTGGCCGTTGAACAGCGAGAAGAAGCCGGAGGAATCGCAGCCCATGCGCTTGGCCTGCATGGTGACCCGGTCGAGTTCGGCCTGCTGCTTGGCCTGGGAATCCTGATAACGGCGGATCTGGTCTTCGCGCGCGGGGTCACCACCGCCGCCGCGGTCCAGCGCCGCGAGCTGGCCTTCCAAACGCACGCACATCGGATTGGGCCCGAGTCCGTTCTGACCGGGCTGAGGCGGCGGTCCGGGCGGACCGGCCTGCGCGAGAGCGCCGGTGACGAGCACGGCCGTGCTCAAGAGCACGGTACAGGCAAGAAGCAAGCGAGCACGGGAGAGGGATAGGAATTCAGGCATATCCGCCATTCTAGCGAGGTCATGGCCCAATGTGACTTGGACGCTGAAGTGACTTGGACGCCGAAGCGACTTGGACGCCGAAGCAATTTGGGCCCCGAAGCGCGCCCTCCCAATAGCCGCTTCCTGCGGCATCGTCACGTCGTTTTGGGGGCCAATGGACCGGGCCTAAGCTGCGCCAGCTCCGAGCGAATTCAGCGCTGGCAAGTGATTGCGACATATTCGTCGCAATGGCCATGGGAGCAGTTTGCGCCGGATTTGGGGACAGAGCCGGTAATTTCGTCGGGGTCGACCCGGCGATAGCTTGATGCCTGGGCAAAATCTCGTGACTGGCAGTAGGTGCGGGCGACGGAGGCGCCGCATTTCTCGCCCTTGGCCAGGCACTGATCGACGCCGTAGCCGTCAGCCTGGTTGGCGATGATGAAGACGCGGGTCTCGGCGCAGGCGCCGGATGTCGCGAGAATCGCGGCGCTGAAAATGAGCGCGGGCAAGGATCGCATGAAAATACCGGGAGGCAAAAAGGAACAATCTGGTTCCAGAATGGACTCAAATAGTTAAGGATCATGAACGATCCCGGCGGCGGCGCGCTTTGCGGACGTAAAACGGCATTTTCGCGGCTCCCTTGACGCGGGGCCGCCTCATAGCCCATATGTGGCCGCATGAACGGTCTCCTCGCCATTTGCGCCATTTGCCGCGAGATTACGAGCTAGCGATTCGCTGGCTGGAGCCGTCTTTTCTCAAAACATTGAGAGCCCTGGACGCCCGGCCAACAGCCGACGGGTATCCATATGGAATTGCGCCTTTACGATACGCTGACGAAGGAAAAACGCATCTTCGCGCCGCTCGATGCGGAGAACGTCCGCATGTATGTCTGCGGGCCGACCGTCTATGACTTCGCCCATATCGGCAATGCGCGGCCGGTGATCGTGTTCGACCTGCTGTTTCGGCTGCTGCGCCACCTCTATGGCGAGGCGTACGTCAAATATGTCCGCAACATCACCGACGTCGACGACAAGATCAACGACCGCGCCGCGCGCGATTTCCCGGGCCTGCCACTGAACGAGGCCATTCGCAAGGTCACCGAGCAGACCGGCAGGCAGTTTCACGCCGACGTCGACGCGCTCGGCGCGCTTCGGCCGAGCGTCGAGCCGCGCGCGACCGAGCATATCGCCGAGATGCGCGAGATCATCGAGCGGCTGATCAAGGGCGGCTTTGCCTATGCCGCCGAGGACCATGTGCTGTTCTCGCCGCAGGCGATGAACGCGGCCAATTCCTCGCTGCCCCGCTACGGTGCGCTGTCGAAGCGATCGCTCGACGAGATGATCGCCGGCGCCCGCGTCGATGTCGCGCCTTACAAGCGCGATGCCACCGATTTCGTGCTGTGGAAGCCGTCCAAGCCGGGCGAGCCGTCATGGCCGTCACCGGCCGGTATCAAGGCCGAGGGGCGTCCGGGCTGGCACATCGAGTGCTCGGCCATGGCCTGGAAGCATCTCGGCGAGCATTTCGACATCCATGGCGGCGGTATCGATCTCGTGTTTCCGCATCACGAGAACGAGGTCGCGCAGACCTGCTGCGCCTTCCACCAGCAGCGCATGGCGAACTATTGGATGCACAACGGCTTCCTGCAGGTCGAAAGCGAGAAGATGTCGAAGAGCCTCGGCAACTTCATCACCATCCATGAGCTGCTCGCGGATTGGCCTGGCGAGGTGCTGCGCCTGAACATGCTCAAGACGCACTACCGCTCGCCGATCGACTGGACCATGAAGTCGCTGGAGGAGAGCGCCAAGACGCTCGACGACTGGTATCGCGTCGCGGCCGACGTCGCACCCGGCGAGCCGGCTGCGTCCGTGGTCGAGCCGCTGCTCGACGATCTCAACACCCCGCTGGCGATCGCGGCGCTGCACAGCCTGCGTGGAGGTGACGTGGGTGCCCTGGCGGGCTCGTTGCGCCTGCTCGGCTTCTTGTCCGAGAGCGCCGCACAGTGGGAAGGCCGCAAGCAGCAGGCGAGTGGCGTCGACGCCAAGGAGGTCGAGCGCCTGCTCGCAGAGCGGACGGCGGCCCGTAGCCGCAAGGACTTCAAGGAATCCGACCGCATTCGCGATCTGCTTGCTGCAATGGGCGTCGCGATCAAGGACTCCAAGGACGGCACCACCTGGGAGTTTTCGCGATGAAACGGCCCGACACGCCTTTCCCGCGTCACTGGCTCTATTACATCGCGCTGAAGATCGCGCTGCTCGCTGGTGCCGTGGCGCTGGTGCTCAAGCTTTATGGGATGTGGTGAGGACGATGGGACAGACTTTGCCAAAGCCCGGCTTGCGGCCGTTCCTGCCGGCGGACGTGCCAATTCTTGCTGCGATCTTCGCCGCCAGCATCGAGGAGCTGACTGGCGACGACTATAGTGAGGCGCAGCAGCAGGCCTGGATGGAGGCGGCGGACAGCGAAGAGTTCGGCAAGCACCTCGCGTCCGACCTGACGCTGATCGCGACGCTCGATGGTTCGCCGGTTGGCTTTGCCTCGCTGCGCGGTACCGACCACATCCGCATGCTCTACGTGCATCCGGCAGTCAGCGGGCAGGGCATCGCAACCCTGCTGGTCGACGCTTTGGAAAAGCTTGCAGGCGGCCGCGGCGCGCAAAACCTCTCGGTCGATGCCAGCGACACCGCGCAGGGTTTTTTCGCCAAGCGCGGCTACGTCGCCATGCAGCGTAACAGCATCACGATCAACGACGAGTGGCTCGCCAACACCACCATGAAGAAGACGCTCGGAGCGCCGCAATGAGCAAGGAGCGCCTTTATCTGTTCGACACCACGCTGCGCGACGGCGCGCAGACCAACGGCGTCGATTTCACGCTGACCGACAAGCAGGTCATCGCCGCGATGCTCGATGACCTCGGCATCGACTATGTCGAAGGCGGCTATCCCGGCGCCAATCCGCTCGACACAGAGTTCTTCGGCAGCAAGCCCAAGCTCGCCCATGCGCGCTTCACCGCGTTCGGCATGACGCGACGGGCCGGACGCTCGGTCTCGAACGATCCCGGCGTGGCCGGGCTTTTGGAAGCGAAGGCCGACGCGATCTGCTTCGTGGCGAAGGCATCCGCCTATCAGGTGCGCGTCGCGCTGGAGACGACGAAGGAGGAAAACCTCGCCTCCATCCGCGACAGCGTCGCGGCCGCGAAGGCCGCCGGTCGCGAGGTCATGCTCGACTGCGAGCATTTCTTCGACGGCTACAAGGAAGATGCGAGCTTCGCGCTCGCCTGCGCCAAGGCCGCCTTCGAGGCCGGCGCGCGCTGGGTGGTGCTGTGCGACACCAATGGCGGCACCATGCCGCACGAGGTCGAGGCCATCGTCACTGAAGTGACGAAACACATCCCTGGCGACCACGTCGGCATCCACGCCCATAACGACACCGAGCAGGCGGTGGCCAATTCTCTCGCCGCGGTGCGGGCCGGCGCGCGGCAGATCCAGGGCACGCTGAACGGCCTTGGCGAGCGCTGCGGCAACGCCAATCTCTGCTCACTGATCCCCACGCTGAAGCTGAAGCCGGAGTTTTCGGACGCCCTCGAGATCGGCGTCACGGCCGAGAAGCTGGCGACGCTTGTCAAGGTCTCGCGCACGCTCGACGACATGCTCAACCGGGTGCCGAACCGGCATGCGGCCTATGTCGGCGAGAGCGCCTTCGTCACCAAGACCGGCATCCATGCGTCCGCGGTGCTGAAGGACCCGCAGACCTACGAGCACGTGCTGCCGGAGACGGTCGGCAACCACCGCAAGGTCCTGGTCTCGGACCAGGCCGGACGTTCCAACGTCATCGCCGAGCTCGACCGCGCCGGCATTCCCTACGAGAAGAGCGATCCGAAGCTGACACGCCTCGTCGAGGAATTGAAGGAGCGCGAGGCGGCCGGCTACGCCTATGAATCCGCCAACGCCTCGTTCGAGCTGTTGGCGCGCCGCACGCTCGGCAAGGTGCCGCATTATTTCGAGGTCGAGCAGTTCGACGTCAATGTCGAGCAGCGCTACAATTCGCATGGCGAACGCGTCACCGTCGCTTTGGCCGTGGTGAAGGTCGACGTCGCCGGCGAGCATCTGATCTCGGCTGCCGAAGGCAACGGTCCCGTCAACGCGCTCGACGTCGCCATGCGCAAGGACCTCGGCAAGTACCAGAAATACATCGAGGGGCTGAAGCTGATCGACTACCGCGTGCGTATCCTCAACGGCGGCACCGGCGCGGTCACGCGCGTCCTGATCGAGAGCGAGGACGAGAACGGCGACAGCTGGACCACGGTCGGCGTCTCCCCCAACATCATCGACGCCTCGTTCCAGGCGCTGATGGATTCGGTGATCTACAAGCTCGTGAAGTCGGGCGCGCCGGCGTAAGCGACGGCGTGGCCACAAACGCCGTCATTGCGAGGGGAGGGAGTACGGCATGATCGACCACATCTCCGTCGGCGTCAGCGATCTCGATCGCGCCGCGAAATTCTACGAGGCAACGCTCGCCGCCCTCGGCCTTTCGCGCCTCGTCACGCGGCCGCGCACGGTCGGTTTCGGCAAGGCCTATCCGGAATTCTGGATCAATCTACGCGAGGCCATGCCGCGCGTGCCGCCCGAAAGCGGCGTTCATATCTGCCTGCGGGCGAAGACGACAAGCGAGGTCGATGCGTTTCACGCCGCAGCGCTGTCCGCCGGCGGCGCTTCGGACGGTGCGCCCGGCATCCGTCCGCATGATCGCGTGCGCTACTACGCGGCCTTCGTCACCGACCCCGATGGTAACCGGATCGAGGCGGTGACGTTTCCGAGCGAGTAGGACGTCAGAGCTTGCGCGCGACTTCCGGGGCGAGCTTCTTCTCGGCCTCGTCGATCTGGGCTGCGGCCGCCTTCAGCTTCGGCAAGATGTCCTCGACTCGATCGGCCTTGAGGATGTCGACCGAAAGGCCGGCGCGGATGAACTCGGTCTGCCGCATGTGCGACAGCAGCGAGAACAGCGGCTCCCAGAAATTGTCGATGTTGGCGAGCAGCACCGGCTTGGCGTGGCGGCCGAGCTGTTTCCAGGTCAATTGCTCGACCAGCTCTTCCAGCGTGCCGACGCCGCCGGGCAGCGCCACGAAGGCGTCGGAGCGCTCGAACATCAAGCGCTTGCGCTCGTGCATGTCGGGGGTGACGATCATCTCCTGCACGCGTGTCAGCGCGTTCTCGCGCATCCGCAGGAATTCCGGGATGATGCCGGTGACGGTGCCGCCGTGATCGAGCACGGAGGTCGCGACCGAGCCCATCAGGCCGAGCGAGCCGCCGCCATAGACGAGCCGGACGTTGTTCTCGGCGAGCGCCTTGCCGAACGCCTTGGCGCCTTCGGTGAAGCGGGGATTGGTTCCGGGGCCGGAGCCGCAATAGACACAGACAGTTTTGATCGTGCTCATTGGTGCCATGATGCATTGCAGCGAAGAGGCGTCAAGCCCAATCGGTGATTCGATACTCCCGGAAATCTACTGGTAAACGACGGCAAACAATCAAAGAATCGCCATCTGGCGGGGTGCGCTGGCATCGGGAAGGCTCTATATGACGTGCGAAAATCGTAAATCGCAGCGACGCCCGCATCCGGCGGGCTTTCAGGCTTTTTGATGGACCAACCTCAATCGTTCGACGGCGCCGACGTTCCCGATCCTCCTCCCGGCGGACCACCGGAGCGGGCGACGCTGATGGGAACGCTGGCGCATCTGTGGCCCTATATCTGGCCGGGCGACCGCTTCGACCTGAAGATGCGCGTGGTGTGGTCGCTTGTGCTGCTGCTCGCTGCCAAGCTGATTACGCTGACGGTGCCGTTCAGCTTCAAATGGGCGACGGACGCGCTGACCGGCGCCAACACGGCGCCGGTGCAGGCGGACAATTGGCACCTCTGGGTGATCGCCTCGCCGCTGTTGCTGACCGTGAGCTACGGTGCGATGCGCATTTTGATGGCGCTGCTGACGCAATGGCGCGACGGCATCTTCGCGCGCGTGGCCATGCATGCGGTGCGCAAGCTCGCCACCATCACCTTCGTCCACATGCACGAGCTGTCATTGCGTTTCCACCTCGAGCGCAAGACCGGCGGCCTGACGCGCGTGCTCGAGCGCGGGCGCGAGGGCATTGAGGTCATCGTGCGCATGGTGATCCTGCAGCTGATCCCGACCATCGTCGAGGTCTCGCTGCTGATGGCCGTGCTGCTCTGGCAGTTCGACTGGCGTTACGTGGTCGCCACCCTGATCACGGTCACGCTCTACATGTACTACACCTACATCGCGACCGAGTGGCGCATCGGCATCCGCCGCAGGATGAACGATTCCGACACGGAGGCGAACACCAAGGCGATCGACTCGCTGCTCAACTACGAGACCGTGAAGTATTTCAGCGCCGAGGCCCGCGAGGCGCAGCGCTACGACAAGTCGGTCGCGCGCTACGAGGAGGCGAGCGTCCACACCTACACCTCGCTCGCGGTGCTCAACACCGGCCAGGCCGTGATCTTCACGCTGGGGCTGACCGCGACCATGCTGATGTGCGCGATCGGCGTGCGCAACGGCACCAACACGGTCGGCGACTTCGTGCTGGTCAACGCCATGATGATCCAGCTCTACCAGCCGCTGAACTTCATGGGCATGGTCTATCGCGAGATCAAGCAGGCGATCATCGACATCGAGAAGATGTTCGGCGTGATCGGCCGCGAGGCCGAGATCAAGGACGCGCCCGATGCAATGCCGCTGGTCATCTCCGCCGGCACCGTGCGCTTCGAGGACGTGCGCTTCGCCTATGAGCCGACCCGCCCGATCCTCAAGGGCATCAGCTTCGAGGTGCCGGCCGGCAAGACCGTTGCCATCGTCGGCCCGTCGGGCGCAGGCAAGTCGACCATCTCGCGCCTTCTGTTCCGCCTCTATGACGTCTCCGGCGGCAAGATCCTGATCGACGGCCAGGACATCCGCGCGGTGACGCAGGATTCGCTGCGCGCGTCCATTGGCATGGTGCCGCAGGACACGGTGCTGTTCAACGACACCATCCGCTACAACATCCGCTACGGCCGCTGGGACGCCGATGACGCCGAAGTCGAAGAGGCCGCGCAGCTGGCGCAGATCGACCATTTCATCCGCATGGCGCCCAAGGGCTACGAGACCCAGGTCGGCGAGCGCGGGCTCAAACTGTCCGGCGGCGAGAAGCAGCGCGTCGCGATCGCGCGCACCGTCCTGAAAGCGCCGCCGATCCTGGTGCTGGACGAGGCGACCTCGGCGCTGGATACCCATACCGAGCACGAGATCCAGGGCGCGCTCGACCGCGTGGCGAAGAACCGCACCTCGCTGGTGATCGCGCACCGGCTTTCGACCATCGTCGGGGCCGACGAGATCATCGTGCTGGACCAGGGCCGCATTGCCGAGCGGGGGACCCATGGCCAGCTGCTCGCGCATGGCGGTCTCTATGCCAGCATGTGGAACAGGCAGCGTGAGGCCGAGGCGGCACGCGAGAAACTGGCCAAGATGGCCGATACCAGCGAGGCCCCCAACCGGGAGCCGCCGCCGGTCGATGACGCCCTGACGGCGCCTGCGGCAGCGGAGTGACCTTGTCTCCGGTCCCAACTCTGGCCTAAACAGGCCCGCGCGACGACCCGTGCCATTAACCCCGAGCGGCAGATACCGATGTCCATTCTCGATTCGATCCAGCGTCAGATCCCGCCGATCCACAAGGAGGGCTATCCCTTCATCGGCGGCTTTGCGCTGGCAAGCCTCGTCCTGTTCTGGCTGTGGTCGCCTTTGGGGTGGATCGGCACGATCCTGACCGTGTGGTGCGCGCTGTTCTTCCGCGACCCCGTCCGTGTGACGCCGGTGCGCGAGGGGCTTGTGGTGTCGCCGGCTGACGGCCGCGTCTCGATGATCACCATGGCGCTGCCGCCGGCCGAGCTCGGGCTCGGCGACCGGCCGCTGCCGCGCATCTCGGTGTTCATGAGCGTGTTCAACTGCCACGTGAACCGCGCTCCCGTGGCGGGCAGGGTGGACCGCATCGCCTACCGGCCCGGCCTTTTCATCAATGCCGAGCTCGACAAGGCCAGCGAGGACAATGAGCGCAACTCGCTGGTCATCTCGACGGCGACGGCGCGGATCGGCGTGGTGCAGATCGCAGGGCTCGTCGCCAAGCGCATCGTCTGCTTCGTCAGGGAGGGCCAGGCGATCGGCGCCGGCGAGCGCTTCGGCCTGATCCGCTTCGGCTCCCGGCTCGATGTCTATCTGCCTGTGGGGATCAAGGCGCTGGTCTCGGAAGGGCAGACCGCGATCGCCGGCGAGACGATTCTGGCCGATCTTTCCGGAGACGACCCCAGTCGCGCCTTCCGCGCCAATTAACCAATAAGTCGGTCTGTGGGGGCCTTCCGCCGCAATGGCGGAGCGAGACGCGGCTTGCTATATCTCGCCTTGAGGTGAGGACCCGCGATGACGCCCTATGACTTCAAAGACCCTGACGTACGCCGCCGGCGGTTCCGCCCGATTCCGGTGCGGATGCTGGTGCCCAACGTCATCACGCTGCTGGCGATCTGCGCCGGTCTGACCTCGATCCGCCTGTCGATCGAAGGGCGGATGTCGCTCGCCGTCTACGCCATCGTGTTCGCGGCCGCCCTCGACGGCATCGACGGCCGCATCGCGCGCATGATCAAGGGGCAGTCCAAGTTCGGCGCCGAGCTCGACAGCCTCGCCGATTTCGTCAATTTCGGCGTCGCGCCGGGCCTGATGCTGTATTTCTGGCAGCTGCACGAGCTCGGCAATGCCGGCTGGATCGCCGCCATGGTGTTCGCGATCTCCGGCGGCCTGCGCCTGGCGCGCTTCAATGCCACCATGGACGACCCGAACAAGCCGGCCTTCGCTGCCAATTTCTTCACGGGCGTGCCGGCGCCGGCCGGCGCGATCACCGTGCTGCTGCCGATCTATGTTGCGTTCCTCGATCTCGGCCGCTGGCCCGCCGCGATGACGGCGGCCTATACGCTGCTGATCGCCTTCCTGATGGTGTCGCGCCTGCCGGTGTTCTCCGGCAAGACCAAGCGCATGCGCGTGCCGCCGGAGCTGGTGCTGCCGGCGTTCGTCGCGGTGATCGTCTTCATCGCGCTGCTGATCGCCTATCCCTGGCACGTACTCTCGTCCGGCACCGTCCTGTACCTGCTCTGCCTGCCGCTCGGCTACAAATCCTATCGCGACCAGGCCCGCGCGATGGAAGCCTCCGCGCCGTCGGGAGGCGAGGTCACCTCACCGCCGTCGGCGCCGACGCTGGCGAATTTGTCGGAGCCGCCCAACGACGACGACGACCGGCCCGGACGGCTGCACTGAGCGGCCACACGCGGATATCTGCCATGAGGCTCCCCGAGTTGGGCTGAGACCTGATCTCGGCTATATCGCCCTGTGCCGGCGGCATCGCGCCAACAGCGACCGCCAATCTGGGAGAGAACGCCGTGACTGATAAAGCGACCGGGCCGCTGCCCGCTTCCGTCCTCGAAGCGCTGGGCCGCTACGACACGCCGACGATCTGCAATGCCATGGAGATTGTGGCGCCCGAGCGCCGGCTGATCGGCTACACCACCAAGCAACTGGTCTGCCCGTTTCCCGACCTGCCGCCGATCGTCGGCTATGCCCGTACGGTCGCGATCCGCTCGGTGCTGAAATCCTCGCTTCCGGCCGAAGAGCAGTCCAGGCGCCGCATCGAGTATTACGAATATGTCGGCACCGGCCATGGTCCGCGCATCTCGGTGATTCAGGATATCGATGGTCCCGACGTCGGCTACGGCGCGTTCTGGGGTGAGGTGCAGAGCAACGTGCACAAGGCGCTCGGCTGCCTCGGCGTCATCACCGACGGCTCGATCCGCGACATCCCGCAATGGGCGCCGGGCTTCCAGGCGCTGGCCGGCTCGATCGGTCCGTCGCATGCCTGGGTGCATGCGGAGAGCTTTGGCGGCGAGGTTCGCGTTGCCGGCATGACCGTGAAGTCTGACGATCTGATCCACGCCGACCAGCATGGCGCCATCGTGATCCCGCTCGACATCGCAGCAAAGCTGCCGGAGGCCGCCGAGCTCTGCGGCCGCCGCGAGACGCCGATTCTGGAGATCGCCCGCAGCCCCGACTTTTCGCTCGAGAAGCTGAAGGCCGCGCTGAAGCGTTCGGCGGAGATCCACTGAGGGGTGATGAGGCGGCCTAAGGCCGCGACACCGGTCGCGGGTCACCCTGTTCCGTCAGAAACAGGGCGGCCTGATCCGGCTCGCCGAACATCGCGGCGGCGCACCCGATCAGGGTGAAGCCGCCTGCAAGGTCCCACAGCGTGATGTCCTCCGCATTGTCCGGAAGGTGAATCAAGCGCGCTGCGATCACCGCGAAGGCGGCCTCGGCAAAGAGCACGAGGCTGAAGGCCGGCAGAACGAGTTCCGGCTCGAGCAGGTGGAGCGCCAACACCGCAGGCAGCGCGGTGAGAAGGCTGAACAGCGTCAACATTGCAAAACGGCTCCCGCGATGGAGCATGCCGCAGGGCCCTAGAATAGCAGTCATCCCTCGTTCCGCCCCCGTGGCGCAGGGCCGCAGCCGGAGGACGCACGATGAAGATGAATGGCAAGACGATCCTGGTAACCGGCTCGACCGACGGCGTCGGCCGCTACGTCGCGCGCCGGCTGGCCGAAGACGGTGCAAGGGTCCTGATCCATGGCCGCGATGCGACGCGCGCGAAGGTGTTGAGCGACGAGATCGCGAAAGCCGGCGGTGCCGCGCCGGCCTTCTACCAGGCCGATCTGTCGTCGATGTCGGGTACGCGAGCGCTCGCCGAAGCGGTCATCCGCGATCATCAACGTCTCGACGTCCTCATCAGCAATGCCGGCATCGGTTCGCAAAACGATGGGCCGCAGCGACAAGTCAGCGCCGACGGTCACGAGCTGCGCTTTGCCGTGAACTACCTCTCCGGTTTCCTGCTGGCCCATCTGTTGTTGCCGCTGCTCAAGACTGCGGCGCCGTCGCGGATCGTCAACGTCGCTTCCCTCGGCCAGCACCCGATCGACTTCGACGACGTCATGATCACGAAAGGCTACAGCGGTTCGCGTGCCTATGCACAGAGCAAGCTCTCCCAGATCATGTTCACCATCGATCTCGCGGACGAACTGAAGGGCGCGGGCATCACCGTGAACGCGCTGCATCCGGCGACCTACATGAACACCACGATGGTGCGCGCCGGCGGCGTCACGCCGATCTCGACGGTGGAGCAGGGCGGCGCGGCGATCCTGCGCCTCGTCGGGGGCGACGATGTCGCAGGCAAGAGCGGCCTGTTCTTCAACGGCATGAGCGAGGCGCGTGCCAATCCGCAGGGCTACGATGCAGCTGCCCGCAAGCGCCTGCGCGAACTGAGCCTGAAGCTGACGGGCCTGGCACGCTAGCGCGCCGCAATCATGGTTAGCAAAGCGTTGAAATTCGTGTCGGCAGTCGGCAAAGCCGGCCTCATCCCGATGCGTTGCCCCGGTCTGGCGCGCCGGCTCAACTTAACCTTTACGCGGCTTTAAGGGCGGCACTCTAGGGTTTCCGATGCGGTTCGGGGTTGGGCCGCGCCAGCGGCCAGGACGGCCGTTGTTGCGTACGCGTTGGAGTATCCCATGGATATCATGACGAGCGTCGGGCTCATTGCGGGCATCATCGTCATCACGATGATGATCTTCATGGGCGGCGACCTTCACATGTTCATCTCCGAACATGCCATGATCATCATCTTCGGCGGCTCGATCTCCGCCACCATGATCCGCTTTCCGCTCTCGGCACTCCTGCACGGCCTTCCGCTCGGCGCCAAGTTCGCCTTCACCATGAGCCGCCTGTCGGCGCACGACCTCGTCGACGAGCTCGCCCGCATCGCCGAGATCGCCCGCAAGCAGGGCCCGGTGGGTCTGGAAAAGGTCGAGACCGACGAGCCCTTCCTCGCCAAGGGCATCCGCTACGTCGCCGACGGCTATGACCTCGACTTCATCCGCGACAATCTCGAGCGCGACCGCGACAACTTCCTCATGCACCTCGACGAGGGCAGCAAGATTTATCGCGCCATCGGCGACTGCGCTCCGGCCTTCGGCATGATCGGCACCCTGATCGGCATGGTGCAGATGTTCGCCAACATGACCGACCCTTCCAAGCTCGGCCCGTTCATGGCGACCGCGCTGCTCGCCACGCTCTACGGCGCGCTGGTCGCGAACCTGTTCTGTCTGCCGATCGCCGACAAGCTGCACGGCAAGCTGCTGGACGAGGAGACCAACCGCACGCTGATCATCGACGGCATCCTGATGATCCGCGACTCCAAGAGCCCGACCCTGGTGCGCGAAATGCTGCTGGCCTACCTGCCGGAGAAGCATCGCCACGCCGAGGGCGAGCCGGTGCCGGCGTAAGCCCGCCCGCCGGGATTTTGAGACATGGCCAAGAAGAAACGCGGCGATGCCCATGGAGGCGGTCACGGCTGGTTCGTGACCTTCGCCGACCTCATGGGCCTGATGATGAGCTTCTTCGTGATGCTCGTGGCGTTCTCGACGCAGGACGCCAACAAGCTGAAGATCGTCGCGGGATCGATGCGCGACGCCTTCGGCGTGCAGAGCGAGGCGCGCTATGCCGGCATCGTCGAGTC
Organism: Bradyrhizobium sp. CCBAU 11430; assembly: GCF_028128855.1. NCBI lineage: Bacteria > Pseudomonadati > Pseudomonadota > Alphaproteobacteria > Hyphomicrobiales > Nitrobacteraceae > Bradyrhizobium > Bradyrhizobium sp. CCBAU 11430. Next base: position 422,060 of record NZ_LBJV01000007.1, read on the forward strand.
CGACGGTTTGCCGACCCGCCCGCGGCTGAAGAACGTCGACCATATCCAGCCCGAGGATGCCTCCAACACGCCGACCCCGGACCAGGAAGATCGCGACAAGACGTCGGGCGCGAAGATCAAGGTCGACCGCAATTTCGCGCTCGCCGCGGCCTCGCTGCGCCAGGCGTTGCAGGACATGCCGGAGCTGACCGAGATGTCCAAGCACATCATGTTCGAGGAGACCAAGCAGGGTCTCAATCTGGAGATCGTCGACCAGGACGGCCGCTCGATGTTCGCCGACGGCTCCAAGGTGCCCTATGACCGCACCCGCCGCCTGGTCGAGAAGCTCGCGATCCCGCTCAAGGCCACGCCGCTCCGCGTCTCCATCGCCGGCCACACAGCGGCCGGCTTCGTGCCGACCCGCAGCGACTACGGCGCCTTCGATCTGTCGGCCGACCGCGCCAATGCCGTTCGCCAGATCCTCGAACGCGAGGGCCTGCCGCCGTCGCACATCTTCGCCGTCTCCGGCAAGGCAGATACCCAGCCGTTGTTTCCGGACGATCCCTCGCTCGCGGCCAACCGGCGGGTGACCATCACCCTGATGCGCGAAGATCCGCCGCTGCCGCCGAATCTGAAGCCGTGAGCATCACCCGGGCACGGTGAGCACCTTTTTCCGACGAGATCCTGCCCGGAAAATAGGCCCCTTGCGCTACCATTCTACCTGAGGCATGTCGTCGCGCTGGCAATGAGCGTGGCTGCAGCGTCACAGCATCCGGCTCTGCGCCTGCTATGGTGGTGCGCCGATTGACAGGCGCACCGGAAGCGTCAAAAGGCGCCGGATCAATTCCAGGGAAGAAGCGTTTTCCATCTTCATGACGGCGAGCATCACACAGACCGAGACCCAGGACGGGCCGGTCACCTCGGGCTTTTGGTCCCTTACGCTCGGGAGCATCGGCGTCGTGTTCGGCGATATCGGCACCTCGCCGCTCTACGCATTCCACGAGGCGGTCAGGGGCGCCGCTCATGGCGAGCCGGTCTCGCGGGTCATGGTTCTCGGCGTGCTCTCGCTGATCCTGTGGGCGCTGCTGATCGTCGTCACCGCCAAATACGTGCTGCTGCTGCTGCGCGCCGACAACAACGGGGAGGGCGGCACGCTCTCGCTGATGGCGCTCGGCCAGCGCGCGCTCGGGCGGCGGAGCTGGTTCCTGCTCGCCCTCGGCGTGGTCGGCGCTTCCATGTTCATCGGCGATTCCATGATCACGCCGGCGATCTCGGTGCTATCGGCGGTCGAAGGCCTGAAGCTCGCAACCCCCGCGCTCGAGCATTACGTGGTGCCGCTCACCGTCCTCATCCTGGTGCTGCTGTTCGCGGTCCAGAGCAAGGGGACGGCGCTGGTGGCCTCGGCCTTCGGGCCGGTGATGGTGATCTGGTTCGCCGTCATCGCCGTGATGGGAGCGGTCCACATCGCCGACGATCCCTCGGTGCTGGCGGCGATCAATCCCTATTACGCCGTGCAGTTCGTGCTGTCCCACGGCACGATTGGCCTCGTCACCCTTGGCGCCGTGTTCCTGGCGGTGACCGGGGGCGAGGCGCTCTATGCGGATCTCGGCCATTTCGGGCGCAAGCCGATCCAGTCGGCCTGGATGTTCTTTGTGCTGCCCGCGCTCTTGATCAACTATTTCGGGCAGGGCGCGCTGGTGCTGTCTGATCCCAGCGCGATCGAGCACTCGTTCTATCGCATGGTGCCCGAGAGCCTGGTGCTGCCGCTGGTCGGGCTTGCGACGGCCGCGACCGTTATCGCGAGCCAGGCGGTGATCACCGGCGCCTATTCGCTGGTCTATCAGGCGGTGCAGCTCGGCCTCTTGCCGCGCTTCGAGGTCCGCTACACCTCCGAGACTCACGCCGGCCAGATCTACCTGCCGCGGGTGAATCGACTGCTGCTGATCGGCGTGATGCTGCTGGTGCTCTTGTTCCACACCCCCAGCAATCTGGCGTCGGCTTACGGCATCGCGGTCTCCACCACCATGGTCGCCGACGGCATCATGGGCTTCATCGTGATCTGGAAATTGTGGAACTGGCGCGCTGCCACGGCTGCGGCCGTGATCATGCCCTTCGTCATCGTCGATCTGAGCTTCTTCAGCGCCAATCTCTTGAAGCTGCTTGAGGGCGCCTGGGTGCCGCTGCTGTTCGGCGTGGCCATGGCGGGAACGATCTGGACCTGGCGGAAGGGCTCCGGGATCCTGATCCAGAAGACGCGCCGGATCGAGGTGCCGCTGGACGATCTGATCCGCAGCCTGGAGAAGCGGCCCCCGCACATCGTCAAGGGCACCGCGGTGTTCCTGACCAGCGATCCCTCCTTTGTGCCGACCGCGCTGCTGCACAATCTCAAGCACAACAAGGTGCTGCACGAGCACAACGTGATCCTGACCATCGAGACCGCGCATACGCCGCGGGTCGATCTGTCCGAGCGATTCCGGATGGAGAAGATCAGCGAGAAGTTCTCGAAGGTCCGGCTGCGCTTCGGCTACATGGAGCAGCCGAACGTGCCCAAGGCACTTGCGATCGCGCGCAAGCAGGGCTGGCAGTTCGACATCATGTCGACGTCGTTCTTCGTGTCCCGGAGGTCGCTGAAGGCGTCAGCGCAGTCGGGCATGCCGCTGTGGCAGGACCATTTGTTCATTGCGCTCAGCCGGTCCGCCAACGACGCCACGGATTACTTCCAGATCCCCACGGGACGGGTGGTTGAAGTCGGAACCCAAGTCACCATCTAGAACGCAACTGCCTTAGTCATGCAAATTTGCATGTCTAAGCCCCGGAATCGGGCTAGGCTATGCCGGTAGCGCAGGACTATAAGCCGCGCGCTCTTCCGCCATTGTGCAGTGAAGCATTTTAGAGGCCACTGGGCTCTCCCATGACAAGCGACATAGTGATTTCCGCCCCGGAAACGGCGGCGGCCAATGGGCATGGCGAGGCCCATACCACCGCCCGTTTCGGCGCGCTGACCCTCGGCAGCATCGGCGTCGTCTACGGCGATATCGGCACCAGCCCGCTCTACGCGTTCCGCGAGGCGGTGATGGCGGCATCGGGCGCGGACGGGCTGCCGACGCCGGCGGCGGTGCTCGGCGTGGTCTCGCTGATCCTGTGGGCACTGATCGTCGTGGTGACGCTCAAATACGTCGTGATCCTGCTCCGCGCCGACAACAACGGCGAGGGCGGCACGCTGGCGCTGATGGCGCTGGCCCAGCGCGCGGTCGGCACCGGCGGGGCGACCGTCGTCCTGCTCGGCATCATTTCCGGCGCGCTGTTCTATGGCGATGCCGTGATCACGCCTGCGCTGTCGGTGCTGTCCGCGATCGAAGGCATGAAGGACGTCACGCTGCGGTTCGAGCCCTATATCGTGCCGCTAACCGTGGTCATCCTGGTCTGCCTGTTCGCCGTGCAGTCGCGCGGAACCGCCCGCGTCGCCGCCTTCTTCGGCCCGATCATGTGCGTCTGGTTTGCGGTCCTTGCCGCGGCGGCGATCCATCCGATCATCCAACAGCCGCAAGTGCTGTATGCGCTGAACCCGCTCTATGCGGTCTCTTTCATGTTCCACCACGGCATCATCGGCTTCGTGACGCTGGGCGCGGTGTTCCTCGCGGTCACCGGGGCTGAGGCGCTCTATGCCGATCTCGGCCATTTCGGCAAGCGACCGATCCAGACCGCGTGGCTGTTCATCGTGCTGCCGTCGCTCGCGCTGAACTATCTCGGGCAGGGCGCCCTCGTGCTCGGCGATCCCGGCGCCATCGTCAGCCCCTTCTTCCAGCTCTTCCCGCAGGGCTTCTTCCGCGGCTGCATGGTCGTGCTCGCCACCATGGCGACCGTCATCGCCAGCCAGGCGGTCATCACAGGCGCCTATTCCTTGACGCGCCAGGCGATCCAGCTCGGCCTGTTGCCGCGCTTCGAAATTCGCCATACGTCGGAAGCCCATTCCGGCCAGATCTTCATCCCGCGCATCAACCAGCTGCTGCTGGTCGCGGTGGTGCTGCTGGTGCTCCTGTTTCGCTCGTCCAGCGCGCTCGCCTCGGCCTACGGCATCTCGGTCACCGGGACCATGGTGGTCACGGCGATGATGGGCTTCGTCGTGATCTGGAAGGTCTGGCGCTGGTCGCCGCTCGCGGCCGGAGCGCTGATTGCGCCGTTCCTGTTTCTCGACCTCACGTTCCTGGCCGCCAACCTGCTCAAGGTGTTCGAAGGCGGCTGGGTGCCGCTGGCGCTCGGCGCGCTCATGATCATCCTGATGTACACGTGGCGGCGCGGCAGCCGCCTCTTGTTCGAGAAGTCGCGCAAACTCGAGTTCCCGCTCGCCGATCTCGTGGCGATGCTGGAGAAGCGGCCGCCGCAGCGGGTGCCCGGCACCGCGGTGTTCCTGACCTCCGACCCGCTCAGCGCGCCGACCGCGCTGATGCATAGTCTGAAGCACTACAAAGTGCTCCACGAGAAGAATGTCATTCTCACCATCGAGACGGCGCAGACCCCACGGATCGATCCGGCCGAGCGCGTGAAACTGGAGCAGATCTCACCGACCTTCTCCAAGGTGACGCTGAAGTTCGGCTTCATGGAATCGCCCAACGTGCCGAAAGCCCTGGCGATCGCCCGCAAGCTCGGCTGGCAGTTCGACATCATGTCGACCTCGTTCTTCCTGTCGCGCAGAGCGCTCAAGCCCGCCGTCCATTCCGGCATGCCGCGCTGGCAGGACCGGCTGTTCATCTCGCTCAGCCGCTCGGCCAACGACGCCACTGACTATTTCCAGATCCCCTCTGGCCGCGTGGTCGAGGTCGGAACGCAGGTGACGATCTAGTTCCACCGCTGTCATCGCCCGGCTAGGACCGAGGAGCCGCGGCGTGCTGGATTTCCCGCCTTCGGGGGGAATGACGCCGAACGAGTGGTGAGAGGTGCAGCAGCAGATTCGGGCGTCCTGAACGCCCCACTTCAAGTCGCTGCGATTTAGCTTTAACTTGCGCCGCGCGGCTCAAGCCTTTGTAGCGCTTGATTTTCGTGAGCCGAGAGGCGAGGTTGCCGCCGGCCGGGATAGGTCCGGCTGGCACGCGCGACGTTGGAGGATGATGTGGCAAACCAGGTGCAGGATCTGACCCCGGACGAGGTCTCCAAGGGTGTGGCGGAGGGCCGCTATCTCCTCGTCGACGTGCGCGAGCCGAACGAGGTCGAAGCCGAGGCCTATCCCTACGGCGTCGTGGTGCCGCTCTCGACCTTCGATCCCAAGGCGATCCCCGATCCCCAAGGCAAGGACGTCGTGTTCGCCTGCCGTTCCGGAAAACGCTCGGTGACGGCCTCGCTCGCGGCTCAGGCGGCGGGCCTGCCTTACGACAAGCATCTGGCCGGCGGCATGCTGGGCTGGAAGGCGGCGGGGCTTCCCAGCAAGGTCGGTGGCTAGCCCCGCGATGACGTCCAAGAGCTCTTCGCTGAACAAGGTCTTCGCCGACCTTCCCGTCACCATCTTCGAGGCGATGTCGCAGGCCGCGCGCGACAATGCCGCCATCAATCTCGGCCAGGGCTTTCCCGACGATCCGGGTCCGGAGGACATCCGCCGCGCCGCGGCCGAGGCCTCGCTGAACGGCTATAACCAATACCCGTCGATGATGGGCCTGCCGGAGCTGCGCCAGGCGATCGCGACCCATTACGGCCATTGGCACGGGCTCAAGCTCGATCCGATGAGCGAGGTGATGGTCACCTCCGGCGGCACCGAGGCACTGACCTCGGCGATCCTCGCGGTGGTGCAGCCCGGCGACGAGGTGGTGTGCTTCCAGCCGGTCTATGATTCCTATTTGCCGATCATCCGCCAGGCCGGCGGCATCCCGCGCCTCGTGCGGCTGGAGCCGCCGCACTGGCGGCTGAATGAGGACATGCTGAAAAGCGTCTTCAATTCAAAGACCAAGGCGGTGCTCTTCAACAACCCCTTGAATCCCAGCGCGGTGGTTTTTCCGCGCGAGGATCTCGAGCTCTTGGCGCGCTACTGTCAGGAGTTCGACGTCATCGCGATCTGCGACGAGGTCTGGGAGCACGTCACCTTCGACGAGCACAAGCACATCCCGCTGATCACTATTCCGGGCATGCGCGAGCGCACCATCAAGGTCGGCTCGGCCGGCAAGATCTTCTCGCTGACCGGCTGGAAGATCGGGTTCGTCTGCGCCGCGCCGCCGCTGTTGCGCGTCGCCGCCAAGGTGCACCAGTTCCTGACCTTCACCACCGCGCCGAACCTGCAGGCCGCCGTCGCCTACGGCCTCGGCAAGTCCGACGACTACTTCCTGTCGATGCGCAAGGATTTGACGCGGAGCAGGGACCGCCTGACCAAGGGGCTGGAGAGCCTCGGCTTCCCCGTGCTGAAGTCGCAAGGAACCTACTTCCTCACCGTCGACCTGTCGCCGCTCGGGCTCAACGAGAGCGACATCGAGTTCTGCTGGCGGATCGTGAAGGACTACAAGGTCGCGGCGATCCCGGTCTCGGCCTTCTACGAGCAGGATCCCGTGACCTCAGTGGTGCGCTTCTGCTTTGCCAAGAAGGACGAGACCCTCGACACCGCCCTGGAACGGTTGTCGGACGCGGTGCGCGGTCGCAAGAGGTAGAGATGACGAATGTCGGCCGCTGCGGATTTGGCCTTGGCCTCGCGATCGCCGCCACGCTGAATTTGCTTTCCGCCCCTGTCAGGGCCGAGGAGCGGGTCGTCAATTTCTACAACTGGTCCAACTATATGGCGCCAGACGTCCTCGAGGCCTTCACCAAGGAGACCGGCATCAAGGTGGTCTACGACACCTTCGATGCCAACGAGACGCTGGAGACGCGCCTGATGGCCGGCAAGTCCGGCTACGACGTCGTGGTGCCCACGGCCTATTTCCTGCAGCGCCAGATCAAGGCCAACATTTTCCAGAAGCTCGACAAGTCGAAGCTGCCGAACCTGGAAAATGCCTGGCCGATGGTAACCAAGAACCTTGCGACCTACGATCCCGGCAACAATTACGCCGCCAACTATATGTGGGGCACGACGGGCATCGGCTACAATGTCGCCAAGGTGAAGCAGATCCTGGGGCCCGACGCGAAGATCGACAGCTGGGACATCGTCTTCAAGCCGGAGAACCTCGCCAAATTTAGAGATTGCGGCGTCCACATGCTCGACTCCGCCGACGACATCTTTCCGGCGGCGCTGAACTATCTCGGGCTCGATCCGAACTCGACCAAGCAGGCTGACCTCGAGAAGGCCGCCGATGTCGTCGCAAAAGTCCGCCCCTCCGTGCGCAAATTCCACTCCTCCGAATATCTCAGCGCGCTCGCGACCGGCGAGATCTGCTTCGTGGTCGGCTGGTCCGGCGACATCATGCAGGCGCGCGCCCGCGCGGCCGAGGCCAAGAAAGACAACAGCAGTGGCATCGAGATCGGCTACGCGATCCCGAAGGAGGGCGCGCAGATGTTCTTCGACAATCTCGCGATCCCCGCGGACGCAAAGAACGTGAGGGAAGCCTACGAGCTGATCAACTATCTCTACCGTCCGGACGTCGCCGCCAAGAACTCGGACTTCCTGTCCTACGCAAGCGGCAACCTCGCCAGCCAGAAGCTGGTCGATCCGAAGATTTTGAACGACAAGAACATCTATCCGGACGAGGCGACGCTCGCAAAGCTGTTCGTCATCACCGCGCGCGAGCCGGCGACGCAGCGGATCATCAACCGGCTGTGGACTAAGGTGAAGACGGGAAGGTAGAGGGGCAGCACTCGTCATTGCGAGCGGAGCGAAGCAATCCAGAATCTCTCGGTGAGGGCACTCTGGATTGCTCGTCGCTTAGCTCCTCGCAGTGACGGCAACTACCGCCACCTGCGGTGCAGCCACAACCACTGCTCGGGATGCTCGCGCACCCAGCCTTCCACGACGCTGGTGATCGCCTGGGTCGTGCCCTGGATGTCGATCTTGCCGTCGGCATCGCGCACCGGTCGGACCTCCTCGGTGATCTCGGCGGTGAAGCGGTCGCCGGGCAGGCGGATGATGCGGACGCCGTGGATCGGACATTCGACCTGGCGGAGCAGGCGGGCCAGCATCGGGTTGGCGCGGGTCTTGCGGCCGAAGAAGGTGACCTCGACGCCGCCGGTCAGATATTGGTCGATCAGCATGGCGACGTGCTTGCCGTCCTTCAGCGCCTGCGCGAGGCGGAGCGGCGCGTCGCGCCCGGCCGGGATCAGCGTGCCCATGTTGACCTGGCGCATCTCCTGGATGATGCGGTCGGCAGATGCGATGTTCGGCCGACGGTAGAGGATCGCGGCATCGAGGCCATGCGAGACGGCGGCGAGCGCCGGCAACTCCCAATTGGCGAGGTGAGCTGCAAAGATCAGCGCCGGCTTGCCGTCGTCGCGGATCTGGTCGAACAGCTCGATGCTGCGCGCCGGGAGTTCGATCCGGCTGTTTTCGGGATGGTCGCGGTCGTAATCCCAGACGTGATCCATATGGGCGAATTCGGCGCCGACGCGGCCGAGATTCTCCCAGACGCCCATCAGGATGGCTTCGATCTCTTCGGGCGACTTCTCCGGAAACGCCGCGGTGAGGTTGGCGCGACCGATGCGGTGCTCGCGCAGGCGCGGGCCGATCAGCTTCACCACGCGCGCGAAAAAGTCCGAGGTCTTGACCGGATCGAAATAGCGCGTGGTGCGCAGCATACCGACGGTGGCGGCGCCGATCAGGCTGCCGCCGATCGATTTCGCAGCCTCCCGCGCGCGGGCCTTCGTCCTCGCAGGAAGCAGCGCCATGCGTCCGGTCAGGCCGGTTCGCGGGTCAGGATCAGCGAGGCGTTCTGGCCGCCGAAGCCGAACGAGTTCGACATCACCGCGGTGACGCGGGCGTCGCGCGCCTTGTTGCCGACGACGTTGAACAGGATCGTGGGATCCGGCGTCTCGTAGTTGATCGTCGGCGGGATGCGCTGATGCTCGAGCGTGAGCAGCGAGAAGATCGCCTCGACCGCGCCTGCCGCCGAGATGGTGTGGCCGACCATCGACTTGTTGGAGGTCACCGGAATCTTCTGCGCGAGCTCGCCGAACACGGCCGATGTCGTGTTGAACTCCATCTTGTCGTTCTCGGGCGTCGCCGTGCCGTGCGCGTTGATGTGGTCGATCTGGTCCGGCGTCATGCCGGCATCGGCCAGCGTCTTGTTCATGCAGCCGATGATCGGCTTGCCGTCGGGCGAAGAGCGGGTGCGATGGAAGGAATCGGTGAGCTCGCCGCAGCCGGCGATCACGCCGAGGATCTTTGCGCCGCGCGCGGTGGCGGCCTCGTAGCTTTCCAGCACGAGCGCGCCGGCGCCTTCGGCCATGACGAAGCCGTCGCGGTTCTTGGAGAAGGGGCGGGAGGCCGCCTGCGGCGGATCGTTCTGGGTCGACAGCGCCGAGAGCAGCGAGAAGCGCACGAGGGCCTCGGGGTTCACGGTGCCGTCGGTCGCGACGCACAGCGCAGCATCGGTCTCGCCGCGGCGGATCGCCTCGACGCCGAGCTGGATCGAGGTGGCTCCGGACGCGCAGGCCGTCGACAGCGAGATCGGCGAGCCCTTGGTGCCAAAGGTCTCGGCGAGATGCGCGGCCACCGAGCCGAACATGAAGCGGTGATGATAGGCGCTGTACTTGCCGCCGCCGGAGATGCGCAAGAGATCGTCATAGTTGAAGTCGAGCGCGCCGACGGCGCGGCCGAGCTCGCGTCGCTGTGGCCATTCGACCTCGACCGGCGCAACCGCGAGGAAGAGGGGCCCCGGGAAATCGGCCTTGGCGCCGATGCCGGCCTGCTCGAGCGCTTCTTCCGTCACGAGCTCAGCCATCCGCTCGGACAGGCCGGTGGAGGAGAATGGATCGACGCTGACGAAATCGACGGTGCCGGCCATCGTGGTCTTGAGGCCGTCGACCGGAAAGCGCGTGATGGTACGGATGCCGGATTCGCCGGCAACGAGCTTGGCCCAATTGTCGGCCTTGCCGGCACCGAGCGAGGTCATGATGCCCATGCCGGTGACGACGACGACGGGGCGCCCGAGTTTGTCGCGTGGTGCAGTCATGTCGATCCCCCGATAGAGCTAGCTAACTGCCTCGACCAGCGCCATGCCTTCGCCGCGCCAGTGTCCGGCCCCCACCACCACAATCTGGGTGGGCGCTCCCTGCATTTCAATCTCGGTGCCCGTCGAATCGTTCGGCGGGAACAGCGCACCGCGCGAGATCGACAGCGCGGCGAGCGCGATGCCGAGCGGGAATTGCGTCTCCATGGTGTGGCCGAACATCGTGCCGGTCGAACGCACCGGGAAATCGGCATGGCCCTTCAGGAAGCCGCGCTCTTCGCTCGTTGCGGGCTCTGCACCGGTTGCGCCTGAGATGATGGCGCCTTTACCTTCGCGCCTGGGCAGCTTGGCCCACAGCTGCTCCAGCGTCGCGGCCATGTCGCCGGGCTGCTTGCGCCGGGCGAGGTCGGCGACGACGCTCGACAGTCTTGCGAACGGCTTTGCGCCGCGCGCTTGCGCATGCGCCTTCGACTCCAGCACCAGGAAGGCGCCGGCAGATCCGAGCGCGAAGCCGGCGTGGTCCTTGCGCGCCCAGACGGGAGCGAACTTGTCCTTGAGGTTGAAATCGCCGAATTCGTAGAGGACGAGCAAGTCCTTGCGCTCGCCATTATGCGAGCCGCCGACCAGCGCGATGTCGCTCTCGCCCGAGGCGATGCGCGCAAGCGCAATGCGGGCAGCATCGGCGCCCGCGACCTCTTCGCCCATGAAGGTGCGCGAGGTGCCGCCAAGTCCGTGCACGATGGCGATGTTGCCGGCGAGCAGATTGGAGAGCTGCGCCAGGAACAGCGTCGGCCTCAGATCGCTCATCAGCCGTTCGTTGAGGAAGCCGGGCGCGTTCGCGCCCTTGGCCTCGGCCGTCAAGACACCGGTGTCGACGTTGAGATCGCGCTCGCCGCCGCCGGCGGCCACCACCATGTCGATCTTCGACAGGATGTCCTTGTTGCCCTTGATCCCGGCTGAATCGAGCGCAAGGCCGGCGGCGTAGGTGCCGATGCGCTGCCAGGCTTCCATCTGGCGCTGGTCGCCCTTCTTCGGGATCTGGCTGTCGAAGCTGACAGGCGTCAAGGGATGCACGATGTAGGGCGCAAAGCCCTTCTCGTCGACATTGATGCGCTTCTCCTGAAGCGCGGCCCAGTTGGCGTCCAGGCCCTCGCCGAGCGAGGTCGCGAGTCCAATGCCGGTGATCCAGACTTCGGTCTGGCCGGGCTTCGAAGCAGTGTCAGTCATGGCGATACGGCCTGTTGCGGAAAGCCGACGCGCTCGGCGACTTTCGTCATGTAGCCGCGCATATCCGCATTGGGGAAGGGGATCAGCGTGAAGGTGAGCGCCGAATTCGCGCGCAGCTTGCCGCCGACCCTGATCTTGGCTTCGGTCATGGCATAGCCGGAGCCTTCATGGATGAGGCTCGCCTCGATGCTCATGAGATCGCCGGGGAAGACCGAGCCGCGGACCTTGGCCTCCTTCACGGCGGCAAGGATCGGCATGCGTTCAAACTTGAACACGCCGAGCTGAAGCCAGCCCGAGGCCTGCGCCATCGATTCGATCAGGAGCACGCCGGGCATCAAGGGGTAACCCGGGAAGTGCCCCTCGAAGATGGTGCTCTCCTGCGGGACCTGCGCTTCGACGACGATCGTCTTCTCGTCGACCTTGAGGTCGACGATGCGATCGATCATGTGGAAGTATTCGAGTTGCATGACCGCGCGCTTAGGCGCTCGCGCCCTTGGCCGCAACCAGTTCGTCGATGCGGGCGCACAGGTTCTTCAGCACGAAATACTGCTCGGTGGTCGCCTTGCCGTCATTGACCTCCTGGGTCCACTTTTCCAGCGGGAGCTTGATGCCGAACTGCTTGTCGATCGCAAACGCGATATCAAGGAAATCGAGGCTGTCGATGCCGAGATCGTCAATGGCATGACTATCCGGCGTGATCGTGTCGCGCGGGATGTCGCAGGTTTCAGCGATGATCGTGGCGACCTGATCGAATGTGGAAGACATCACTAAGCCTTTGATATATTGCGGATATTTGTCAGGTTATCCAGAGTGGCACGGTGGGTGGGCATCGCGCCCCTGATGACGCCCTCAAACCCCCCTCTGGCCGGGTCGAAAGCCCGTATATCGGAGCGCCGCCCTGAGTTCAATGGAGGCGGGCAGGCGGTGAGACGGGGCTGGGGATGCCCCGCTGAAGTCGCGTGCCCGCCGGGGCCGGGGCGAGGTGGGCCTAGATGTGCGGCGTCGTGATCTTGACGCAGTCGCGACGGCCCATCAGCACGCAATCCTGGGTCCGGCGCAGGTCGGCGATGCTGACCGCGAGCCAAATTCCGATTGCGGTTAGCGCGATGGTGAAGGCCAGCGCCGCGATGTTGGCGAGCATGCGATGGCGGAAATTGTCCGGCTCGGCGCGGGGCTTCTCGTAGCGCGACAGGTCGAGCGGTTCGGGGGCGACTCGCAACGGCTGCACGGTACCGCTGCCGCGGTGGACCGTCGGGGAAGGCGAGGTGCGCGGCCTGAACTGGAGCACCCGGTGCTCGTCGTCAGAGCTTATGGGCCGCTGGGTCGTCATGGGGCGGGGATCACTCCGAAGCAGCGATTTTAGATAGCACACGTGATGAACGTGTTGCAGAAAATCTTCGCAATGCCCGCGTGCATTTGTACGCTCGCACTATTTGTGCATGGATTGTGGGAAGCGACCGCGGAACCGGCCGTCGTGTCGGCGGCAGGGATGCAAGGGTTGCGTTGCAACAACAGAGGTAGCAAGGGCCAAGGATTTCACACCTTCGTTCCCCTCTACATCGGCTTGTGATCTCCGCGTCCTTCCGAACACGTTTTGCCGCCGCATGGCCCATGTCATAGTCGTGGAACCTGAACCGTCAGTTGCATCCATGCGAGGGGCCTTCGACCATGACCACGACCAACGCGCGTGAGCCGAGAGTGCACCCGGTCCCGATCCTGTCGCTCCGGCCGACGCAGATGACGGTCGGCATGCGCGAGGTCAAGGAGAAGCGCAAGCGCTGGCGCGAGCATGACAAGAAGAAGCAGGCCGATCTGCTCGGCAAGCACATGATCCCCGTCGTCTACGGTCCCGACGCGCGCTATTATGTGATCGACCATCATCACCTCGGCCGCGCGCTGCACGACGAAGGCGTCAAGGAGGTGCTGGTGACCATCGTCGGCGACCTCCGCATGGTCGAGCGCGAGGCCTTCTGGGGCGTGATGGACAACAAGCGTTGGGTCTATCCTTACGACGCCAAGGGCGAACGGCGGCAGTTTCGCGACCTGCCAAAATCGGTTGCCGATCTCAAGGACGATCCGTTCCGCAGCCTTGCCGGCGAATTGCGCCGCCTGGGCGGCTTCGCCAAGGACACCACGCCGTTCTCGGAATTCCTGTGGGCGGACTTCCTGCGCCGAAAGGTCTCGCGCAAGACGGTGGAGGCCGATTTCGACAAGGCGATCGAGAAGGCGATGTCCGCAGCCAAGAGCAAGGACGCGATCTATCTGCCCGGCTGGTGCGGTCCGGAGGACGATGATTAGGGGCAGTCGGGAATCGCTCTAGTGAGCTGACCATCATGCGCAGCCGCTCGCGTCAGTCGCGCTGGAAGATCCTGGCGCCGGGATAGGCGCGGCGAGCGTAAGTGACCACTAGCGCACGATCCTGCGTGTCGAGGAAGGGCGTTCGGATCAGGCACGATCCGACGATGAGGTGCCACAGGCCATTGAGCTTCTGGATCACGATCTTCATTTGAATAGTCCTTGATGACTCCCATTCCAGCGAATGCTGCTGGTCGCCGCAGTGCTTTAGGATCGTGTCCGCGGACGTAGAATTCCCAACACGGCCGGGCTCCGCTGCAAAATACGTCGACCATTGTTAGTTGGTTGCGGAATGCGTCCAGATAAGCCGGATCCCATCACAGGCGCTTGAGTGAAATCAATTTCCGCGCCCATGAAACCGTCCTGAAACAGAGCCGTCCCATCTGTATGGGGTAGACGAGCTCACACAGGAGGCGAACATGCGCCGTCTGGCTTTCGTAATTGCGTTGCTCGCGGTCGCTTCGGCAGGAATTTCGGCATCGTTTGCCGCAGTTCACCACGCCAAGTCGTTGACGTTCGCGGAGCGCTTTGCTCCGGCGCTCGAGTTGATGGCGAAGCGCTAGCGGCACGGCGCCTTGCAACCATGAGCGATGCCGCGGCTGATCGCTCGCGGCGGGACATCACGTCGCACCCGTCGACCGGCCAGATGCGGCGATGGCCGGATCAGGCTTGACTTGTCGCAAATCTGCGCCGCTGTGACGGGCTAAAGTCTCTCTGCATGGTTGCAGAAGCAGCGTTGTGCCCAGACGTCGTGGGCCCGGGCTCCAAGTCATGCAAGACTGGAGACATGACCATGAGCCTCATCTTTCGTATCGTCTTTATCATTGCCGGCGCGCTCACCGCGTTGTTCGTCGCGCGTGATGCCCTGAACTTCACCATCATCCAGACCTTCGTCGCCGTCCTGCTCGTGACAGCCGTCGTGGGGGCTGGAAGTCTCTGGAGCATGCGGCGGAAGACGTGAGCAGGACAGAAAGCGGCGGTTCGGCCGGGCTCAGCGAAACCGAGGCCCGGCTGCGGCTGCAACATGAAGGTTACAACGAGCTGCCTCGGCCCGAACGGCGCACGCCCCTGCGCATCGTGCTCGAGGTGCTGCGCGAGCCGATGCTCGCTCTCCTTCTGTGTGGCGGGCTGGTTTACCTGCTGCTCGGCGACCTCCGCGAGGCGCTGCTTCTCCTGGCATTCGGCGCCATCTCCGTCGTGATCACGATCGTGCAGGAAACCCGCACCGAGCGCGTGCTGGAGGCGTTGCGGGAGCTGACCAGTCCGCGAGCGCTCGTGGTCAGGGATGGCGAGCGGCGGCGGATCGCGGGCCGGGACGTCGTCCGCGGCGATCTCCTCGTCCTGGCCGAAGGCGATCGGATTCCGGCGGATGCGGTACTCGTCAGTGCGCGTGATCTGGCGGTCGATGAGTCCCTGCTGACCGG
Source organism: Bradyrhizobium sp. CCBAU 11430 (assembly GCF_028128855.1). Taxonomy (NCBI): domain Bacteria; kingdom Pseudomonadati; phylum Pseudomonadota; class Alphaproteobacteria; order Hyphomicrobiales; family Nitrobacteraceae; genus Bradyrhizobium; species Bradyrhizobium sp. CCBAU 11430. The sequence goes on from NZ_LBJV01000007.1 coordinate 437,112, forward strand.
AGAGTCGGTCCCGGTTCGCAAGCAGGCCCTCAAGACGCCGGTCGCCGAGGCTTCCATGACTGAAAAGGTCGCCTTGGCCGAACATCGCCCGGGCGGCGATGACCTGCCGTTCGTGTATTCGGGCTCGCTGGTCGTGCGAGGCGAGGGCCTCGCCGAGGTCGAGGCCACCGGCCCTCGCAGTGAGATCGGGAAGATCGGACTGTCGCTGCATGGTTTGCAGTCGGAGCCGCCGCGGCTGCAGCAGCAGACCGCACGGCTCGTACGGCTTTGCTTTCTCGGCGGCGCGGCGATCAGCCTGGCGGCTGTCCTGCTTTACGGAGCGTTGCGCGGGGATTGGCTGCAGGCAATGCTCGGAGGCATCGCGATCGGCATGTCCATGCTGCCTGAGGAGTTTGCCGTCGTCCTCACGGTGTTCATGGCCATGGGCGCCTGGCGGATCTCCAAGGCGCGGGTGCTGACGCGGCGCGCGGCCGCGATCGAGGTGCTCGGCTCCGCCACGGTGCTGTGCACCGACAAGACCGGCACGTTGACGCAGAACCGGATGTCGGTCGCGGAGCTGAGGCTACGCGGCGGGACGAGCGTCCGCCTCGTGTCTTCGCAGCCGGCGCCCGTGGGAGCGGAGTTTTTCGAGCTGGCGCGTTGCAGTGCTCTGGCGAGCTCGCCCGAACCGTTCGATCCGATGGAGAAGGCCCTGCACGCGTTCGCGCAGGCGAACCTGCCGGAGGCTGATGAAACCCTGCATGCTCGGACCTTGATCCGCACCTACGGCCTGCGTCCCGAACTGCTGGCGATGACCCAGGTTTGGCAATCGTCCCAGGGAGTGTTCGCCTCGGCCAAAGGTGCTCCCGAAGCGATTGCGCGCCTCTGCAAGTTGCATGGTGCGGACCAGGACGCGATGCGGGATGCGGTCGCGGCGATGGCCAAGGACGGTCTTCGCGTGCTCGGCGTGGCCGCCGCGACCTGCGACGGCGAGGCCCTGCCGAGCTCGCAGGAAGGTTTTTCGTTTCGCTTCCTCGGTCTGGTCGGGTTGGCCGATCCGCTTCGTCCGCATGTCCCCGAGGCGGTGGCCGAATGTCGTTCGGCCGGCATCCGCGTCGTCATGATCACGGGCGACTATCCGGCGACCGCCATGGCGATCGCCGGGCAGGCCGGGCTCGACGTCAACGAGGTCGCGACCGGTGAGCAGATCAGGCTCGCGGACGAGAGCGGGCTGGAGGCCCTCGTCAGGAACGTGAACGTGTTCGCGCGGGTCCTGCCGGAGCAGAAGCTGCGGATCGTTCAGGCGATGAAGCGCAACGGCGAGATCGTCGCGATGACCGGCGACGGCGTCAACGACGCGCCGTCCCTGAAGGCGGCCCATATCGGGATCGCGATGGGTGGCCGCGGCACCGATGTCGCCCGCGAGGCATCCTCGATCGTCCTGCTCGACGACGATTTCGGCTCCATCGTCGCATCCATCCGGCTGGGGCGCCGAATCTACGACAATCTCCGCAAGGCGATGGCCTTCATTTTCGCCGTCCACGTTCCGATCGCGGGGCTCGCCCTGCTGCCGCTGGTTTTCGGGCTGCCTCTGGTTCTCGGGCCCGTTCACATTGCATTTCTGGAGCTGATCATCGACCCGGTCTGCTCGCTCGTGTTCGAAGCCGAGCGGGAGGAGCGCGATGTCATGACGCGCCCGCCGCGGCGCGCCGATGCGGAACTGTTCTCGTGGGCTTTGGTCGGCTGGAGCGTTCTTCAAGGCGTCATGGCCTTTGCCTTGATCGCGGTGATTTTCGTCGTTGCGCTTCGTTCCGGTATTCCACCCGACGAGGCGCGCACGCTGGCTTTCATCGCGCTGGTCGTCTGCGTCGTCGCGCTGGTGCTGGTCAACCGGTCCTTCAGCGCGTCGTTCTTGTCGGCGTTCTTCCGTCCGAATCCGGCTTTGCTCTGGATATTCCTGTCGATCGCGCTCGTTCTGGCCGCGGCCCTGTTCTGGCCGCCGGCGTCCAGTCTGTTCCGGTTCGGTCCCCTGCACCTGGACGATCTGATGGTCACGCTCGGCGCAGGATTGCTGGTACTCACGGCGCTCGAACTGCTGAAGCCGGTTTGGGGCCGGCGGTTGCGATTCTAGATCGTGACGCGGCAGGTCGGTCATCGCGGCGCGCTGCGGTGGATCGTCAGCGTCGGGAATTCATGCAGCCCGTGGAGGGCCGGCGCAAGATGCTGAGGCCATTTCATTAGAATGGATCCAGTCTACATAGATTCTACGACACGAACGTCCAAAAGACTTTGATTGTGCGTTCGGAGTCTTTGCATGGTCGTCCCGGTAAATTCGGGGACTGGGAATGCTGGAATTCGTGTTTGACGCACGCGCAACGAAGCGCGGATGCGTGTCGATGCTGTGCGGTCTTGTCGTGCTTCCTCCGGCGATCGCTTTTGGCGGCAACGCGCAAGCCCAGAGCGCGAGCGCAGCATCAGATCTTCCGCCGGTCGTCGTCGAGCAAAGCCGCGCGAACAAGCGTCAGGTCACGAGATCGCGCACCACCCGGTCTGTGAGCGCCCGAACTGCGCGATCGCGCGCGGCAGGACAGGTGCTCCAGTCCGGCTCTCAGCCCGCCGCCGTCGCCATGGAGCGCGGTACGGATCCGGTGAAGGGATTTGTACCTGTCGTCAGCTCGGCTGCGATGAAGTCCGACGTCCCGAACCTCGAGACGCCTCAATCCGTCTCCGTCGTCAGTCGCGATCAGCTCGATGCCCGCTCCGTCACGACATTGGTCGAAGGATTGCAGCATGTCGCAGGTCTCGCCATTCAGCCGGGCGGTAAGGACCCGCGCTTCGACAATGTCTTCATCCGCGGCTTCGACAACAACGGCTACGGCGCATATCGCGACGGGCTTCGCGAGATGGGCGATCCCAACTTCCTCTCGCTGTTCCGCAACGAGCCCTATGGTTTCGAGCGCATCGACGTCATCAAGGGGCCGAGCTCGGTCATGTATGGACAGGGCGCGCCGGGCGGACTTGTCGATGTCATCAGCAAGCGGCCGCCCGAAAAGGCCTTCGGTGAGATTGTCGGGCAGTTCGGCAACTACGACCGGTTTCAGGGTGCCTTCGACTTCGGTGGTCCTGCCACCAAGGACGGCACGCTGCTCTACCGGCTGACCGGTGTGTTCAGGGATTCCGATGCGCAGATCGCCAACTTCTCGAACTACGTGAAGGACAATCGCACCTATATCGCGCCGGCGGTGACCTGGAAGCCGACGAATGACACGACGCTGACCATTCTCGCCGACTATACCCGCGATCTGACCGGCAACGCCTTTCCGCTGTCGATGGCCCATGTGAGCGGCGGGAAGATCACCGGTATCACGGCGCTGCCGCTTTTCCTTGGCGATCCCAGCTACAACAAGTTCGACCAGGAGCAGGAGCGTGTCGGCTACCAGTTCGAGCATCGCTTCAGCAACAATCTGGTCTTCGAATCGAAGGCCCGCTACGGCCACACCGAACTCGACTATCGCTATCTGACGTTCATCGGAAGTCCGCTCGATACGACCACGGTCTTTCCGCGGCGTGCGGTGCGCATACAGGAGCAGGTCGAATCGCTGTCGACCGACAACCACCTGATCAGCAAGTTCAGCACGGGGCCGCTTCAGCATACGGTGGTCTCCGGCGTCGACTATCTGACGTTCAACATGACGGACCGGACTTATTCCGGAGCAGCGCCGCCGCTCAGCAAGCTCAATCCGGTGTACGACCAGGCCGTCGTCGTTCCGACTGCGCTCACCACCCCCTCGACGAACCAGACGATCGACCAGGTCGGCGTCTATGTGCAGGATCAGATGAAGATCCAGAACTGGATCTTCACGCTGGGTGGCCGGTACGACGCCTCGGAACAAAACACCTACGCCTTGGCGACCAACAAGACCACCGACACGAAGGACACGGCCTTCACCAAGCGGGGAGCCGTCTCCTACGTGTTCGATTCCGGTGTTGCGCCTTATTATAGCTACTCGGAATCCTTCCTGCCGACACCCAACACGAACTTTGCGGGAAACCCGTTCAAGCCGACGATGGCGCAGCAGCATGAGGTGGGCGTCAAGTATCAGCCGTCGCGAAACCTGCTGATGACCGTGGCGATCTACGACCTGACGCGGCAGAATTCGCTCACGTCCGATCCATCACATCTCGGCTTCTCGGTCCAGCTCGGCGAGGTGAACTCGCGCGGCATCGAGTTCGAGACGCTGGCGCAGATCATGCCCGGGCTGAACTTCGTGGCGACCTACACCAACCAGGATGTGAGGGTGACGCAGAGCACCGGGACCGACCTCGGCAAGGTGCCGACGCTCGTCGCCCGCCAGCTCGCATCGGCCTATGTCGACTACACGATCCAGGGCGGCACCTGGGACGGCTGGGGACTTGGCGGCGGCATCCGTTACAACGGACCGACCTTCGCCGACACCACCAACACAATCGTCAACGAGGGCTACGTCGTGCTGGATGCGGGCATGCATTATCGTCAGCCGAAGGGCGTCAACCTGGCGCTGAACGTGAAGAACATCGCCGATCGCGTCACGCTTGCCTGCACGACGAATGGCGGTTGCCAATACACGAGCCCGCGCACCATCACGGGCACGGTCAGCTATCGCTGGTAGTATTCGTCATGGTTCAAGCACGCACGATTCGCCTGTGGTCCCGCATTCACACCTGGACGTCCCTGGTGTGCATGCTGTTTCTGCTGATGCTGTGCGTCACGGGGCTGCCGCTGGTCTTTCACGATGAGATCGATGACCTGCTCGACGATGAGATCGCGGCGCCCGCCATGCCGGCCGGTACGGCGCGGCTCTCGCTCGACCGGATGATCGCGGCGGCACAGGCGCGCTTTCCCGGTCAGTACGTGCTGCTCCTTAATCTCAAGCAGACGGAGCCGCTGGTCACGGTCGCGGTTTCTCCGACGGCGATCCCGGCGCCGGGCAGCTTTCATCGCCTAACGCTTGATGCGCGCACCGCCGAGGTGCTCGGGGAGGAGGCTCCCCATCAGGACGTCATGGACATTGTATTGCGGATTCACAAGGACATGTTCGCGGGCTTGCCCGGCGAATTGTTTCTCGGAGGGATGGGTCTTCTGTTCGCAGCGTCGATCATATCCGGTGTGGTCGTGTATTGGCCGTTCATGCGGCGGCTCGATTTCGGCACGATCCGCCGGCGCTCGTCGCCACGCGCCAAATGGCTCGACACCCATAATCTCCTCGGCATCGTCACCGTGACCTGGACGATGGTTGTGGGTCTCACCGGCATGATCAACACGCTGGCGACGCCGCTGTTCGATCTGTGGCGCGCGCAGCTGATCCCGGTCTTGCTGGCGCCTCATCTCGGCAAGCCCGTGGCTCCGATCCCGTCGGTTCAGGCTTCTGTCGAACTCGTCCGCGCGAGATTTCCGGATCGTCTGGTCACCTCGGTGACGATGCCGACGTCGGCCCGCTTCGGCAGTCCGCAGCACCTCGTCGTCTGGACCAAGGGCGCGACGCCTTTCACGGCGCGCATGCTCCAGCCGATGCTCGTTGATGCCAATGACGGCAAGACGATCGCGGCACCCGAGGTGCCCTGGTATCTGAAGACGCTTCAGGTCTCGCGCCCACTGCATTTCGGCGACTATGGTGGGCTTCCACTGAAGATCATCTGGGCGCTGCTGGACATCATCACGATCATCGTTCTCGTCAGCGGGATCTATCTGTGGGTGGCGAGGCGAAAGTCGTCGGTCCGCCGCAAGCCGCTCGACGCGGGCCGGACCGCGGCAGTCGGCGTCTAGCCCATGGCCATTCCCGCCCGGAACCAGCTCCGGATTCACAAGAGCGCCTGGGATGTCTTCCGCTGGCCTGTCCTTGTCAGCGTCGTCTGCGGCGCGGGGCTCGGCGTTGCGCTCGTCGGGGACGGCTTCTGGGACGCTCTTTCGTGGCTGGGGTTGTCGTTGCCGGTCGTTCTGGCGATTGTCTGCTGGCGCCGTGCAGGTCGACCCCGCTGAGATTTATGGACGGCGATCCGGCTCCGACAGGTGGCGCTCTTCGATATCGTGGCTGACGTCGTGTTTCTCATCCTTGCCGCCAAGCATCCGATGCAGCCAGCGTTCGACACGTCGGCCGATCGTGAGCAGCACGAAGGTGAAGGCCAGCGTGACCAGGACGATTTTCCATTGCCCGGCGCCGCACGCAATGCCGAGACAGGCGGCGAGGAAGGTGCAGGCCGCGCTGGTCAGGCCGCGTACGCGAAAACGATCGCTCTCATGGACGATGACGCCGGCTCCGAGGAAGCCGATGCCGGTCAGGATGCCCTGGATCACACGGCTCGCCGCATCGGTGATCTTGCCGGGCTCGGCGAATTGGACCGCGAGCAGCACGACGGTTGCGGTGGAGAGCCCGACGATGCCGAGTGTCTTCAGCCCGATCGGCTTGCCGTGCAGGTCGCGGTTCAGGCCAATCGCGCTGCCGGCGAGCGTCGCGGTGCCGAGGCGCAGCAGGATTTCGGGCCAGTCCATCTCGGTCATGTCTTGTCCGTCACTTCTTCGGCACGCGTCCCATCAGGTAGAACTCGTCGTTCGGGCGCATGCCCGTGAAATTCGCCAGCCGGTTCGACAGCGCAAAGAAGGCGGAGATCGCCGCGATGTCCCAGATGTCGTCGTCGCTGAAGCCGTGCGGCGCGAGCCCGGCGAAATCGTCCTCGGAGATGCGCTGCGCGTCGGCCGAGACCTTCATCGCGAAATCGAGCATCGCCTTTTGCCGCGGCGTGATGTCGGCCTTGCGGTAGTTCACCGCGACCTGGTCGGCAATGAGCGGGTTCTTGGCGCGGATGCGCAGGATCGCGCCGTGGGCGATCACGCAATACTGACACTGGTTGGCGGCCGAGGTCGCGACCACGATCATTTCGCGCTCGGCCTTGGTGAGGCCGCCGTCCTTCTCCATCAGCGCGTCATGATAGGCGAAGAACGCGCGGAACTCGTCGGGACGATAGGCCAGCGTCAGGAACACGTTCGGCACGAAGCCGCTCTTCTCCTGCACCGCGAGAAGACGCGTGCGGATGTCATCGGGCAGCGTGTCGAGGGCGGGAGCTGGGAAACGTTGTGAGGGCTGTGTCATGGTCATGGATTCCGGCTTGCGGCCGGGGACCATAGTCGATGCGGGCGAGAGGCTCCAGAGGAGTCGTTACGTCTCGTGCCCGGACGCAGCGCAGCGCTCCCGGCGATGCGAGGCATCGTCCGGTGCGGAGCGCTGCTGAGCCGGGGCCCATGTCTCCGAGAGTGCCGTGATTGTGGCATGGCTCCCGGCTCTGCGCAGCAGCGTTTCACGCTGATGCGCGTCCGGGACACGAGAGTCCTTACCGCAGCGGCTTCTTCAACAGCGAGAAGCGGTCCGGATCGAGCCCCATCGAGGGCTGCAGCATCGGGGCCTCGACGTTGGAGAGCGTCTTGGCGGGCGGAGCCGAGAACACAGGGTCGTTCGGCACGTCGCGCTGCGAGGTGGCGCCGCGCCAGCGTTCCAGCACGGCGCTGACGAAATGCATGTCATGGCCGGAGGTGACCGAAGGCACGCTGCTGATGGTAGCCTCGCCGCGCGGCAATTGGTGCGGTGGCACCTCCTTGAAGCGCAACCGGGTCGGCAGTGCGACGCCTTCGCCGAAGGCCAGCACTTCACGCGTGCCAAGCGAGGGCACGAAGGAGAGCAGGTTCGCGGCGGCGTCCGACACTGCGGCGCGCAGCAGCGCCTGGTCGCGCTCGTTGGCAAGACGCATCGTGAACAGCGTGTTGCACTGGGAGATGATGGTGGCGTCGAGCTCGGCCGGACGCTGGGTGATGAGGCCGAGATAGACGCCGTATTTGCGGCCTTCCTTGGCGATGCGCGACACCGCCTTGCGGGTCGGGCCGAAGCCGATATTGCGGTCGGCGGAGGCGTAGCGATGCGCTTCCTCGCAGACGAACAGCAGGGGCGAGACGCCGTCGCTCCACAGGCCGAAATCGAAGGCCATGCGGCACAGCACCGAGACGACGGAATCGATGACCTCGGCGGGGAAGCCGGCGAGTTGCATCACCGTCATCGGCTTGCCGTTCGCCGGCAGGCGGAACAGATGGCTGATGACCTCGGCCATGGTGTCGCCGCCGACATTCGCGTTGTCGAACATGAAGGCGTAGCGGGGGTCGTTGCGCACCGCTTCGATGCGCGAAATCAGCTTGTGATAGATGATGCGCGAGGAGCGGTTCTCGAGCTTGCCCATGCGCTCGTCGATCAGCGACATCAGGTCGACCAGGCGGTACGGCACCGGGGTGTCGACGGTGTAGCCGATCTGCTTGGGATCGATGCGCTTGAGGCCGATGCGGTCGGCGTTCTGATATTGGGTGTAGACGCCCTTGGCGAGCGGGATCACCTCGGCCAGGATGTCGAGCTCCTCGGGCACGCCGGCGCGGCCGCCGAACAGCACGTCGACGATTTCCTCGAAGTTGAACAGCCAGAACGGCAGCTTCAGGTTTCGCGGGTTGAGCACCAGCGCGCGGTCGCCGAAGCAGCGGCCATATTCGTTGTGCACGTCGAGCAGGAAGATGCGCAGGTTCGGGCGCGCCTTCAGGATCTCGTTGAGCAGCAGCGACACGCCGGTGGACTTGCCGACGCCGGTCGATCCCAGCACTGCAAAATGCTTGGACAGCATTTCCTCGACATCGACATAGGCGACGACCGAGCGATCCTGCTGGAGGAAGCCGACATTGATCTGGTCCGAGCCGGTCGGCGCGTAGATCGTGCGCAGCTCCTGGCTGGTAATCAGATCGACGGAATCGCCGATGGTCGGATAGTTGGTGACGCCGCGCTGGAATTTCGGCTTGTCGCTGGCGTTGAGGATCTCGCCGAGCAGGTCGACCGAGGCAACCGCGATATAACTGTCGCTGCTCGACAGGTTCTCGCAGGACACCTCGGTGATCATCGCAACGATGACCGAGCTGGCGCTGCGAATACTGACGAAGCGGCCGACGGTCGCCCGAACTTCCGAGATAGGCATCTGGCTTTCTGCCAGCAGCCCGACTCGGGCCAGCGATCCGCGAACCGAAATCACGCGTCCAAAGGATGTCACGATGAATGAACCTGGCAAGAGCAAGGGATCTGCTCGGACTATGCGCGGCCGTGGCTGCACAAACGGTTAAGCGCCGGGCGCGGGCACTTCGTTAAATCCGCGACAATTCGGCCGCGAGGTTTGTTCCGATTGCATACCTACTGGCGGAAACGGCGGGAAATTGGCGCAATTTCGGGCCGTTGGAGCCGAAAGGCAATTAAGGAACATTTTACCATCAGGCCAGTCAGTCCACCGTTCGGGGGACATCTTCCTTCGATCCAGGGGTGGTTGATTTGTTGACGGGACCTAATCATTTGTACATTAGTACAAATAGGCCGGCGGACCTTGTGACCGTCTCCGGGGGCTGAGCGCGTTGCAGCCTTGCTCCCGATGATGCGATCCGGTCGGCGGATCGCCAGCTGTGCCCTGGAGGAAAGCCATGCAGCCCGAACCGATCCTCGATCTCGCTCATCTCGGCCATATGGAGCTGCTGACGCCCAAGCCCGATGAGAGCCTGAAATTCTTCGTTGACGTCATGGGCATGACCGTCAGCGGCCAGAAGGGCGAGTCGGTTTACTTGCGCGGCTGGGACGATTACGAGCGCTATTCGCTCAAGCTGACGGCGTCGAAGACCTCGGGCATGGAGCACATGGCGCTGCGCGCGCGCAGCCAGCAGGCGCTGGAGCGCCGCGTCGCCGCGCTGAAGGGCTCCGGCTTCGATATCGGCTGGATCGACGGCGACATGGGGCAGGGGCCGACCTTCCGCTGCCGCGACCCCGACGGCCACATCGTCGAGCTCTATTACGAGACCGAATGGTATCAGGCACCGCCCGAGCTGAAGCCGGCGCTGAAGAACCAGGCGCAGCGCTTCCCCGCGCGCGGCGTCAATGTCCGCCGCCTCGATCATCTCAACTGCCTCGCCGTCGACATCAAGGCCAACCGCGAGTTCTTCGAGAATTACCTCGGCTGCCGGCTCACCGAGCAGATCGTGCTCAACGACGGGCGGGAAGCGGCGATGTGGCTGACGATGTCGAACAAGAGCTACGACTTCGCCTATTCGCTCGACCATTCAGGCGTGCCCGGCCGCTTCCACCACGTCACCTACGCGCTTGACAGCCGCGAGGAAATTCTGCGCGCTGCCGACATCTTCCTGGAGAACGGCATCCACATCGAGACCGGCCCGCACAAGCACGCGATCCAGCAGACCTTCTTCCTCTACGTCTACGAGCCCGGAGGCAACCGTGTCGAAGTCGCCAATGCCGGCGCCCGCCTGATCCTGGCGCCGGACTGGAAGCCGATCGTGTGGACCGAGGAGGAGCGCAAGAAGGGCCAGGCGTGGGGGCTGAAGACGATCGAGTCCTTCCACACCCACGGCACGCCGCCGGTGGAAGTGAAGAAGCACGCTTAGTGGATTGAGCCGCGCACCCTCGCGATCGTCTCGCGCACGCCGGTCCACGCCGGCTTGTCCGGCGCGAACTGGCCGCGCAGGAAGCTGACGAGTTCCTCCACCTGCGCGTCGCTCATGCTGTTCCTGAACGCCGGCATGTAGCCGAGGTCGCTCGACACCGGCTCGGCGATACCGTGCAGGATCACCTGCACGAGATTGTCCGACGTTGCGCTGTGCAGATTGCTGTTGAGCGCGAGCGAGGGCCGGCTGCCGAACAGTGGAAGGCCGCCGACTTCGTGGCAGACCGCGCAGGCGCCTTGATAGAGGCGTGCGCCGGTGGAGGAGGCGATGGTAACCTGCGTCTTGCTCTCCAGCTTCGCGGCGAGCACCTCCGGCGCATCGGCTGCGGCGTCGTTGAACGAGTTGAGATAGACCGCCATCGCGCGGATATCCTGGTCGGGCAGGGCCTTGAGATCCCTGACAACAGGCGCCATCGGGCCGGCGGCGACCCCGTGATAGCGCGAATGGCCGGTGCGCAAATAGGCGAACAGCTCGTCCTCGCTCCACGGGATCGGCGCGTGCGAGAGCGAGGTCAGCGGCGGCGCTTCCCAGCCTTCGGCGAAGCCTCCGGCGAGATAGGCCTTGCGTTGCTCGGCGCCGAGCGCGTTGCGCGGCGAGTGGCAGCCGCTGCAATGGCCGAGGCCCTCGACGAGATAGGCGCCGCGATTCCAGGCCTCGGACTTGGTGGGGTCGGGCTTGAATTCCTTTGCCTGGTGGAAGAGCGCATTCCAACCCGCGAGCAGCGGGCGCAGGTTAAACGGGAAGGCGAGCGTGTTCGCCGGCGCCGTCGCGCGCACTGCAGGCTGCGCCATCAGATAGGCATAGAGCGCCTGAAGGTCGGCTTCGTTTGTCTTGGCGAAGTGTGTGTAGGGAAAGGCGGGATAGAGCTGCCGCCCGTCGCGATGCAAGCCGTCGCGCATTGCGCGCTCGAAGGCGGGATAGGACCAGGCACCGATGCCGGTCTCGACGTCGGGGGTGATATTGGTTGAATAGATCGTGCCGAATGGCGTCTCCAATGCGCGGCCGCCGGCATTGAGTACGCTGTCGATATTGGTGTGGCACTCCGCGCAATTGCCGAGCGCAGCAAGCTGCTCTCCCCGTGCGATCGTCGCGGCGGAATAGACCGATGCGTCGGGCCGGGCGATCGGCGCAATCGCGCGCCCCGGCAGCAGCGCCGCGGCAATGCCGATCGCGGCAGTGCAGACCGCGGCAATCGTCGCGACAATGCCGGCGCGTTTGGCGAAGGGAGTCTCCCAGATGCGCGACGGCGGCGGCGCGGCGGGCGCGGGCAGGGCCTGCGGCACGGGCGATGTTTCACCGTGCAATCCCCTCAGGATGCGTTCGGGCGTAAAGGGCGGCTCGCGAAAGCGCACACCGGTGGCATCGAAGATCGCATTCGCTATCGCCGCCGCACTCGGGACCGAAGCGGACTCGCCGACGCCGAGCGGTGGCTGGTCCTGACGTGGCAGCATCAGCACGTCGATCTTGGGCACGTCGGGGAAAGGGATGATCGGATAGGCGCCCCATTCGCGCGCCGCCACCGCGCCGCGCTCGAACGAGACTTCCTCCATCAGCGCGCGGCTGGTGGACTGGATGACGTTGCCGTGGATCTGGTGGCGTACGCCGTCCGGATTGATCATCAATCCGGAATCCTGTCCCGCAACCACGCGCGTCACGCTGACATCGCCAGTCGATTTGTTCACCGCGACGTCGGCAATCCACGCCGACCACGCCGCGCCGTAGCCGGGAAACTTGCTGTGGACGTAGAGCGCATAGGCAAAGCCGCGCCCGTGCACGACCTCGCCGTCCTTCTCTTCGCGCACCGGCCTCGGCGCCCAGCCCGCGCGCTCGGCCACGGCATTGACGAGATCGACGGCGCGCTGGTCCTTGAGGTAGCGCAGGCGGTATTCGATCGGATCGACGCCGGCCTCGGTTGCGGCTTCATCGATGTAGGATTCGTGCGCAAAGGTGTTCGGCAGCGCGGAGACACCGCGGAACCAGGAGGCGCGCACGATCGGCGGCATGTCATGGGCGACGACGCGCATGTGGTCGTAATCGTAGGGCGGGATCGCGGTGCGGTCGCCCATCTGCAGCACGGCAGGTTCGGATGGAATGCGACCGGTGAGCAGCAGGGCCAGCGTGAGCGCGGCATTCGAGGGATAACGCGTGGCGAGATCATACGCCGCGATACCGCCGTCCGCATCCAGACCGCCATTGACGTCGATGAGCTGCGCGGTGCCCTTGGGCTCCCAGGCGTGCTCCTGCTCGCGCGTCAACTGAACCCTCACGGGGCGGCCGACCGCGCGTGAGAGGAGCACCGCGTCGGCGGTGACGTCGTCGGCGCAGTTGCGGCCGTAGCAGCCGGCCGCCTCCAGCCGGATCACCTCGATCTCGCTCTCGGGACGCTCGATCAGCAGCGCGAGGTCGCTGCGCAGCACGTGCGGATTTTGCGTGCCCGACCAGACCCGGATATTGCCGTCCTGAAAATCCGCGACGGCGCAGGATGGGCCGATCGAGGCGTGCATCTGATACGGCCACACGTAAGTGCGCTGCATCGGCTTGGCCGCACCTGCTATCGCCGCATCGACGTCACCCTTGTCGATCAGCGTGCGCGGCGTCGATGGATTGGCGCGCAGCGCGGTCTCGATGTCTGCGAGATCGGTGAGGGTAGGCGTAGGCTTCCAGCTCACCTTGAGCTGCTCCGCCGCGCGGATCGCGTTCTCTTCGCGCTCGGCGACGACACCGACGAAGTCGCCGATGCGCACCACGGCGACAAGTCCGGGAATGTCGCGCACTGAGGATTCGTCGACCGCGATCAGGCTGGTGCCGACGAACGGACCGGCATCGACGCCGGCATAGGGCGGGCGCACCACGCGGCCGTGCAGCATGCCGGGGACGCGGATATCGTGAACGAAAGTCAGCTCGCCCGTGGCCTTGGCGGGCAGGTCGACGCGCGGCATCGACTGGCCGACGATGGCATAATCGCCGACCGCCTTGACGGTGACGTCGTCGGCCAGCTCCAGGCGGATCGTCTCGTCGCCGATCAATTCGCCGTAGCTGATGCTGCGATTGTCGTGCCCGCGCACGAGGCCGTCTTCGATCCTGAGATCGGCCGCCGGCAGCTCCAGCCGCTCGGCCGCGCGCGCGATCAGGAAGTGACGGGCTTGCGCCGCGGCCTTGCGCAGGGGCACGGCCGTGATCTGGATGGTCTCGCTCGCGATCGTCGCGCCCTGATTGGGCACCACCGCAGTGTCGCCGAGCACCACGACGACGCGCGCAAAGGACACGTCCAGCTCCTCGGCGACGATCTGGCCGAGCGCGGTACGGATGCCGGTGCCGAGATCGACATGGCCGTTATAGGCGCTGACCGAGCCATCCGCGGTGATGCGGATGAAAGTCTCGGACGTGAGCTCGTCCACGGTGCGGACGACGACGAGCGAACCGGATTGGCGCTCAGATCCATCAGGGGCAGGGGAGGCCATCAATCAACGGCCTCGGTGAGTTGGCCGGAAGCGCGCATCACGGCGCGCAGGATTTCGACATGTGTGCCGCAGCGGCAGAGATTGTAGCGGAGCGCCGCCAGCGCCTCCTGCTCGGTCGGGCGCGGGTTGATCGCGAGCAGCGCCTTGGTGGTCATGATCATGCCGTTGAGGCAATAGCCGCATTGCGCGGCCTGCTCGTCGATGAAGGCCTGCTGCACGAGGTCAGGCTTGTCGCGCGTGCCGAGCCCTTCGAGCGTCACGATGTCGCGGCCGGCGCAGCCACCGACGGGAATCACGCAGGAGCGGGCTGCGGCCCCGTCGATCAGGACAGTGCAGGTGCCGCATTCGCCGAGGCCGCATCCATATTTCGGGCCGTTGAGCGCGAGATCGTTGCGCAGCACGTAGAGCAGCGGCGTCTCCGGCGCTGCAGCGACCTCGTGGATCCCCCCGTTCACGGTGAGGCGGATCGGTGTCTGCGTCATCCTCGTTTCCAAGCGCTCGGCCAGTAATGGCGAAAATCTACGTCGCGACGATACCGTTTGTACACAAACGTGCAAGCCATGCATGCCGCACTGCAGCGCGACTGCCTTCTTTGTGGACAGGGCGGATAGGCAAATGAGGTTTTATGCAGCAGCAGCATCTTTTGCGCTGCACCGCCGCTTGACAGCCATCCGGGGCGCGCGCACCATCGTTCGTATACGAATGATAACCGCGGTCTCGCTGGCTCTGACATGGTGATGGAAACGACGAGCGCTGCTATCGACAAGATCCGCTGCGATGCTTGTCCGGTGATGTGCTACATCAAGCCGGGCGCGGCGGGCGCCTGCGATCGCTACGCCAACCACGACGGCAAGCTCGTCCGCGTCGATCCGCATGTGATCCTGGAGCGCACGGTCTCGCATGGCGGCAAGCTGGTCCCGTTCAGCCGCACCGAAGACTGGGACGGCAAGATCGTCCACGAACCTTCCACCTTCGTGACGGCGATCGGCGCGGGCACGACCTATCCCGACTACAAGCCGGCGCCGTTCATCGTCTCGGCGGAGGTCGACGGCGTCGACATGGTGACTGTGGTCACCGAGGGCATCTTCTCCTATTGCGGCATCAAGGTGAAGATCGACACCGATCGCTATCTCGGGCCGGAGACCGCGACAGTCCGCGCGCAGGGCGAGGCGGTCGGCCACGTCACCACCAGCGAATACGGCTCGCAGATGCTGTCGCTCGGCGGCGTGCATCATCTGACCGGCGGCTCCAAGAAGGAGGGCCGCGTCACCTGCGACACGCTGATGGATCTCGCCAATTGCAAGGCGGTCGAGCTGACCATCGACGGCGGCGCGAGCGTCGTGGTCCAGGCCGGCCAGCCGCCGATCGTCAACGGCATGAAAGAAGAGCGCATGCGCGTCGGCTGCGGCTCGGCGACGATCGGCATGTTTGCCAAGCAATGGCACGGCAAGGTCGACGAAGTCGTCGTGGTCGACGATCACATCACCGGCGTGCTCTCGGAGCATCAGGCCGGCAAGCTGCTCGACATCGCCGACACCGGCATCAAGATGAAGGGCCGCCGCTCGACGCCAGGCCGCTATTTCCAGGTCGCCGATCCCGGCACGGGGTGGGGTGGCACCAACATTTCCGATCCGCTCGCGATCCTCGGGCCGTTCGACGCCAAGGAAGCAAAACCGGGTCTCTCGATGCTGATGGTCTCCACGACCGGCGAGCATTCGTCTTATTACGTGCTCGACGGGGCCCTGAAGCCAGTCGAGACCGAGATGCCTGACGACCTTAAGTTCTCGGTCGAGCGTATCCAGGAGAATTGCGAGCCGGCGCTGTGCACGGTGCTGTTCATGGCCGGTGCCGGCGGCTCGCTGCGCGCCGGTGTCACCGACAATCCGGTGCGGCTGACGCGCTCGGTGAAGGACGCGCTGACGCGCGTCACCAGTGGCGGCGCGCCGGTCTATGTCTGGCCGGGCGGCGGCATCACCTACATGGTCGACGTGACGCAGATGCCGGCGGGCGCGTTCGGCTACGTGCCGACGCCGGCGCTGGTTGCGCCGATCGAGTTCACGATGAAGCTGTCCGACTATGCCGCGCTCGGCGGGCACATGGACTATGTGAAGCCGCTCTCCGAGGTGCAGAGCGGCGACGATGTCCGCCAGCTGCCCTGGCAGAACCCGATCCCGGGACCGCGGGCATGACAAGGCTCCCGCAAATCGCATTGCTGTCTGATGGCCGGCGGCTGCATTTGCAGGATGGGCCGATCGATCTGGTCGTTGAGGCGAGGGGGCGCACGGACGATGTACGTGCGGCCTATGAGGCGGCCGCGCGCCGCTTCACCGGACTGCTCGACGAACTCTGCGCGGAGCTGCCGGAACTGCGGACGGCCGCCGGGAAGCGCACTTCGCTGAGGGGCGTGGTGGCGCGCCGGATGCACGCAGCGGTCGCGCCTTACGCCTCCGATTGCTTCATCACGCCGATGGCGGCTGTTGCCGGTAGCGTGGCTGAGGAGATTCTGGGCGCCATGCTGGGCGCTGCGACGCTGGATCAGGCCTATGTCAACAATGGTGGCGACATCGCGCTCCATCTCGGCAAGGGCGAGCATTTTTCGGTCGGCCTGATGGACCGACCCGATCGCGCTGGCGTGATGCGAACGATGAGGGTGGATGCGGATGACCCCGTGCGGGGCATCGCGACCAGCGGACGCCACGGCCGCAGTTTTTCGTTCGGCATTGCCGACGCCGTGACGGTGCTGGCGGCAACGGCGTCGCAGGCCGATGCGGCGGCGACGGTCATAGCCAATGCCGTCGACCTGCCCGGGCATCCCGCCATCATCCGAACGCCTGCAAACAAGCTTCAGCCCGACAGCGATCTCGGCTCGCGCCTCGTCACCCGCGACGTCGGCGAGTTGTCGCAGGACGAGGTCGGGACAACGCTCGAATCTGGCGCGGAATGTGCACGCCAATTGTTCGATCGCGGATTGATCGAGGGTGCCGTCTTGCAGCTTTGTGGTGATATGCTTGTCATCGGAGCTAAGGATATAGAAGAGCAACGAACGCGCCCGCATCTGCCGGAGAACGCCGTCTGTGCCTGAACAGGGAAGTGAAACATGAGCGCGATCATCCGCAAGATCGTCACCGTCGTCGAAGAGACGCAGATGGAGATGGGCCGCCAGGTCTCGCCGCCGACCCGGCGCGCGGCTGCGATCGCCGTGATCGAAAATCCCTTTGCCGGACAATATGTCGAGGACCTCTCGCCGCTGATCGCGATCGGGGAAGAGCTCGGTGAGCTCTTGTCGAAGCGCGCCGTGGCGGCGCTCGGCATCGATGGCGCGAAGGCGCAGAGCTACGGCAAGGCTGCCGCTGTCGGCGAGAACGGCGAGCTGGAGCATGCCGCCGCGATCCTCCACCCCAAGATGGGCGCGCCGGTGCGGAAAGTGCTGAGCAAGGGCGCGGCGCTGATCCCGTCGTCGAAGAAGCGCAGCGGCCCGGGCACGACGCTCGACATCCCGCTTGGGCACAAGGATGCCGCGTTCGTGCGCAGCCATTTCGACGGCATGGAGGTGCAGATCAACGATGCGCCGCGCGCCAACGAGATCATGGTCGCGGTCGCCGTCACGGACAGCGGCCGTCCGCTGCCGCGCGTCGGCGGTCTTACCGTTGCGGAAGTGAAGGGCGAGGACGGTCTGAGATAGGGCTCGAAGCGGGAGGCGGGCACAGCCTCTCCGATGAGATCAGGCAGAAGACGTAAAGAGTTCAAAACTGGAGGTTGGGATGCGAGCAAGAAATTACTTCGTCGGCGCGGCCTTTGCGCTTCTGGCGGGCGGCATGGCTCATTCGGCCCTGGCGCAGGACATCAAGATCGGCGAGATCAACAGCTATTCGCTGCTGCCGGCGTTCACCGAACCCTATCGCAAGGGCTGGCAGCTCGCGGTCGAAGAGATCAACGCGGCCGGCGGTATCAATGGCAAGAAGCTGGTCGTGATCTCGAAGGACGACGGCGGCAAGCCGGCGGACGCGCAGACTGCGGCGAATGAGCTGGTGTCGAGCGAGGGCGTCGCGATGCTGACGGGTACGTTCCTGTCGAACATCGGCCTCGCCGTCAGCGACTTCGCCAACCAGAAGAAGGTGTTTTTCCTCGCGGCCGAGCCGCTGACCGATGCCGTCACCTGGTCGAAGGGCAACAAATACACTTTCCGCCTGCGCCCTTCCAACTACATGCAAGCGGCGATGCTGGTGGAAGCAGCCGCCAAGCTGCCCGCCAAGCGCTGGGCGACGATCGCGCCGAACTATGAATACGGCCAGTCCGCGGTTGCCGTGTTCAAGAAGTTGATGTCGGAGAAGCGCCCTGACATCCAGTGGGTCGACGAGCAGTGGCCGCCGCAGGGCAAGATCGACGCGGGTCCGGTGGTGCAGGCTGTTGCCGCCGCCAATCCCGAAGCGATCCTCAACGTCACCTTCGGCGCCGACCTCGTCAAGCTCGTGCGCGAAGGCAACACCCGCGGCCTGTTCAAGGGGCGCGAGGTTGTCTCGTTCCTGACCGGCGAGCCGGAATATCTCGATCCGCTCAAGGACGAGACGCCCGAGGGCTGGATCGTCACCGGTTACCCCTGGTACTCGATCAAGACGCCCGAGCACGACGCGTTCCTGAAGGCGTACCAGGCCAAGTACAACGACTATCCGCGCCTCGGCTCGATCGTTGGCTACCAGACCATCAAGGCGGCCGCCGCGATCCTGGCGAAGGCGGGCTCGACTGATCCGGAGAAGCTGATCACCGCGGCAGAGGGGCTGTCGATGCCCTCGCCATTCGGCGAGATCACCTTCCGCAAGATCGACCATCAGTCGACGCTCGGTGCCTTTGTCGGCAAGACCGCGCTGAAGGACGGCAAGGGCGTGATGGTGGATTCGTCCTACAAGAAGGGCTCGGACTATCTGCCCAGCGATGCCGAAGTCGAGAAGCTGCGTCCGAAGGATTGATCCCCGCTGCCGTAGGGTGGGTTAGCCCTGCAGATGCGCAAAGCGTATCTGCTCGGCGTAACCCACCTCTTTCGGTGCCACACGAGAAAAGGTGGTGGGTTACGCTGCGCTAACCCACCCTACGAGTTCCCCGAACCCGGACCGCCGATGGCCTTTTACGTCGTACAGTTTCTGACCGGTCTCGCCAGCGCGGCGTCGCTGTTCCTGGTGGCCTCGGGCCTGTCGATCATCTTCGGCGTGACGCGGATCGTGAATTTCGCGCATGGCGCCTTCTACATGATCGGCGCCTACATTGCCTTCACGCTGACGGAGCGCCTGTCGGGCGCATTTGGCTTCTGGGGCAGTATCGTGCTGGCCGCGATTGCCGTGGCGATGATCGGTGTGCTGGTCGAGATGGTGCTGCTCCGCCGCATCTATCACGCCCCCGAGCTGTTCCAGCTGCTTGCGACCTTCGGCCTGACCTTGATGGTCGAGGATCTCGTCGTCCTGATTTGGGGGCCCGACGATCTCGTCGGCCGTCGTGCGCCCGGATTCAAGGGGGCCATCGATTTCTTCGGCCAGAACATCCCGAGCTACGATCTGTTCCTGATCGTGCTCGGGCCCGTCGTGCTCGGCATTCTCTGGCTGCTGTTCCAGCGCACGCGCTGGGGCGTCCTGGTACGCGCGGCGACGCAGGACCGCGACATGGTCGCAGCGCTCGGCGTCAATCAGAAATGGCTGTTTACGTCGGTGTTCGCGGTCGGCGTCTTCCTCGCCGCGCTGGGCGGCGCGCTTCAGATCCCGCGGGATGCCGTGCATCACGCGATGGATCTGCGCATCATCGTCGAAGTCTTCGTCGTGGTCGTGATCGGCGGCCTCGGCAGCATCGTCGGCGCGTTCGTCGCGGCGGTGCTGGTCTCCGAGCTCAATGCCTTCGGCATCCTGATCTTCCCCAAGATTTCCATCATCCTGGTCTTCCTGGTGATGGCGGTGGTGCTGATCGTGCGACCCTGGGGTCTGTTCGGCAAACCGGAGGCGCCGGCGCGCAAGACGCCCGGTCTCACCGTCAATCCCTGGCGCCCGCTGACGTCGAACGAGCGGCTTGCAGCGCTTGCCGCGCTCGTGATCGCAGCGACGCTGCCGCTGTTCGCCGGCAACTATGCGCTGACCGTCGGCTCGGAGATCGCGATCTTCGTCATCTTTGCCGTCAGCCTCCACTTCCTGATGTCGGTCGGCGGGCTCGCGTCCTTCGGCCATGCCGCCTATTTCGGGCTCGGTGCCTACGGCGTCGCCTTCCTCGCCAAGATGGCGGGGTTGCCGATGATCGTGTGCCTGCTGCTCGGGCCGCTGCTCGGCTGCATGGGCGCGGCCGTGTTCGGCTTCTTCGCCGTGCAGCTCTCCGGCGTCTACTTTGCGATGCTGACGCTCGCTTTCGCGCAGATCGTGTGGTCGATCGCATTCCAGTGGGTGAGCGTCACCGGCGGTGACAACGGCATCTTGGGCGTTTGGCCGGAAAAATGGGCGGCTAGCCCGTCGCACTTCTATTGGCTGGCGCTCGGCGTTGCGGCGCTGGTGACCATCGCACTGCGGGCCATGGTATTCTCGCCATTCGGCTACGCGCTCCGCGCCACGCGCGACTCGCTCCTGCGTACGGAGGCGATCGGCATCAATGCCAAGCGCATCCAGTGGACCGCCTTCGTGATCGCAGGCACGACCGCCGGCATCGGCGGCGCGCTGTTCGCCTACCTCAAGGGCAGCGTCTTCCCTGACAATCTCGGCATCTCGCTCTCGGTCGATGCGCTGGTGATGGTGCTGCTCGGCGGTGTCGAGACGGTGTCCGGCGCGGTGATCGGCGCCATCGTCTACAAGGCCTTGAACATCTGGCTGGTCAGCCAGACCGATTTGTCGAAACTCGTGCTCGGCGGTTTCATCGTTCTGATCGTCGTCGTCTTCCCCAAGGGCATTGTCGGCATGCTGGAGATGCTGGCGCAGCGTCGCAGGAAGGCGTCGCCGCCGGGATCACCTCTGCTCGCCAAGCCGATCGAGTCTGCCGAATGAGTGTTGCACCCCCACTTCTTGCGGTCGAAGGTCTGACCAAATCCTATGGCGGCATCCATGCCGTGCGCGGCGTCGCGTTCTCGCTGCGCGCCGGCGAGATTTTGGCGCTGATCGGGCCGAACGGCGCCGGCAAGAGCACCTGCTTCGACATGCTCAACGGCCAGAACAAGCCTGATACCGGGCAAGTCCGTCTGCTCGGCGAAGAGACCACCGGGAAGAAGCCGCGCGAGATCTGGCGCATGGGTGTCGGGCGTACCTTCCAGATTACCGCGACCTTCGCCACCATGACCGTGCGCGAGAACGTGCAGGTTGCGCTGATCTCGCACGGGAGGCAGCTGTTCAATCTGTTCGGCTCGGCGCCGAAGTTCGACCGCGGCGAGGCCGGCCGTCTGCTCGAGCTGGTCGGCATGGGCGGCTATGCCGATCGCCCCTGTGGTGAGCTTGCCTATGGCGACCTCAAGCGGCTCGAGCTTGCGGTGGCGCTCGCCAACCAGCCCAAGCTGCTGTTGATGGACGAGCCGACCGCCGGCATGGCGCCGCGCGAACGCGTCGACCTGATGCGGCTGACCGCGAGCATCGCGCGGGAGAAATCGATCGGCGTGCTCTTCACCGAGCACGACATGGACGTGGTGTTCGAGCATGCCGACCGCATCATCGTGCTGAATCGAGGGACGCTGATCGCCGAGGGCACGCCGGCCGAGGTGCGCGGCAATCCGCAGGTGCAGGCGGTCTATCTCGGCGAGGGCCTGGTCTACGATGCCCGCCATCGCGACGGAGCATCAATATGAAGCTCACCGTCGAGGGCCTCAACAGCCATTATGGCCCGGCGCATATCCTGTTCGACATCGGCTTCGAGGTCGGCGAGGGCGAGGTGGTTGCGCTGCTCGGGCGCAACGGTGCCGGCAAGTCGACGACGTTTCGCTCGATCGTCGGCCTGGTCGCGCAACGAACCGGCCGCATCATGTTCGAGGGCAAGGACGTCTCGGCCAAGCCGACCCACGAGATCGTGCGCGAGGGGCTCGGCTATGTGCCGGAGGAGCGCCGGATATTCACCGACCTGACCGTCGAGGAGAATCTCGAAGTGGGCAGGCAGCCCAAGCGTCCGAACGCGCCGCATTGGACACGCGAAAAGCTGTTCGCGCTGTTTCCAAATCTCGGCGAGATGAAGAACCGTCCCGGCGGGCGCATGAGCGGCGGCGAGCAGCAGATGCTGACGATTGCGCGGACGCTGATGGGCAATCCGTCGCTGGTGCTGCTGGACGAGCCCTCGGAAGGTCTGTCGCCGAAGATCGTGGAGCAGATGGTCGACGCCATCCTGACCATGAAGAAGGAGGGCGTCAGCATCGTCGTCTCCGAGCAGAATCTGCATTTCGCGCGGCTGATTTCGGATCGCGCCTACATCATCGAGCGCGGCCGCATCTGCTTCGGCGGCACCATGGCCGAGCTCGATGCGCGTCCGGATATCCGCGACGCGCATCTGTCGTTGTGAACGCAAAGGGAGGGGCAGCGAGCGGATGGCGAGAAGCGTCACGGCCAAGAAGAGCGTCAAACCGGGAAAACCGCCTTACGTGCTCGACGAGCAGGTCGGTTTCATCCTGCGCCAGGTCTGGCAGCGCCACAGCTCGATCTTCTCCCGCGATATCGGCACCAATCTGACGCCGACGCAGTGGGCGGCATTGTCGAAACTCGCCGAGACCGGGCCGTGCTCGCAAAACCAGCTCGGCCGGCTGACGGCGATGGACGTCGCGACCATCAAGGGCGTGATCGATCGGCTCACGGCGCGCGGGTTGACCGAGACCAGCCAGGATCCCGAGGACGGTCGGCGGCTCCTTGTCAGCCTGACGCGCGCCGGTCAGCAGCTTTCGGAGAAGGTCGCGCCGAACGCGCTGGCCATCACCCGCGAGACGCTGGCGCCGCTCGAGCCCAGGGAGCGCGAGATGCTGATGGCGTTGTTGAACAAGCTGCGGTGAGGGTGCCGTAGACGGTCTCGTAGAGTGGGCAAAGGCGCGAAGCGCCGTGCCCACCACTTCTCAATGGTGGGCACGCTTCGCTTTGCCCACCTACGGCAGTTGAACAAGGTGCGAGGACTGGCGACTAATCTCGATGGAGGGTCTGTCGAGGTCTTTATTCATGAGAGTCGCCACGAGATTTGTAATGCTCCTCACTCTCGGTGCGGCGCTGGCGGGCAGCGCGCCTGCCTTTGCCGCGCAGCCCTACGAAGGCTTCTGGGCGTCTACCAAAAAGGACTGCCGCGACGACGACAGCCCCAACCGCATGAGCATCGAGGGCGGCAACCGCCTCTACTGGTACGAGACGCGCTGCCGCGCCGGCGAGATCACCGCCGACGGAAAGCTCGGCTGGAAGATGAAGCTCGCCTGCGAAGGCGAGGGCGAGAAGTTTCGGTCCAATCCCCGGGTCTCCATCGCAACCGACGGCAAGCTGGTGATGGACAACGGACCGGTCGGGCAGGCTAAGCGCCAGACCTATGTGCGTTGTGAGATCGCGAACAAGCGCTGATCTCGAACGCTTATGTCTTGCCCGGCCATTTGGCGCGGTAGCGGATTTCGCTGCCGTCGGCGAGCCGCCGCCAGGTCCCGAACTCCGGCGTATGCGGCGCCCGGGCCGTCAAGTCGATCGGGTAGATTCGGCTCGGCTGGCCCTCGATATTGACGGCGAGCTGCCGGTGCGAGGTTCGAAACGCGAGCTCGACGTCGCCTGCGATGACGGGCTGGTCGCCGTCACGATAGAAGGCGGCCGGGGTCACTTCGCCCGGCATCGTGTTGAGGTCGGTCTGCAATTCGATGGTGATGCCCTGGGCTGATGTCGGCACCGTGACCCCGGCCGGAAAACGCACCTCGAATACGAGCAGGGGATTGCCGCCGTTCCGGTTGAGCCAGGGCGTCGCCGTCGCATAGGCGTAGGCGATGTAGATGCCGATCCCGGCGACGCAGAGCAGGACGACGACGCCGAGAGACTTCAGGCTGTTGCGCCCGACGCTGCCATTGCCTGCGTCCTCGCCTGAACGCGTCACCAGCCAGTTGGCAAACACCGCGCCGGCGATCGCGCCGATGGGGGAGTAGACGAACAGTCCCAACAGACCCGAGGTGATCGGGTCCGCGCGGTTGCCGAATTCGAACAGGGAAAACAGCACAAAGATCGCGACATAGCCCGCCACCGCGCCAGCAACGCCGAGGGCTATTCGCGATGAGTTCTTCATGTTTTCCTCGATGGTCCAGCAATCAAATGCCGCCACCGGGGGCTGCCTGCGTTAGACGCAGCAGGTCGCAGACTTGTTCAACGCCATCGAGGGAGGTGCGGAGCAGTGTGCCGCTCCGGCTGCGTCACTTCGCCACCACCTCCGGCACCTTGCCCGCCGGCGGGGTGTTGCGGCTGCGCTGGGTGCGCACGATGCCGTCGATGATGGTCATGCCGATGCCCGGGAGGTCGCCGAGCTGGACGCTCTCCAGGATGTTCTTGCCGGGCGAGTGCTGGGCCTTGTCCATGATGACGAAGTCGGCGGATCGCCCCACTTCAATGAGGCCGCAATCGAGTTCGCGCATCCGGGCGGTGTTGCCGGTGGCGAGACAAAAGGCGATCTCGGCCGGCAGCTCGCCGAGCGAGGACAGCATCGAGACCATGCGCAAAATGCCGAGCGGCTGCACGCCGGAGCCGGCGGGCGCGTCGGTGCCGAGGATGACCCGGTGCAGATCACCCATCTCGCGCGCGGTGCGCAGCGTGAACAGAGCGGAGCGCTCATTGCCGTTATGCACCAGCTCGAGACCGCGCTTGCAGCCCTCGCAGATGCAGCGGATCTGGTCGTCGGGAAGGGCGGTGTGGCCGCCATTGATGTGGCCGACCACGTCGGTGTCGGCCTCCAGCACGACGTCCTTGTCGATCAGGCCGGAGCCGGGGATCGAGGGGCCGCCGGTGTGGATGGTGCTCTGGATGCCGTATTTGCGTGCCCAGCCGACCATCTTGCGTGCGGTGGGACCGTCCTTGACGCCGCCGAGGCCGACCTCGCCGAGCAGCTTGACGCCGGCGGAGGCCAGCTCCTTGAAGTCCTCCTCGACCATCTCGCATTCGATCACCGGCGCGCCGGCGTGAACCTTCACGCCGCCCGGACGCAAGGTCCAGAACGCGCGCTGGGCGAAGATGGCCATCGCCTTCAGGCCGACGACGTCGCGGGGGCGGCCCGGCATGTGAACCTCGCCGGCCGAGATCATGGTGGTGACGCCGCCATGCAGATAGCTGTCGATCCAGTTGATCTGGTTCTGTCGCGGCGTCCAGTCGCCCGCAACGGGGTGGACGTGGCTGTCGATCAGGCCCGGCGCCACCGTGGTGCCCTGGGCGTCGACAATGGTGGTCGCGCCTTCGATGTCGACGTCCTTGAAGCGGCCGATCGCGGTGATCTTGCCGTTCTCGGCGACGATCGTGTCGCCATCCAGGATCGGCTTTTCCAGGGCGCCGGACAGGATCAGGCCGATGTTCCGGATCACGAGCTTCGAGGGTCCGGCGGCCTGGGGTGCGTCATGCGCCATGGAAGGGGCTCCTTATTCCTAACTGCAACGCTTTCGATCTTGGGCAGCCTTGACCGCGGGATCAAGCAGGATTATTCATTAGTATACGAATGATCGTGTACAAACGACGCATAGCTGCCCGCCTCGGAACCGCATTGGACGCGACAGGGAAGGTGAGATGAGCAATTTCAATCAGGAAAGTGTTTTGAGCGTCCACCACTGGACCGATACGCTGTTCTCCTTCAAGACCACCCGCAGCCCGACCTTCCGCTTCCGCAACGGCGAATTCACCATGATCGGGCTCAAGGTCGGCGAGAAGCCGCTGCTGCGGGCCTACAGCGTCGCCAGCGCCAATTACGAGGACACGCTCGAGTTCTTCTCGATCAAGGTGCCGGACGGTCCGCTGACCTCGCGGCTCCAGCATTTGAGGGAAGGCGACGAGATCATCGTCAGCCGCAAGGCCACGGGCACGCTGGTGATCGACAATTTGGAGGAGGGGCGCAACCTCTACCTCATCGGCACCGGCACGGGTCTTGCGCCGTTCCTGAGCGTGATCAAGGACCCCGAAACCTACGAGCGGTTCGAGAAGGTCGTGCTGCTGCACGGCTGCCGGCACGTCAAGGAGCTCGCCTATGGCGAGATGATCACCGAGACGCTGCCGAAGGACGAACTGATCGGCGAGTACATTCAGAATCAGCTGATCTACTATCCGACCGTGACGCGCGATCCCTTCCGCAACCGCGGCCGCATCACCGACCTCATCACCACGGGCAAGCTGTTCGCCGATATTGACCTGCCGGCGCTGGAGGCTGCCCACGACCGCGTCATGATTTGCGGCAGCCCGGCACTGGTCGCTGATACGCGCGTGCTCCTGGGAGAGCGCGGCTTTGTCGAGGGCAATCACGGCGAGCCGGCCCAATTCGTGGTCGAAAAGGCCTTTGCCGAGCGATAACGCGCAATTTTTGCTTGAGAAGACCGCATTTTCGCCGCGTCGGGCCCGTTGCGGCGCCGATTCGGCGCTTGATACACTGTGGGAACGAATCAGCGGAGTTCCCACATGGTTGCGGACAGCGACAGCAACATCGCCTGGCACCGGGTCCAGTTGAAGAAGAACCGCGCCGAGTTGAAGGCGCTGGAGACCGCGCGCTTCACGATGGGTGAGATCGCCTCCTCGAAGCGGAACGGCCAGACCCAGAAGGCGACCGCGGAACTCAAGCGCAAGATCGCCCAGTCCGAGCGCGTGATCGCCGATCACGACAAGCGCACGCGCCGTCCGCTCGGCACCGACATGCAGAGCCTCAGCAACGGCAGCTGGAGCCATTGGGACGCCTATACCAACCAGCAGCAGCGCAAGACCGGCCAGCGCTCGCCCGGGCGTGGATAGGTCTTCGTCTCCTCGCGCCAGTTCCGACCCTTGCGCGTTGGCCCGCCCATACCATTTGGGTGAGACGCCAACAATCACTCCGGTGATCCCATGACAGCGCGCCTCGATTTCACAAGCGAGGCCTTCTTTCGTGATCCGCCCAAGGCGATCGCGGCGTTGCGCATGTCCGGTCCTCTCGTCGCGACGCGATTTCCCCTGGTCGGCAATGTCTGGATCACCACGACCCATGACGCGACGGCACAGGTGCTGAAAGACGGCGCCACCTTCACGCTGCGCAAAGAGGATGGCGACGTCGCGAGTCTGCGCTGGTGGATGCCGAGCTTCGTCAGGACCATCGCCAACAACATGCTGACGATGGACGAGCCAGATCACACGAGGCTCCGCAGCATCGTGGACGAGGCCTTTCGCCGTCGTGCCATCGTCGCGATGGAGCCGCGCATCCGTGCCATTGCCGACGGCTTGGCCGACGAGCTGTTCGCGGAGGGACGGCCAGCAGATCTGGTCCAGCGCTACGCGCGCATCCTGCCGCTCGCAGTGATCTCCGAGCTTCTGGGATTGCCTCTGGCCGACCGGCCCAAATTCATCGCCTGGGGCAACGCGATGTCCTCGCTGACGAATGTCGTCAGCTTCTTTCGATTGCTGTGGGCCTTTCGCAAGATGCGGGCCTACCTCGAGCAGCAATTGCAGGCCGCGCGCGTGCAGGGCGGTGAAGGCCTGATCGCCGAACTGGTCCAGGTCGAGCGCGAGGGTGCTCAGATCACGCCGGATGAAATGGTCTCGATGGTGTTTCTGCTGCTTGCAGCCGGCTCCGAGACGACCACGCATCTCATCAGCGGTTCCGCCTACGAGCTGCTCAGGAATCCCGGCCTTCGCGATTGGCTGGAACAGGACTGGAGCCGCGCTGGGCTTGCGGTGGAAGAGTTCTTGCGTTTCGTCTCTCCGGTGCAATTTTCAAAACCGCGCTATGTGCGGCGGGACGTCGAGGTCGAAGGCGTGCGTTTGAGGAAGGGCGACCGTGTCATGGTGATGCTCGCCGCCGCAAACATGGATCCGGCGATGCATGATCGTCCCGAAAGCCTCGATCTCGAGCGCAAGCCGAACCGTCACCTCTCGTTCGGGACAGGAATCCATTTCTGCCTCGGCCATCAGCTGGCGCGCATCGAGGCGGCCTGCGCGCTGGAAGCGCTGTTCGTGCGCTGGCCGAAACTTGGTCTGGCCGTCGATCCCTCGCAGATCCATTGGCGCAAGCGGCCGGGGATTCGCATGATTGCGAAGCTTCCTGTCACGGCCGCGGTCCACGGAACATTTACCGCTGCGGCGCCGGCGATGGCTGATCGTTCTCCCGTTCGGGCGGAGTGAGGCTCTCTCTTCGGCAAATCGTCGCTGACCATGATCTGCTCGGAACAGCCTGTGGCGCTTGCTGTTGTCCACCGGGACCTGATGGCATGCGAAGGAACAGTTGCGTGTCCAGGGATTCCCATCTCTCAGAGAGGTTGGATCATGACCAGCAAAATGCCGAATGTTCCGCCGGACAATCAGAGCCGGAAGGGAACTGGCGACACTAAGCAAACGTCGGCCGATCAGACTCCGCGCGGCCAGCAGCGCGCGGAAAATCCGGACCAACAGGGCCAACAAGGCAACATCAAGCAGAACACGACCAATCAGGGACACCAGCAAGACCGTTGAGGAGGCGACATTCATGTCGACATCCACCAAGACACCCAGCAGCATTCGTCAGGGCGGCCCCGGGGCATCGCATGAGAACGCGAAGGCGCCGCTGGAGGTGAAGAAGCCGCCTGCGGACGATGAACAGCGAAGCCACAGCCGCGTCTCCGGTGGTGGAGGCGAGCAGGATTCCCATCACCGCCACGATGCGGCCGGCAAGGGCGGCGGCAGATAGACCACAGCGGCCGCCGCGACCGACGCCGGTGCAACGGGAGTACCGAGCTTTCAACGGGCGATCACTGCAAGAGGAGAGACTGATGCCAAGTGGGCACGGCAGCAAGACGCACTTCAGATCCGGCATGCATGGCAAGGGCGACGGCACCGGTGCATTGACCGAAGTGCCCAAGGACAAGATCGGCGATAACATGGTCCTGTCCAACCGCGACAAGGCCCAGCATTCGGACATTCGCGGCATGGACGGCAAGTCCATTCAGACCGAACAGTATCAGGATCATGCAGCCAACCGGCTCGACGAGACGCCGGAGACTGACGAGACCTGAGAGAGCCGTTCCTCCCGCTGAAACTTGCGGACCGGTCTTCAGCCGGTCCGCTTTTTTGTCGGCACGAGATCGCGCTCCCAGCCGAAGACGGAGCGGCCGTCGAGGTCGGGTGACGCCGCGCGCTCGCCGGCGATGTAGGTCTCGACCGACGGGCCGTGCGCGGTGCGTTCCAGCCGCCGTGCCTGATCATCTAGCCGCTTCATCGCCTGCATCTCTTCATCACGCCCGAGCTTGGCGTTCTGGATCGCGCCCTTCAGCACGCGGATGGTCTCGTCATAGACCTTGATCGGGACAGGGTAGGGATGCCGGTCCTTGCCGCCATGGGCGAGCGAGAAACGCGCGGGATCCCTGAAGCGATAGGGCGCGCCGTGCACGACCTCGGCGACCATCGCCAGCGAGCGCACGGTGCGCGCGCCGACGCCGGGCGTCAGCAGCAGCTCCGGGAAATCGACCGGGCCGCGTTCGGCGGCTGCGGCGAGGGTGCCGTGCAGGCGCCGCGCGAACACATCCTTCGGCCGGACATCGTGATGCGCGGGCATGATCAGATGCGGCAGCATGGCCTGCGCAGGCTCGGGCGCAGGCCCGGTGAGCCGCTCGAATTCAGTGAGGATTCGATCGGGGCCGAGATCGTTGAGGAGCTCGAGCTGCGCGCTCCGCGAGATATCGGCGCGGTGGTCGGTGAGATTGACGATCTCGCCTTGCTGCGGGCCGTCGATCGCGCTGTGCGGCGTATCGACAAAGCTCTTCAGCGCCTCGGAATGCCAGTGATAGCGGCGGGCCTGCCGCTTGTCGCCGTTCATGCCCTGCTGCACCACCGTCCATTTGCCGTCGGCGGTCACGAAGAAGCCGTGGAGATAGAGGTCGAAGCCGTCCTGCACGGCCGCGCTGTCGACCTTCGCCACCAGGCGGCTGGCGCGGGTGAGCTTTGCGCCGTCGAATCCAACGCGGTCGCCGAGCTGCATCAACTCGTCCGGCGTCTTGCGCGAATGCTGGCCGCGGCCGCCGCAGACATAGATGCCAAGCTCGTCCTGGAGCGGCCCGAGCCCGCGCTTCAGTGCGCCGATCACGGATGTCGTGATGCCGGAGGAGTGCCAGTCCATTCCCATCACGGCGCCGAATGACTGGAACCAGAATGGATGGGACAGCCGCTGGAGAAACGCATCGCGGCCGTAATGATGCACGATCGCCTGCGTGACGATCGATCCCAGCGAAGCCATGCGGCTCGCGAGCCACGGCGGAACCCGTCCGGTGTGCAAGGGAAGATCGGCGCTGCCGGTACGTCTGGTCATGGTGCTCACAAATTAGCGCAGTTCGGCGACGGTTGCATCTGCGGAATGCTGCGTTGCACGAGAGAGGGGAGCGAAGCCGGCCGGGAGGCGTTGAGCGGGCTATGCGAATGCAATGACGGGGACAATCGATGAATTTGCAGGCCCTGATGGCTGACATCGACAGGATGTTCGGCTGGATACCGTCGTGGTTTGTCGGCCTCGGCCTGGTTGTCGGCGCGATCTTGCTTGCGCTGTTCGTCTACCGGCTCGCCGTATGGCTGCTCGCGCGCGCCTTCGGAACCCGCCTTCCGCTCCTGAGCGTATTCATCGACCGCACCGCCGGCCCGGCCCAGCTGGCGCTTTGCCTGGCGGCCGTCGCATTGGTCCTGCCGCTTGCCCCGCTCGACGACATGATCCGCACGCCGCTGATGCGCCTGTTCGTCGTGGCCGTCATTGCCCTGATCGGCTGGATCTCGATCCGGATCGTGGACATGAGCGCGGCGCGCTATCTGCAGAATTTCCGCGACGTCAGCGAGAATTTCGTCGCGCGCAAGCACGTGACGCAAGTTCGCGTGTTCAAGCGCGTCACCGACACCATCATCGTCGTCATCACGGTGTCCACCGCGCTGATGACGTTCGATTCGGTGAGGCAATATGGCGTCAGCCTGTTCGCCTCCGCCGGCGCGGCCGGCATCATCGTCGGCCTTGCCGCCCGGCCGCTGCTCAGCAACCTGATCGCAGGCCTGCAGATCGCGATCACGCAGCCGATCCGCATCGAGGATGCCGTGATCATCGAGAACGAATGGGGCTGGGTGGAGGATATCGCCTCGACCTATGTCGTGATCCGGCTGTGGGACTGGCGCCGCATGGTGGTGCCGTTGTCCTATTTCATCGAGAAGCCGTTCCAGAACTGGACCCGCGACACCGCATCCCTGATCGGCGTGATCGCGCTCCACGTCGACTATCGTGCCGACGTCCCGCGCATCCGGCGTTGGCTGGAGGACGCCGTGAAACAGTCCAAGCTCTGGGATGGTGCCGTGGTCAATCTCCAGGTGATCGACGCGGACTCGCGGACCATCGAGCTCCGCGCGCTGGTCAGCGCGAGAAACGCGCCGCAGTCGTGGGACCTGCGCTGCGAGATCAGGGAAAAGCTCGTGGCCTTCATCCGCGACGAGATGCCGGAGGCGCTGCCGCGCGAGCGCGCGATCCTGATCCCGTCGACCGACGATGATGCCGATTTCCTACGGCCCGTTACGCCGGAGAAGATGCGGGCGAGGGCCCACAACTGAACAGGCCCTTGTTGCTGAGCCGAGGCTTGCTACGCGCGCGAAGTCCTGACCGCGCCGCGCAAGGCCGCCTGCTGCTGCTCACTGCGCGCGGATGTTGGCCGCCTTCAGCACCGGCTCCCATTTGGTTGCCTCGGCGTGCATGTAGGCGTCAAACTCCTTGGCAGAGGAGCCGACCGGAGCGGCGCCGATCTTGCCGAGCGTCGACAGCACGTTCGGGTCCTGAAGCGCTGCCTTCAGATCGGTTTCGAGCTTCGCCACGATCTCCGGCGGCATTTTTGCCGGACCAAGCACGCCCCACCACACCGAAACGTCGTAACCGGCGACGCCGGATTCTGCGACGGTCGGGACGTCAGGTAGCGCCTTGGAGCGTTCGGCCGAGGTCACCGCGAGTGCGCGCACCGGACCGCCTTCGAGCTGACCGATCGCTTCCGCAAGCGGATTGATGCTGAGCGGGATTTCGCCTGCGATCACGGCGGTCAGCGCCGGCGCGCCGCCCTTGTAGGGAATCGCGACGATTTTGCTGCCGGACATGTGTTTCAACAGTTCGCCGGCCAGGTGCGCCGAGGTGCCATTGCCGGACATGCCGTAGGAGAGCTTGTCCGGCTCCTTCTTCGCCGCAGCGAGGAGATCTCCGAGCGTCTTGTAGGGGCTGTCCTTGGCCACGACGATCGCGAGCGGTGAGGAGGCGACTTCGGTGATTGCGGTAAAATCCCTAAACGTGTCGTAGGGCACGCTCGGATAGATGAACTGGTTGAGCGGATGGCCGCTCGCGACCAGGATCAGCGTGTAGCCGTCGGGCGCGGCCTGTGTCAGCGCCTGCGAGGCGACGATCCCGCCGGCGCCTGGACGATTGTCGACCACCGGCTGCTGCCCCCAAGACTTCGCCAGCGCCTGGCCCAGCGTGCGCGCGAGCACATCGACCGCGCCGCCGGCCGCGTAGGGCACGAGGATGTGAACCGGCTTGCTCGGATAATTGTCGGCGGCCTGCGCGGCGCTGCCCGCCAGCAGTAAACCGGCGCCCAGCATCAATCCGCCGATTGTCTTGTTAAAACCCAGCATTTTCCCAGCACTCCTTGCGGGCGCGCATCCTTGCATCGGTCTTCGGGTCGTCTGGATGCCGCCATGGTTTTTGTTGACGAGACCTGATCTTTTGTACGATAGTACAAATCACATGGTACGCAAGCCCACCAGCAAGGAAACGGCCCGCAAGCCGAACATGCGCGAGGCGATCCTCGCCGCGGCCGAGGAGCTGTTCGCCACCAACGGCTTCAATGCCGTCTCGGTGCGCGACATCGCGCAGGCTGCCGGAGCCAATCCAGGCAGCGTCACCTATCATTTCAAGACCAAGGACGGCCTGCTGCTGGAGATCTACCGCCGCCATTGCGGGCCGATGAATTTGCGCCGTTCGGAACTGCTCGCCGCCGCGAGGCGCGTGCGTGATCTCCAGGACCGGCTGGAGGCGGTGGTGCGCGCCTATGTCGTGCCGGCTTTCACCTCAGGCAGCGATCTTGCCGGCGGCGGTGCGCGCTTCACGCGGCTGCGCGCCGTGATGTCGGCCGAAGGCAACGAGGTCGCGCGAAAAATCATCGCGCAGACATTTGACGACACCAGCCACGCCTTCATCGATGCGATCCACGAGAGCCTGCCGCACATTCCGCGCACCGACATCGTCTGGCGCAGTCACTTCCTGCTAGGCGCACTTTATTACTCGCTGGTGACGCCCGATCGCGTCTCGCGCCTGTCGCGCGGCGAAGCCGATGGCGGCGATGCCGCCAGCGCTATCGAGCAGCTGGTGCAGGCCACGGTTGCCTCCTTCCAGGCGCCGCCGCTCGATCATGTCGCGCCGTCGCGGCGGCGGCCGGTCGTCGGCAGCAGGACTTGAAAGAAGCCGTCTCGCCCGACGGTTGAAGTGATGACGATGATGTACACGCCCACCATTCCGCCGCCCGATCCGAACACGCGCACGCCCAAGTTCAAGCTGCCGAAGCTGTCATGCGACGCGCATTGCCACATCTTCGGTCCCGGTGCGAAATACCCTTATGCGCCTGACCGGTCCTACACGCCGCCGGACGCGCCGCTGGAGGATTTCAGGGCGTTGCATGCCAAGCTCGGCGTGGAGCGTGCGGTCATCGTCAATGCCAGCGTGCACGGCACCGACAACAGTGTGGCGCTTGATGCGAT
Source organism: Bradyrhizobium sp. CCBAU 11430 (assembly GCF_028128855.1). Taxonomy (NCBI): domain Bacteria; kingdom Pseudomonadati; phylum Pseudomonadota; class Alphaproteobacteria; order Hyphomicrobiales; family Nitrobacteraceae; genus Bradyrhizobium; species Bradyrhizobium sp. CCBAU 11430. Next base: position 470,966 of record NZ_LBJV01000007.1, read on the forward strand.
CGCTGAGAGCAACGGCGCCTACCGTGCGGTCGCCAATATCGACGACAGCATCACCGAGCGCGAGCTCCGTGTGCTGCACGAAGGTGGCTTCCGCGGCTGCCGCTTCAATTTCGTCCGCCATCTCGGCGGCGTGCCCGACAAGCGCGTGTTCGACCGTATCATCGCGATGGTCACGCCGCTTGGCTGGCACATCGACCTGCATTTCGATGCGATCGATTTGCCTGAATATGCCGACATGCTGACCAGGCTGCCGCTCAGCTACACCATCGACCATATGGGCCGTGTGAAGGCGGCGCAGGGGCTCGATCAGCTTCCGTTCAGGATCCTGATCGAGCTGATGCAGCGCGACGAGAAATGCTGGGTCAAGATCTGCGGCTCGGAGCGGGTGTCCTCCAGCGGTCCGCCCTTTACCGATGCGGTGCCGTTCGCGCGAAAGATCGTCGAGACCGCGCCGGATCGCGTCATCTGGGGCACCGACTGGCCGCATCCCAACGTCAAGGTGATGCCGAATGACGGCGACCTCGTCGACCTGATTCCGCTGTTCGCGCCCGAACCCGAGTTCCAGCAGAAGATCCTTGTCGACAATCCGGCGCGCCTGTTCGAGTTCGACCGATGACCGTGCTTGCAATCGACAAGCCGCGCGGGCGGCCCTGGTGGAGGGAGCTCTGGATCCAGGTGCTCATCGCCATGGCCGCCGGCATCGCGCTTGGGATCGCCAGTCCCGAGGCGGGCGCCAAGATGCAGCCGCTGGGGGATGCCTTCATCAAGGCGATCCGGATGCTGATCGCGCCGATCATCTTCTGCACCGTCGTGCACGGCATCGCCCATATGGCCGACATGGCGCGGGTCGGGCGCGTCGCCGTGAAGGCGATCGTCTATTTCGAGATCATGACCACGATCGCGCTGATCATCGGTCTCATCGCGATCAACCTGCTCAAGCCCGGCGTCGGCATGAACATCGATCCCGCCAGCATCAATGCCAGCGCGATCGAGCCTTATGTCAAGCAGACCAGCGTCATTGGCTTCGTGCCGTTCCTGATGAACATCGTGCCCGCGACGTTCATCGGCGCCTTTGCCGAAGGCAACATCCTCCAGGTGCTGTTCATCTCGGTCCTTTGCGGCTTTGCGCTGGTGCAGCTCGGCGAACGGGCCGCGCCGCTGGTCCATCTGATCGACATCGCTGCGAAAATGGTGTTCGCCGTCGTCGGTTTCGTGATGTGGGCGGCGCCGATCGGTGCCTTCGGTGCCATCGCCTTTACGGTCGGCAAGTTCGGCGTGGGATCGCTGGCCTCGCTCGGCAAGCTGCTCGGAGGCTTCTATCTCACCTGTGTGGTCTTCATCGTCGTGGCGCTCGGCCCGGTGGCGCGGCTCTGCGGCTTCTCATTGCTCAAGCTGATCCGCTACATCTGGGAAGAGCTGTTGATCTGCATAGCCACGACATCGTCGGAGACGGTGCTGCCGCGGATGCTGACCAAGCTGGAGAAAGCGGGCTGCGAGAAGAGCGTGGTCGGGCTCGTCATCCCGACGGGCTATTCCTTCAATCTCGACGGCACCTGCCTCTACCTTGCCGCGGCCTCGGTGTTCCTGGCGCAGGCAACCAACACGCCGTTCGGGCTGGCCGATCAGATCGAGCTCTTGCTGATCCTGCTGGTGACCTCCAAGGGGGCGGCGGGGATTGCCGGCGCCGCCTTCGTCGTGCTGGCGGCGACGCTGTCGGCGACCGGCACCGTCCCGGTGACGAGCGTTGCGCTGGTGCTCGGCATCCATCGCCTGATGTCGCAGGGCTTGACGCCGACCAACCTGATCGGAAACGCGGTCGCGACCATCGCGATTGCCAAATGGGAAGGCGCGCTCGACGGCGAGCGCCTGAGGCGCGTGCTCGACGGCGAGGAACAAGTGGCCGCTGCAATCTGATGAAGTGGCTTCCGGCGTGACGCAGGCGGCCTATGATGGTTACGAACAAGAGAGGGGAGTTTCTCCCATGAAGACAGGTCTGGTCATCACCGCCCATCCCGGCGATTTCGTCTGGCGCGCCGGCGGCGCGATCGCGCTGCATGCGAAGAAGGGCTATCGCATGAAGATCGTCTGCATGTCCTTTGGCGAGCGCGGCGAGAGCCAGTTCGCCTGGAAGGAGAAGGGCGCGACGCTGGAATCGGTAAAGGCCGGCCGCAAGGACGAAGCGGAGCGCGCGGCAAAACTGCTCGGCGCGGAGATCGAGTTCTTCGATTGCGGCGATTATCCTCTCAAGCTCACCGAGGCGCATTTCGACCGCATGGTCGACATCTATCGCGAGCTTAATCCCAGTTTCGTGCTGACCCACGCGCTGGAAGACCCCTATAATTTCGACCATCCCAACGCGGCGCATTTCGCGCAGGAGACCCGCGTGGTCGCGCAGGCGATGGGTCACAAGCCCGGCGCGCAGTACAAATATTCGGCGCCGCCGGTGTTCCTGTTCGAGCCGCATCAGCCAGAGCAGTGCAATTACAAGCCGGATCTGCTCCTCAAGATCGACGAGGTCTGGAAGGAGAAGTACGAGGCGTTCCAGATTCTCGCTGCGCAAAAACACCTCTGGGGCTATTACGAGCGGGTCGCGCTCAACCGTGGTATTCAGGGCAGCCGCAACACCGGCGTGCCCATGACTTATGGCGAGGCCTATCAGCGCCTGTTCCCGACGGTTGCGGAGGAGCTGGCATGAAGCCGGTCGTCGTTCGCAACATTGAGCGGGCCGATCCCGCCGACATGGCCGAGTACGGTGTTTCGACCGTGCACGAGGCTTACGGCCGCATCGGCCTGATGAAGCCCTATCTGCGTCCGGTCTGGTCTGGTGCGTCGATTGCGGGGCCCGCCGTCACGGTGCTGGCGCAGCCCGGCGACAATTGGATGATCCATGTCGCGGTCGAGCAGTGCAAAAAGGGCGACATCCTCGTCGTCGGCTGCACCACCGACAATACCGACGGCATGTTCGGCGAATTGCTGGCGACCTCGCTGCAGGCACGTGGCGTGCAGGGGTTGATCATCGATGCCGGTTGCCGCGACGTCAAAGCGCTGCACGAGATGGAGTTTCCGGTGTGGTCGCGTGCGGTGTCGGCCAAGGGCACAGTCAAGGCGACGCTCGGCTCGGTCAACGTCCCCGTCGTTTGCGCCGGCGTCAATGTCGACCCCGGCGATATCGTCGTCGCCGATGACGATGGCGTCGTGGTAGTCCCGAAGCGCTATGCCGCCGAGGTCGCCGAGAAGGCGAGGAAGCGCAACGCGGACGAGGGCGGCAAGCGCGCGCGCCTTGCCTCGGGCGAACTGGGCCTCGACATGTACGGCATGCGCGAAGCGCAGGCGAAGGCCGGACTTGTCTATGTCGATAATCCCAAGGACGTCTGAAGATTTAGCGGAGCGGGTGGATGGATCGTCTCAAGCTGAAGGCCGTGCTCGGCGGCCACCCCCATGTTCAGGCCGTGAAGAGCGGCGAACTCCGCTCCGATCTTTTCGATCTCGACTTCATCGCGTACACGCCGACCAACACCGCGTTCAAGCCGATGGTGCGGGAGCAGGCCTTCGAGGTCTGCGAGATGGCGATCGTCACCTATCTGATGGCGAAGGCGCACGGCAAGCCGCTGGTGCTGCTGCCGGCGACCATGCTCGGGCGCTTCCAGCATTCCTATGCGCTGTACAATCCCGCACATGGAATGCTCGGGCCGTCCGATCTCGAAGGCAAGCGAGTCGGCATTCGCTCGTTCACGACCACGACCGGCGCCTGGATCAGGGGCATCCTCGCCAACGACTATGGCGTCAATCTCGACAGGATCCGCTGGATCACCTTCGAGGATCCGCACGTGGCCGAATATGTCGACACCACCGAGCGCGCCCCGAAGGACAAGAAGATCTTGCAGATGCTGCTCGACGGTGAGCTCGATGCCGTCCTCGGCGAGACCTCCGACAATCTCAAGCTGAAGCCGCTCTTCCCCGATCCAGCCGCGGAGGCCGCCAAATGGTACGCGAGGCGCGGCGTCGTCCCGGTCAATCACCTCGTGGTCGTGACCGAGCAACTTGCGAAATCGCGGCCCGACGTCGTTGTGGGCGTTTATGATCTGCTCAAGCGGAACAAGGAGCAGGCGGGAGCAGTGGCAGGGCCTGACCTTGTCCCGTTCGGGATCGAGGCCAACCGCAAGCCGCTGGAGCTGATCGTCGACTACGCATTCCAGCAGGAGCTGATCCCACGCCGCTATGCTGTCGAGGAGCTGTTCGACGAGACGACACGAGGATTGAACTGATGGTGGATCCGAAACGATGGCAGATCGGGCTGGTCGGCTACGGCGAAGTCGGCAAAATCTTGGCCGAGGATTTGCGCCAGCAGGACATCAAGGTCTCGGCTTATGACATCAAGCTCGGGGGCGAGCAGGGCGCGCCGCTGAAGGAGCATGCGGCGAAACACGGTGTGGCGCTTGCGGCCTCGCACGCCGAGTTGGCGGCGAAATCGGACTTCATCATCTCCGCGGTCACCGCCAGCCAGGCCGTGCCGGTGGCGAAGGCCTGCGCCGCTGCGATCAACCAGGGCACCTGGTTCCTCGACTTCAATTCGGCCTCTCCGGGCGCCAAGCAGCGCGCCGCGGCGCTGATCGACGGCGGAGGCGGCCGCTATGTCGAGGGTGCGGTGATGACCTCGGTGCCGCCGTATCGCATCAAGGTGCCGCTGCTTCTCGGCGGCCCCGGCGCGAGAGAGATCGAGCCGCTGCTCAACACCATCGGTTTTGCCGCCAAGGTCGCGAGCGACAAGCTCGGCGTGTCCTCCGCGGTGAAGATGTGCCGCAGCATCATGATCAAGGGCCTGGAGGCGATGGTCATCGAGAGTTTTACGACCGCGCGTGCCTATGGGGTCGAGGATGCGGTGTTGGCCTCGCTCGCGGAGACGTTCCCCGGGATCAACTGGGAGAAGCAGGGCGCCTATTTCTTCCAGCGCGTGATCGAGCACGGTCGCCGGCGCGCCGAGGAGGTGCGTGAGGTCGCCGAGACCGTGCGTGAGGCGGGACTGACACCATGGTCCGCGCAGGGCACGGCAGAGCGTCAGGCCTGGGTGGCTGACCTTGCTGATGAAGGGCTGTTCGGCGTCAGGGGCGCGGCGGAGTTCGCGCGCAGCGCTGATTGGCGTACCGAGGCAGATCGAATCCTGAGCAAGATCAAACGCTGACGCCGAACGCGTGGGTTGAGCTAAAAACCCTGCCGCTGTCGCGATAGTTCGAGATTTCGTCACGGGCGAGCTCGATCAGGTCGACCAGGCGCTTGGCCTCGTGGACGACTTGCTCCTTGGCGGGCGCGGTGCGGAACTCGGTGAGAATCATGCGGATGCACTTGTCGGCGGTATCCAGCGTCCAGAGCGCGCGGGTCATGTCGTCCTGCGTGTGGATCGCCGAGATATCGAGGCCAGATAGGACTTCGCCGATACCATTCAGTCGCTTGACGGCGGTTTCAGCCGGCGAGTTGGCCCGAATGGAGCGATAATCGATGCTACTGAATGCGCTGAACATATACATACTTCCCCACTGAACAGGTCGTTCAGTGCGTCCGCTTAGTATGATCCGGACGACCCGTTGTGCAATGCGCACAGCTACGGTCCGGGATTCTACCGGACTCGGATCTGGGGACGGATCGGCCGTGAATCGGTACGAAACGGTCCGACGATCAGCCGTGTTCCCGACGATTTTACCGTTGGAGATTCGACCGGAAACGCGTTCAGGCCCCAGGCCGGAACAGAGTGGGCCGCTGCCGTGCAAACGTCTGTCGGCCCTCCTTGAAGCCCATCATGACGTCGGGCAGCTCGGCGATGGCGAAGCGGCTGTCTTGCGTATCAAGCACGATGAGATCGGCGGGATTGCCGACCTTGATGCCGTAATCGTCGAGGTTCATCAGCCGCGCCGGCAGCTCGGTCACGAGATCGAAGCAGGTGTCGAAATCCCCGACCGAAGCGTGTGCGACATTGGCGTAGAAGTTCGCCATCCGCAGCAATGAGGCGTCGCCAAACGGGGTGAAGGGATTGAGGACGTTGTTGGTCGCGACCGAGCAAACCACGCCGTCGCCCGCGAGCTTGTGGGCGAGGGTCAGCCCGCGCGGCGCGTTGTGGGTGGCTTCGCGCCCCATGAGATAGAGATCGGTCGCGGGCAGCACGGTGACGGCGACGCCGGCTCTTGCCAGTTGTGCGGTGGCAGCCTTCATCCGTTCGGGCGGCAATGCCGAGAGCTTTGTCGCATGGCCGATCGCGACCCGTCCATGATAGTTGCGCCGCTCGGTCTGGCGGCAGACCTCGTCGAGATGCCACCAGGAGGGATCGAGATCGAAATCCAGATGGAGGTCGACGTCGACGTCGAATTCCTGGGCGAGGTCGAAGATGCGCGCAAGATGCGCGGTCGGATCGGTGTCGGTATAGGGACAGCCGCCGATCGTCTCGCCGCCGTCGCGCAGCGCCTGGACCAGCAGCTCCTCGGCTCCGGGATCGTTGGTTAGCCCCTCCTGCGGGAACACGCAGAGCGACAGGTCGAGCGCCCACGCATAGTTGCGCTTCAGCGCCTTCACCGCCTCGAAGCTGCGCAGGCCGATCCGCGGATCAATTTCCACATGCGTGCGCATGCGCGTCGTGCCGTGCACGATCGCGCGTTCGAGCACCTTGGCGCCGCGGGCGTAGACGTCCTCGACGGTGAAGTCGCGTTTCATCGCCGATACGGCTCGGATGGCGTCACCGAGACTGCCGTGATCGTGGCCGCAGCGGTCGAGCAGGCAGGCCTTGTCGAGATGGATGTGGGTGTCGACGAAGCCGGGCAGGGCGAGGTGCCCGCCGACATCGACCTCGACCGCTTCGCAGGCGAGCTTCGGCGCGATCGCGGCGATCCGGCCGCCCTTCACGCCGATGTCGACGGGCGCGGCGGATGATCGGAGCAGCGCGTTACGGAAGATCAGGTCGAAGGCGGGCTGGGTGATCATGGCTCTTGCGGACGGAATTTAGAGCAATCAGCCGGGATCGGCGGCTCCAGATTGTCGGCAGTGTAGCGAGGCAAATGTTCAAAATATATGCATGGATTGCGCGACAGTGGCGGTAATATTCCGCGAACCCAGGAGAGCCTGCCATGTCCGTTGCCGCCAGAGCCGAAACTGCTGATTTGTCCGACGCCGCGATCGTGGAGGCCTATCTCACGGCATCGATGATTCCCGATCCCGACGCTGCGGCGACCTATATGGCGCCGGGCACCGTGATCACCTTCACCGGCGGGCGCGAGTTCGATCATCCGCGCGGCCCGACCGGCTTCAACGCCAAGCGCTACCGCTGGGTCAAGAAGAAGATGGACCGGTTCGACGTCTGCCCCGGCGACGGCGAGACCGTGGTTTACAGCGTCGGTACGCTCTACGGCGAATGGAAGGATGGGACTCCGTTCGAGGGCAACCGTTATGTCGACCGCTTCGTGGTGCGCAATGGCAAGATCACCAGGATGGATGTCTGGAACGATAGCGCCGAGCGCATCCTGGTCCAGCGCGGCATCGACGCGTAAGGTCCGTCACGCCACAGGCGGAGCCGAACGGCCGCTCGTCATATCGAAAGCTGCGATAGCTGATAGGCGCGAGCCCATCTGGCGGCTGGCGTGCGCCTGCGCTATCAAATCCCGCGATTGCGCCCGGCATGGAGGCGCGAGCCCCTTTAGGAGCAGCCGATGCGTCTACCCACCGTTATCCTGGCCCTGACATGTCTTGCAGGCGCAGCTTCAGCCGAAGATTTGTCGGGCACGCTCCAGAAGGTCAAGGAGACCAAAAAGATCACCCTGGGCTATCAGGAGGCCTCGGTCCCGTTCAGCTATCTCGACGGCAACCAGAAGCCGGTCGGCTTCGCCATGGACATCTGCCTTGGGATCGTCGATGCCGTGAAGAAACAGCTGGGCATGCCCGACATCGTCGTCGACACGCTCGCCGTGACCTCGTCGAACCGGATCCCCTTGATGGTCAACGGCACGCTCGATCTGCACTGCTCGGCGACCACCAACAACGCCGACCGCCAGAAGCAGGCCGCCTTCACCAACACGCACTTCCTCAGCGCGACGCGCTTTGCAGCCAAGAAGGCAGCAAAGATCAACACCATCGACGATCTCAAGGGCAAGGCGGTCACGGCCGTGGCCGGCTCAGTCAACCTGACGCAGCTCGCCAAGGTCAACACGGAACGCAATCTCGGCATCAGCCTGATGCCGGCGAAGGATCAGGCCGAGGCCTTCCTGCTCTTGGAAACCGACCGCGCCCAGGCCTACGCACTCGACGACGTGCAGCTCGCGGTCGCGATTGCGCGCTCGAAGGAGCCGCAAGCCTTCATGATCAGCGAGGAGGCGTTCTCGAAGCCCGAGCCCTACGGCATCATGCTGCGGCGGGAGGATGCGACGTTCAAGGCGCTCGCCGACCGCGCGACTGCGGAGCTCTATGCAAGCCCGGAGATCGAGGTGCTCTACAAGAAATGGCTGCAGTCCCCGACGCCGCCGAACGGCCTCAACTACAACGTCCCGATGTCGCCCGCCCTGCGCAACGCCTTCAAGAAGCCGAGCTGGAGCGCAGATCCGGACGTGTATCTGGCGAACTGAGGCGAGGGCGCCGAGGCGCGCGGCAAACGACCCGCGCGCTCTCGGCGAACACCGGATCTACGCGTTCGAATATTTCTTCAGCTCGAACCGGGCGATCTGGTTTCGGTGCACCTCATCCGGTCCATCGGCAAGCCGCAGCAAACGCGCGGTCGCATAGGCCTGCGTCAGACCGAAATCGTTCGAGGTGCCGCCGCCGCCATGGGCCTGGATCGCCCAGTCGATGATCTGGCAGGCCATGTTGGGCACGGCGACCTTGATCATCGCGATCTCGGCCTTCGCGACCTTGTTGCCGACCGTGTCCATCGCGTAGGCCGCGTTCAGCGTGAGCAGCCGGGCCTGCTCGATCATGATGCGGGATTCTGCAATGCGCTCTTGCGTCACCGTTTGCTCGGAGACCGGCTTGCCGAAGGCGACGCGGCTGCGCACGCGGCGGCACATCTTCTCCAGCGTGCGTTCGGCAAGGCCGATCAGCCGCATGCAATGGTGGATGCGGCCGGGGCCGAGGCGGCCCTGCGCGATCTCGAAGCCGCGGCCTTCGCCGAGCAGCATGTTCTCCCTGGGGACCCGCACATTGGTGAAGACGACCTCGGAGGCCCGGTCAGGCACGCCGTAGAAGCCGAACACGGGCAGGGGGCGCTTCACCTCGATGCCCGGCGTGTCCATCGGCACCAGGATCATCGATTGCTGCTTGTGGCGGTCGGGATTGTCAGGGTCTGTCTTGCCCATGAAGATGCAGATCTTGCAGCGCGGATCGGTTGCGTTGGTCGTGTACCATTTGCGGCCGTTGATGACGTAATGGTCGCCGTCGCGCACGATCGAGCTTTCGATGTTGGTCGCATCGGATGAGGCGACCGCAGGCTCCGTCATGGCGAAGCAGGAGCGGATTTCGCCTGCGAGCAGCGGCTTCAGCCAACGCTCCTTGTCCTTCTCCGAACCGTAGCGCTCCAGCACCTCCATGTTGCCGGTATCGGGCGCCGAGCAGTTGAACACTTCGGGCGCCAGATGCGATCGGCCCATCACCTCGCAGAGCGGCGCGTATTCGAGATTGGTCAGGCCTGCGCCATGGCCGGACTCCGGCAGGAACAGATTCCAGAGACCTTCCGCACGCGCCAGCGGCTTCAACTCCTCGACGACGGGATAGACCTTCCAGGGTCCCAGCTCTTCCGCCTCGCGATAGAGGCGCTCCTCGTTCGGGTAGATGTGCCGGTCCATGAAGCTCTCGAGCTTGCGCTTGAGCTCGACGACTTTTGGCGACATCGGGTAAAGCATCTCTGGTCTCCTTATTGATCGGCGGCAGGATCAGCCGATTTCGAGATAATCCGGGCCGGGCAGTTTCGGGAAGGGCGCCGTCGGCAGCGTCTGATACCAGAACGCGACGGAGGCGATGTCGTCCTGCAGCGGAAGGTATTTGGCCTCCTTGGTGCCCGGCAACCAGCCCAGCGCCTGGATCGTCACACGCAGATCGGAGTGGAAGCGCACGGGATCGGGGATGTGCCAGCGATACATGCCGAACCGTTGCTGCGATTTGTAGACGCCGTCGGGGCGGATCACCTGGGGCAGGCCGGCATAGGGCGTGGTGAATTCCTGGTAGCGCGATTGCTGGCCCTGGCCGGAATGGGCGACATAGGGATCGAAATTATAGGCACCGCAGAAATAGTCCTCGGTGCCGGTGCCGCAGATCGTCGGGAAGTCACCGTCGCCGTCGATGAAGAACTTGATTTCGCCTTCGCCCCACCAGCCGTTGTTGTTGACGCCCCAGGCCATGTAGGTGCCGACATAGTGGCCCGCGCCGCTGATGCCGTCGAGGATGGTATAGACCTCCTTGTAAGGCAGCGGGTTGGTGCGGCGGAATTGGGCATGGAAGTAGGCGCAGTCCTCCGGCACGTAGGTCAGGGTGTAGTTGATCTGGTAGTAGACGGTGAGTTGCTCCTCGCTGCGGTTCTCGAGCGTGAAGCGCGCGCGCTTGCGAAACGGCATCTCCCAATAGCAGTTGAAGGCGCGGCCGGGATTGACGCAGACCGCGAGGGAGGACACCTGCGCGAACTCTTCCCATCCGCAAGCGAAGAAATCGCCGGCCGGGCACTCGACGCTCGGCAGCGTTTGGTCGTCCCAGTAGATGCGCAGGATCGAATGCCGCAGCCGTCCGCGCGCCAGCGTCATCCAGATCTGCTGGATCGCGCCTTGCCCGGCGATGTCGCCGAGCGTGAAGGTCGTGCCCGGTTCGATGACGACGTAGGGCGAGACCTTCCAGCCCTGTCCGAGATCGCGGGCCTGGCGGGCGGCGGGGCCATCGACGGACATGCCGCCCTTGCCCTTCTCGCCGGTGAAGTTCTCGGGGCTGATCGAACGCGTCTGCGCGTTCGACAGGCGCGACAGATTGCCGAGATGCAGGCCCAATCCGGAAAACGCCATGATGTCCTCGATGCGGGGTTAGCGACCTCCCGATATATCGTCGCTGAATTGACCAAAAGGTGAAGATGATGGCGTCAGGGAAGACGACCGATGTCCGCCTTCGTAGCCCGGATTGCGCTGCGCTCCATCCGGGCTACAAGGTCGACGCCTCTGCGCGCGGCTCACGCGACGCGATACTCCCTGAACTTCTCGCGCAGAGCCGATTTCAACACCTTGCCGGTCCCCGTCATCGGGAATTCGTCGAGGAATTCGACCGCGTCCGGCATCCACCAGCTCGCGATTTTCGGGCGCATATGGTCGAGCAGCGTCTTGCCGTCGACGGTCGCGCCCTTCTTGCGGACGACGAGGAGGAGGGGACGCTCCTGCCATTTCTCATGGTTGATCGCGACCACGGCTGCCTGAAGCACGTCGGGGTGAGACAAGGCGACGTCCTCGAGCTGGATCGAGGAGATCCATTCGCCGCCGGACTTGATCACGTCCTTGGAGCGGTCGGTGAGCGTGACGTGGCCCTGTGGGTCGATCACCGCCATGTCGCCGGTGATCAGCCAGCCGTCGCGGTCGAGGCCTTCGTCTAGCTTCATGTAGCCGGAGGCGACCCAGGGGCCACGAGCGCGCAAATGGCCGACGGACTTGCCGTCGCGTGGCAACTCGGCGCCGCTGTCGTCGACGATGCGCAAGCTCGTGCCAAAGCAGGCGCGGCCAGACACCTGGCGCCGGTCGAACCTCTCCTTGTCGCCGAGATGCTCCGAGCCGGGCCTTAAGCCCGGCATCGAGCAGCCGAGCGCCTCGGTCATGCCCCAGGCCTGGATGTAGTCGATATGGTAGTCGCGCTTCAGTTTCTCGACCATGGCGCGCGGCGGCGCCGAGCCCGACGACAACGTTGCCCGCAGCGTGGAGAATTTGTTGCCGGTGCGGCCCAGCCAGTCGAGCAGGATCAGCCAGAAGCTCGGTACGCCCGCCGACAGCGTCACCTTCTCGCCTTCGAGCAATTCATAGAGCTTGTCGGGCTCGTAGTTGCGGCCCGGCAGCACCAGCTTCGATCCGGTGTAGGGAGCCGTGAACGGCATGTTCCAGCCATTGCCATGGAAGAGCGGCGCCATCGGCATCATCACCTCGCGCACGCCTTCGACATGTCCCGGCAGGAAGTCGAAATTGCAGCAGGTCATGGTCTGCAGGATCGCGGCACGGTGCGAATAGATCACGCCCTTGGGATTGCCGGTCGTGCCGGACGTGTAGCAGATGGTGGAGGCGGACTTCTCGTCGAACTCCGGCCAGGTGAAGCCGGCCTCGTTCTCCTTGTCGAGAAGCTCCTCGTAGCAATGCACGTTGGCGAGCTTGGTCTCGGGCATCCGCTCGCGCGACGACATCACGACATAAGCTTCGATCGTCTTGAGCTGCGGCGCGATCGCCTCGACGATCGGCAGCGTGGCGCGGTCGATGAACAGCAGGCGGTCTTCGGCGTGGTTGATGATGTAGACGAGCTGCTCGGGAAACAGCCGCGGGTTGACGGTGTGCAGCACATAGCCCATACCCGGCGCGGCATAGAACATCTCGAAATGACGATGCGTATTCCAGGCCAGCGTGCCGACGCGATCGCCCGGATTCATGCCGAGCCGCTTCAGCGCCAGCGCCATGCGCTTGATGCGCGGATGGGCATCGGCATAAGTGTAGCGATGAATGTCGCCCTCGATCTCGCGCGCGACGATCTCGGCCTCGCCGTGATAGTCCGCGGCATACTGGATCAGGCCGCTGATCAGAAGCGGCATGTCCATCATCAATCCCTGCATGGTCTCCTCCACGGCCACGTCGTTGCGTGGCGTTGCCCTTGTGATTTGCGCGTGAGGTTAGCGGAACGTCGCGCGGCGTTCACGCAAAAAGCATTGGACGCGATTGCATGCGTCACTTTTTCAGGGCTAACTGATCCGAGCTGCCGGCGAAGCAGCGTTCTCCGTGGAGGAAATGCATGTCAGCGGAAAGACACAAGACCGGTGCAGCCGGCGAACCTACCGTCGATATTGCAGCTCTCCGCGCGCGCTACCGCGACGAGCGCGACCGCCGTCTGCGTGCCGAGGGCAAGGCCCAGTATGTCGAGGTAACAGGGGAATTCGGCCGCTACCTCGACGACCCCTGGGCCGATCCCGGATTTGCGCGCGCACCTGTCAGTGAAGGGACTGAAGTGCTCGTCGTCGGTGGCGGCTTTGGCGGGCTGCTCTGTGCCGCGCGTTTGCGCGAAGCCGGCATCGATGATTTCCGCATCGTGGAAAAGGCGGCCGACTTCGGCGGCACCTGGTACTGGAATCGCTATCCTGGCGCCGCCTGCGATACCGAGAGCTACATCTATCTGCCGCTGCTGGAAGAGACCGGCTACATGCCGGTGCGCAAATATGCGCGCGCGCCGGAGATCTACGAGCACTCCCGTCGCATCGGCCGCCATTTCGGTCTTTACGATCGCGCGCTGTTTCAGACCGTCATCTCGCGAATGGCATGGCAGGAGCAGGAGGCGCGTTGGCTGGTCGAGACCGATCGGGGCGATCGCATCCGTGCGCGTTTCGTCATTCTCGCCGGAGGTCCGCTCAGCAGACCGAAGCTGCCGGGCATTCCCGGCATCGAGACCTTCAAGGGCCACAGCTTCCATACCAGTCGGTGGGACTACGGCTACACCGGCGGCAATGCGGATGGTGGTCTGACCGGACTTGCCGACAAGCGCGTCGGCATCATCGGCACCGGCGCCACCGCCGTGCAATGCGTGCCGCATCTCGGACGCGCTGCGAAGGAGCTCTATGTCTTCCAGCGCACACCGTCGGCGATCGGCGTGCGCGACGACCGGTCGACGGATCAAGATTGGGCGCAGAGCCTCAGGCCCGGCTGGCAGCGCGAGCGTATGGACAATTTCACCGCCGTGATCTCCGGCGAGCCGGTCGAACGGGACCTGGTGCAGGACGGCTGGACCGGCCTGCTCGGCGAGATCCTGCTGGCGCCGCGTCGGCAGCCGCAGCCGGTGACCTCGATGGAAGAGGCGCTGAAAGTCATCGAGCAGGCCGACTACCGCAAGATGGAGGAGATCCGCGCCCGCGTCGATGCGGTGGTCAAGGACACGGCGACCGCGGACGCGCTCAAGCCCTGGTACAAGGCGTTCTGCAAGCGGCCGTGCTTCCACGACGAATATCTCGATGTCTTCAATCGTCCCAACGTGCATCTCGTCGACACCAAAGGGCAGGGGGTCGATCGCATCACCGAGAACGGCGTCGTGGCTGGCGGCAAGGCTTACGAGCTCGACTGCCTGATCTATGCCAGCGGCTTCGAGGTCGGCACCGATTACGCCCGCCGCATGGGCTTCGAGGTCTACGGCCGCGACGGCATGAGCCTGACCGAGCGCTGGCAAGGCGGCGTCAAGACGATGCATGGGTTCTACAGCCGCGGATTTCCGAACTGCTTCCTGATCGTCACGGTGCAGGCCGGCCAGAGCGCCAACTTCCCGCACATCATCGACGAGCAGTCGCAGCACATCGCCTATGTGATCGCCGAAGCGCGCAAGCGCAAAGCCCGAACGCTGGAGCCGACGCTGGCCGCGGAAAACGCCTGGGTCGAGGAGGTCGTCAAGGCCGCGCTCGGCCGCCAGACCTATCTCGCCGAATGCACGCCCGGTTACTACAACAACGAGGGCGTGTTCGATCCGATCGCGGCAAGAAACAGCCAATATTGGCGCGGGCCGGTGGCCTTCCTGCGGCTGCTCGACAAATGGCGGAAGGAAGGCAATCTGGACGGCCTCGAATTGTCCTATGATCAGGCCATGGAGTCGGCGCGTTCCTCCGGGTAAGGTTGCGCCGATCGGTTACAGGACGGGAGATTGGGTATGACCACGGGCAGGGCTGTTGCGGGAGCGGTTGTTGGTGCGATGGCGCTGCTCGGGTGCCTGGCGTCCGCCGCCGCGGCCGCGCAATGCGGCAGCTCGCCGGCGGGTTTTGAGGCCTGGAAACGACAGTTCAGCGCAGAGGCGCAGGGCAAGGGCATCGGCCAGACCGCGCTCTCGGCGCTGATGCAGACCAACTACGCCAGTGCCACCATCGCGGCCGACCGCGGCCAGCGCAGCTTTTCGCTGACGCTCGACCAGTTTCTCGCCAAGCGCGGCGCCACCACTATCGTCGCCAAGGGGCGCCAGCTCAAGCAGTCGCAGGCTGCCTTGTTCGCCTCCATCCAGCAGCGCTATGGCGTCCCGCCCGGCCCGCTGATCGCGATTTGGGGCATGGAGACCGGTTTCGGCAGCCAGCGCGGCAACCAGAACATGCTGTCGTCGATCGCAACCCTGGCCTATGACTGCCGCCGTCCTGAATTCTTCACCGACCAGCTCTACGCGGCCTTGAAGCTGGTCGACCGCGGCACGCTGTCGGGGGCGACCCGCGGCTCCATGCATGGCGAGGTCGGCCAGACCCAGTTCATGCCCAAGAACATCCTGGCCTATGGCACCGGCAACCTCGAGGTGGCCGCCAACGCGCTGAACTCGACCGCGAATTTCCTTAAAGGTCATGGCTGGAAAGCAGGAGCCGGTTACCAGCCGGGCGAGCCGAATTTCGTCGCCATCGAGGCCTGGAATGCGGCCGGCGTTTATCAGAAGGCGATCGCACTGATGGGCCGGCAGATCGACGAGGGCGGCGGAGCGGCGGCCTCGCGCTGACGAAAACCCGTCCACTTCGCTCGAAAAACGCTCCTGCTCAGCAAGGCGTGATGCGCCGACATGAGAAAGTTGTTGCCATCAGGAACCGAGGGCACGAGGTTTGCTTTGATCAGATTCAGGGCTGGGCATGAGGAGACTCAACATGGCAACCCAGATCGTGATGGACCAGACTGGCGATACGCGCCACGAGTTTGATCCTGGCAATGCCGAAGCGCTGGCGCGAGCCGAACGGCGCTTTCGGGAGCTGACTGGAGCCGGCTTCACCGCGGCCCTTCGCAACGGACCCGGCGAAGTCACTCGTATCAGATCGTTCGACCCGACCGCGCAGGAAACGCTGTTCTATCCCCGCCTGGTCGGCGGTTGATCTGAGCTGCTCATGATTACGGCGGTTTGGCTCCGCGCGCCGGCGCGTGCGCGTCTGCATGCGCTGCGTGAACTGTATCGGCGCTTCTTCGGCGAGAACACGCCGGATGCCCGTGGTCGCCGGCTGCTCTTCGATTGGCTCTCGCCCGCACAGCGCGCCCAATTCGAAGAGCACCGGTATTTCGACGTCATTGGATGCGACACCGGCAAGACCTATCGCATTCACTACGGCACCGCCGCCAATGTCCACGAAATCGACGGCGAGGGCCGCGCCACGATGGGATGGTGCTTCGTCCCGTCAGGCTTCCTGGTGCCGGGCGACGTGATGCTGGCGCAGAAGATCGCGCTCGAGACCGACGAGACAGGCGCGCTCTCTCTCGCCAACCGGTTTCCGCCGGCAACGCATTCGGAGCACTTCTACCGGCGGCCTTTCTAGCGGCCGAAACGGCGAAGCGGTCAGTGATGTGTGGTGCGGTAGGCGTCCAGCGCGTGCGCCGCAAAGACACCGGCGCTGCAAAGGGCGAGCAGGCCCGAGATCAGCTCGATCATAGCTCGTCCTCCCGTATTGAATGGGCAACGAGGTTGCGGCAGCAGGAATAGTCGTAGATCAGGTCGAGAAGGAATTGCATGGTAGCCGTCCCTGTATTTATTTTGACAACGACTTAAGCGGCCATCTGTTTCAGCGGTGTTTCGTCGCCTCGGGAAAGGGGTTTCGCGGGGAACCTCGGGGCTGGTTTTGTGCGCTGCGGTCCCGCCATTGCTGGAGCCCTTTGGCCGTCTCTTCGAAGGCGGCGCACGACATTGCGAGGCAAAATCATGGCGCAGGTCGAATGGTTCGACGATCTGGCGATCGGAATGCGGTTCAGGTCCCCCGAGGTCGAGGTCACCGAGGCCGACATCAAGCGCTTCGCGGCCGAGTTCGATCCGCAGCCGATGCATCTCGACCACGAGGCGGCCAAGGCGACCCTGTTCAAGGGCCTGGCGGCATCGGGATGGCACACCGCGGCGATAGCCATGAATCTCGCGATCCAGACACGCCCGTTCGGCCCGCATCCGCTGATCGGCGCCGGCGTCGACGGCCTGCGCTGGACGATGCCGGTACGGCCCAATGATCGCCTGCATCTGGTTGGGGAGGTGATGAGCCTGACGCCCTCGAAGTCGAAGCCGCAGGGTATCGCGCTGGTGAAATGGACCATGTTCAACCAGAGCGGCGAGGAGGTTTACACCTTCACTCCCATCGCGATCGTGCCGCGGCGGGGATAGGCACGGGCGCCGCCGTTCTGCCGGGGTAAGCCCTTGCGGCCCTCCCGCGGAGGTGGTCATCTCGGCCCGGGGAACGCGCTGGAGGCTGACATGAAACGATTCCTTCTTGCCGCTTTGCTGATCGCGACGGGCGCCTTAAGCGCCGGACCGGCGCTTGCGCAACAATCCAAGGTCGGCGACTGGACCATCGAAAAGCGCACGCAGGACACGCATTGCAATGCGAGCCGTGGCTACAAGGACAAGGAGGACGAGAACCGCGACTACGTCATCGTGATCACCTATTCCGAGAAGGCGATCGTGATCGTGATGATCTATGATGGCTGGGAATGGGAGAAGGTCGGAGAGATCCTTCGGGCCGATGTCGGCACTGACGATGCGGACATCATGAAGAAGGCGAAGTGGGAGGTCATGGACAAGACCACCGTGCGCGGCATCTTCGAGTACGACCAGTCGATGATGGACCGCCTGTCGAAGGCGAGACGCCTGACGCTCGATTTCGAGGACGATGACGACGACAGTATCGAGATGCAGGTACCGCGTGCCGGCGAAGCGCTGGCCGCGTTGAAGTTCTGCGAGGAGAATCGGAAATAGGTTGCCGCTGCCGGCCGTGAAGCGGGCAGGACGTGGCAACGAAGCGGGCGGCAGCGAACGGGCGCGTGACTCATCGCACACAGTCCGCGCGCTGTTCGCATTTATCCTAGTCTTTGGCGAAACAGTCCAAGCCGCACCCTGCGGTTGACGTTACGCAAGGACGATGTTCGATATTCCAGCATCTGGCTGCAACGTTTTTTCCTCGTCGAAGGCGGCAATTGACCGGCCCGTCTTCTCCGTCAGTTCCCGGATCGCGAGCTCTCCGTCTCGGACGGGCCGCACGCAGATCGCGTCGTCCGTCCGATGACGACCCATCAGGCAAACCGGTTCTCGTCTCTCATCGGCGAGATTTACGACGCGGCGGTTGACCCCGCCTTGCGCAGCGGCGCGCTGGAACAGGTTTCGCAGTTCGTCGGTGGTTGCGCCGCGATGATCCTGTCCAGGGATTCAGCACGGCTTACGATCGAGATTCAGCAGCATTTTGGAACCGACGCCCGCTTCCGCCAGCTTTATCGCGACCGGTATGTGGAGCTCGATCCTCTGCTCGACCGTCACCTCACCCTCGCGTCCGAACAGACGATCGGCGTGACCGACATCATGTCCCATGCTGATTTTCTCGAGACGAGCTTCCATCGCGAGTGGGTGGAACCGCAGGGGGCGATAGACCTCGCGACCGTCGCGCTCGAGAAGACGGCCGCGCGCACCACGATCCTGCAGGTGTTGCGCCACCGCTCCCGTGGAACCGTCGACGATGCGATGCGCGAGCGCATGCGGCTGCTCGCTCCGCACATCCATCGGTCGCAGATCATGGGCCGGCAGATCAGGGCGCGCTCGCATACGGTGGACGACCTTGCCGACGTCCTCGACGGATTGAACACGGCGATCTGCCTGCTCGATGCGGACGGCCGCGTCGTTCATGCCAACGCGGCATGCCGCCAGTTGTTCGCCGATGCCAATCTGCTTGCGATCGTCGGTGACCGGATCGTGGCCCGCAACACCCAGACCGATAAAATATTCCGCAGCCTGTGCGAATTCGATGAAGGCACACATTCTGCCGCTCGTCGTCAGATCGAACTTGCGACGTCGGCCGATGGGCAGCATTATCTGCTCCATGCTTTTCCGCTGAAGCGGGATCGCAGCCTGCCGCGGGACATTGCAGCCACGATGCTCTTCGTTCAAAGAGCTTCCATGCTGCCGCTGCTCGCAGCCGACGCGATCGCAGCAGCCTTCAGGCTGACGCCGTCTGAATTGCGCGTGCTGATGGCGATCATCGAGACCGGCGGTGTTCCCGACATCGCCGCAAAACTCGGCGTCGCCGAGACGACGGTGAAGACGCATCTCGGTCGCCTGTTCGAGAAGACGGGCGCCGGCAGGCAGGCTGATCTGGTGAAGATCGCCGCCGGCTTTGCCGTGCCGTTCGCGCTGCGAACGAACGGCGATGACAGCGTTGCGTGATTCATTGCGATGCCTCGATGTTACGTGCCGCGTTCTCAATCCATTGTGATGATCCGCGCTCGCGGGTCATCCGAATGCAGGACGCGAGTCATTCGAGACTTTCGTATATCGCGCTTCTGATAATTGAAGAGCAGCGAGCGCCGCGAAGCTTGCCACAACGGCATCGAACGCGCGTGTGGAGGAAACGACAGCGCGTGGCCGGGTCTGCTCGTCGGCTGGAGAGATTGCAGTGAGCAGCATGGTTGATTTTTCCGTTCTCAATGTTTCAACGAACGAAATTCCCGAAAACGAGCGCATCCCGTTGCTTCGCGATTTCTATTGCCGCGGGGTGCTGAAGGCGGAGGTCGAGGCAAGGGATGGAAAGCCGGCCGCGGCGAGCTTCACCTCTCATGTCCTGCCGGAAGCCCAGTTGTTGATCGGGGGGCTGTGCGGAGCGCGGGTCATTCGCACCAAGCAGCTGGTGGCCGATGGCGACGACAGCCTCGCCCTGATCGTGAACAGGTCCGGCGTTCTCGGCATATCCGAGCGGGGACACGATCTGAGGCTTCATGCGGGAGAGGCGGTGCTGACGAGCGCGGAGGACGTCACGACGTTCGAGCGGCTGTTGCTGGGAAGCTGCTTCTCGCTGCGCGTGCCGAGGCGCGTGCTGGCGCCGATGATCGTGGACGTCGACGATGCCGTGATGCGCATCATGCCTGAAAGCTCCGCCGGACTGAGGCTGCTGGTCGACTACGCGGTGACGCTGGTGCGGGAGAAGGCGTTCGCGACGCCCGTGCTGCGGCAGCTCGGGGTCGGGCATCTGCACGATCTGCTGGCGCTCGTCCTCGGTGCCACCGGAGAAGCGCGGGAGCTGGCCGGACGGCGCGGCGTCAAGGCGGCGCGGCTCCAGAAGGCGAAAGTCTCCATCGCCAACAATTGCTGGCGGCAGGATCTGTCAGTGGCCTCGGTTGCCCAGGAGCTCGGCGTGACGCCGCGCTATCTCCAGCGCCTGTTCGAGGCCGACGGCAAGACGTTCTCTTCCTTCTTGATCGAGCAGCGCGTCAAGCGCGCGCACCGCATGCTGCGGGAACCGGGATATGCCGGGCGAACGGTGAGCTCGATCGCCTACGATGTCGGCTTCGGCGATCTCTCTTATTTCAACCGCTGCTTCCGGCGCACCTATAACGCGACGCCGAGTGACATCAGGAGCGGCGAGATGCCGTGACGGCGCGCCACTGGATTTCAGCCAACTGCCGATTTCAGCCAGCAGACAGGGGTCCGACGTGATCCTTGATCGCGAAGCCATGACCCAAGCGTTGCGTGCGGCATCCGCAGCCGGAGTATTGAATGCGCCGTTTCTTTTTCGACCTCCTGGTAGGCAACATCGTGAAGATCGACCCGGGCGGCATGGTGTTCGAATGTGCGGAAGCGACATTCGTGGTGGCCAACGAGATGGCAAAACATCTCTTCGTCTGGCGCGACGATCTGCGCGATCGCGACGCCTGGATTCGCGTCAGGGACAACAGCGGCCGCGAAATCTATCGCGCGCCGGTCTGGGCGGAGTGCGCCGAGAAACAGGGTTGGGACCAGGCGTGAGTGCCGCTTCGGTGTAGCAACTCTGCACCAGTGCGGAACGAAGCGCCTTCGGTTCGTTCTCGGCTGAAGCGCGGTCGTTTCCGTCCAAGTCGGGCCATTGGCGTGCTTCTACCTTAGCGTTTAGCGAATCCAGGGTTCGCTGCCGAGCGCCTTCCAATGGAGGAGTCCGGCATCACCATGCCTGCGCTGCCATCAAGCGCGAGGTTTTCTGGGGAACGAAGGCGATGAATGTGACGGCTCTTGGCGACTTGGTGCAGCGGCATTTGGTGCGGCGATCGATGCGCTTTCTGGTGTTCGCTGCGCCGCTGCTGGCCGTCGATCGGGTCGAGGCTGCGTGCACGCCGGCGGCACCGGTCAGCAATGCGACCATCGTTTGCTCGGGTGATGTCGACGCTCAGCAGGCCCCCAACAACGGATATGGGACAAGCCTGGACGACAACAACATCTATCGGATCGAGGCCGGGGCCAAGGTGCACGGAAGCGCCTTCGGCATCCAGAGCGGCGATGGCAATGTCATCATCAATGCCGGCATCATCGACGGCGCGTTGGCGTCGGGTCTCAGCGGCCTCGGTTTGACGGTGTCGAATCTCAGCGGCGCCACGATCACCGGCTTTCATGCGATTCTGGCGTCGACACTCACGCTCGACAATGCGGGCATGATTGCGAGCGAAGCCGGGGGAAGGGGGAGCGGGGTCGAAGCCACGACGTCCACTGTGCGAAATTCCGGCACGATCGCCGGCGTCGGGCCCGATACGATCGGGATCAACGGTACCACGGTCAACGTGGTCTCGAACACCGGAACGATCTCGGGAGATGCCCGCGGCATCAAGGGTACGACCCTCAACATCACCAATGATGCCTCCGGTATCATTTCGCAGATTGCAGCGACCGGCGGCGCGATCGAGGCCTCCGGTGTGGTGACGATGGCAAACGCAGGCAACATCGCCGGTCACGTGTTCGGCGTGTCCGGCAAGAACGTCAACGTGTCCAATTTCGCCTCCGGCACCATTGGTGCCGACGGCGGCGCGAGCAACGCCATTCGCGCCGACCTCGCGGCAAGCGTGACGAACAGCGGCACGATAACTAGCGTATCGAGCGCGATCTTTGGTACGAGCGTCACTGTGACCAACACAGGGCTGATTGCGTCGATACTCGGCTCCGGCATGAGCGCCGGCACGGTGAACCTGGACAATATCGGAAGAGTCACGGCAGATCGCGGCGTCAATGCACTCGTCGGCAACGTGAACAATTCCGGATCCATCATTGGGGATAGCGCAGCCGTCAGCGCCAACGTCGCCAATGTGACGAACACCGGCCTTCTTCAGGCCTCCAACCTCGGCGGCACCGGAATCTCCGCGATCCAGGCCAACGTCATCAATTCCGGCACCATTATCGCCAGTACGGGCATCTCTTCCAGCGACGGGGCGAACATCACGAATTCCGGTACGATCACTGGCACCAGCGGGACGGCAATCAAATTGTCGAGCAAGGCCGACACGGTGACGCTGCTGCCGGGCTCGAAGATCAACGGTGTGGTCGATTTCGGCTTCGGTGCCGACGTCGTCAACGTCAACTTCGTCCCTTTGAGCAGCCGGGTGGCGTCGCTGACGAGCATCGAGCTTCCGACCTTCGTCAACTTCAACGGCACCATCAACACCAACAGCGGGGGCTTCGATGGCCCGAAGGTCTTTGCCGGCGGCACACTCGCAACGCTCGATCCGACCGCGCTGGCACAGACCGACCGCACGCTGATGGACTTCACCGGCGGCGTCTCCTCGCTGGTGCAGGGCCGCCTGAGCGGCGGCGCGGGGCCCGCCGGCAGCAACATGATGGCGATGGCCTATGCCCCCGAGACGGCGCAGGCCGGACCCTTCACCAAGGCGCCTCGCAGCCTCTGGACGGATCCCGCGCCGATCACGGTCTGGGCCAACAGCTTCGGCGGCCAGCGCATTCAGGACGAGACCACCTCCACGCTGCGCGCGACCTCGACGGCGTGGGGCGGGGCGATCGGCATCGATCGCAAGGTGCGGCCGGACTGGCTGGTCGGCGCCTTCCTCGGTGGCGGGCAGGGCGGCCTCTCGGTCGATCTCAACTCGCAGTCGGTGGACACCAATTACGTGTTTGCTGGCGCTTACAGCCGGTTCGAATGGGCTTCGCAGTTCTTCGACCTCACGATCCAGGGCGGTAACGCCGACAACAGGTCGCGCCGACTGGTGCTGAACAACGCGGTCGTCGGCGGCATGGAGACGGCAGCCGCGAACTACAGCGGATGGTACGTGAGTCCAGAAGTCGCCTACGGCTACAGACTCAACATCGGCAACGGCTACGTGCTGACGCCGACCGCGCGGCTGCGTTATGTCGCGGGCCGGTTCGACGGCTACAGCGAGACCGGTTCGGCGCAAGGGCTGTCGGTCGGTGGCCGCACGCTGCAGGACTTCGCGGAGCGCGGCGAGGTCGATCTCTCGCGGGTGACGAGCATTGCCGGCGGCGAGCTCAAGGCCAACATCCATGGCGGTGTCATCGCGCTCCAGCGCGTCGGCGACACCACCGTCAACACGGTGCTGCTCGGCCAGAATCTGTCGTTCGTCACCCCGGGCAGTCGCAGCCCGGTCGGTGCCGTCGCCGGCCTCGGCTTCGACTACCGCACCGGGCCCAACGTGTCCGTGTTTGGCGCGGTCGAGGGCATGATGATGTCCGACCAGAGCCGCACCGGCACGGCCAAGGGTGGCGTTCGCGTCGCGTTCTGAGCCGGCATCAGCCCTGGCGGCTCGAACGCGATGCCGCCGGCCGGGCGCCATCCGCCCGGCCGGCGCCTCCTCCGATCGGAGGATGTCGCATGCTACGGTTGTGTTATGCTCCCCGGCATTGATCATTCAGTGCCA
The DNA here is from genome assembly GCF_028128855.1 of Bradyrhizobium sp. CCBAU 11430. Lineage (NCBI taxonomy): Bacteria > Pseudomonadati > Pseudomonadota > Alphaproteobacteria > Hyphomicrobiales > Nitrobacteraceae > Bradyrhizobium > Bradyrhizobium sp. CCBAU 11430. The sequence goes on from NZ_LBJV01000007.1 coordinate 494,773, forward strand.
ATTTGAGCCATGCACGGATCGCAAAAGCTGCCAGATCTCGTCGAGTCCATCTACGATGCCGGGCTCGATCCTTCGCTGTGGAATAGCGCGGTGGCCGGCATCCGGGATTTCGTCGGCGGCCAGGCCTGCGGGCTGTTCTCGAAGGATTCGATCAGCAAATCCGGTGTCACGCATTACTATTGCGGGGCGGACCCGCACTACATCCAGCTCTATGCCGAGACCCATTCGAAGTTCGATCCGCTGACGGTCCTGCCGCCACACGGCAGGATTGTAAGCATTCCCGATCTCGTCAATTTCGAAGAGTACCGGCGCGGGCGCTTCTACCAGGAATGGATGCAGCCGCAGGGATGCAGCGACGCGGCCAATGTCGTGCTCGAGATGTCGAATGCGAACTGCCCGGTGATGATGACCGTGCTGTCGGGCCGCCGCATGGTCGATCGGCGCATGAAGCAGCGCCTCTCGCTGCTGGTGCCGCACGCCAGCCGCGCGCTGCTGATCAACCGCGCCATGACCGCGCAACTGACGCTGGCGACGGCACTGGCTGATGTCCTCGACAATTTGACGGTCGGGATCTTCCTGCTCGACGGCTTCTGCCGCCTGGTGCATGCGAATTCGGCCGGTCAGGACCTGCTCGCGGCCGATGATTTGGTGCGGTCCGTTGCCGGGCAACTCGTGACCAGCAGCACTGAGGCCAATCAGGCGCTGCGCAAAGCGTTTGCAGGCCGCCGCGACGGCACATCGCTTGCCGCAGGGGGCCATGCGATTCCGCTATTGTCCGCCACCGGCGAGCGCTACGTCGCTCACATGCTGCCGTTGTCGTCCTTGCTGCGCAACGGCAGCGAGCGCATGGTCGATGCCGCCGGTGCGCTGCTTGTGCGCAAGGTGTCGCTCGGTGGACAATCCTGCGGCGAATTGATCGCGCGAACTTTCGAGCTGACGCCGGCGGAGCTCCGCGTGTTCCTGTCGATCGTCGAGATCGGCGGCATCCCGGAGACGGCGGCCGCGCTCGGTATCGCGGAGACGACCGCGAAAACGCATCTGCATCGCGTCTTCGCCAAGACTGGCGTGTCCCGGCAGGCCGATCTGGTCAAGCTCGCGGCGGGATTTGCCAATCCGCTCGTCCACTGACAAACCGCCGTCGGCGTTGAACCTTTTTCTCCCGCGACAGACTCACAGGAGCCGCCGGGCACGAAGATCATTCCGCAAATCTCCGAATTTGACCATTGGCTCTTCCGATGCTCCGACCTCCACGACATTCCGAGCTGATCGAGAGCATCTATGATGCAGGACTCCACCCTGAGTTGTGGAGCGACGTCGTGGTCAAGCTCAATGCGTTCATCGGCAGCCAGGCCTGCGGCCTGATTTCGAAGGATACGGTCAGCAAGTCCGGGGCGACCCACTATTATTGCGGAGTCGATCCCCACTACATCCAGCTCTATTCCAAAACCTACTCCCGGTACGATCCGCTCGCCCAACTTCCTGGGTATGGCGAGGTGCGCAACATTCCGGACCTCGTGAATTTCGACGAGTACCGCCGCGGGCGTTTCTATCAGGAATGGCTGCGCCCGCAGGGCTGCATCGACGTCGCCAATGTGGTGCTGGAGCAGTCGAAGTCGCCGTGCCCGATGTTGCTGACCGTCATCCCGGGCAGGGAGATGCTGGGCGCCGAGCAGCGCGCGCGAATGCAGTTCCTGGTCCCGCATGCGAGCCGCGCGCTCATGATCAACCGCGCGATCGAGCGGAAGCAGCAGCGCGCGACCGCGCTGGCCGACGTCGTGGACCGCCTGAATGCCGGCGTCGTCCTGCTCGATGCAGCCTGCCGGATCGTCCACAGCAATCCGGCGGCCGAGACGATCCTGGCCGCGGACGATGTCCTGCGCTCGATCTCGGGCAGGCTGGTGACGAGATCCTCCGAGGCCAATCTGGCCCTGCGCAATATCTTCCACGATCCCGGAGAGGTGGCCTTGGCGGCCGCTGAAGGTCGAAAGATCCCTCTGACGTCGCACGACGGTTCGCACTACGTCGCGCACGTGATTGCGTTGCCCTCGCTGCTGCGCGATGGCGCGACCGAGCGCACATCGGCCGTCGGGGCCTTGCTTGTCTGGAAGGCGGAACTCGACAGCCGCTCATGTGCCGGCCTGATCGACCGCACGTTCGAGCTGACGCCAGCGGAACTCAGGGTTCTGCAATCGATCGTCGAGGTCGGCGGTGTGCCGGAGACCGCGCTCGCATTGGGGATCGCCGAGACGACGGTGAAGACGCATCTTCATCGCGTCTTCGCCAAGACCGGCGTGTCCCGTCAGGCCGATCTCGTCAAGCTTGCAGCGGGATTCTCCAATCCGCTTCTGCACTGACACGCAGGCGCGTCGCGGGCTCTTCGCTGCAGCACGCCGACAGGTTCAAAGAGAGACATCATTAGAAAGTTATCGCGCGTCATTCGATCGAATGACGCGATTTTTTGCGTATCCTTCTACAGACGCGTCACACGATTTCTTGTTCGACCTATCAGACTTCTTTGTGAAGCAACTCACATCACGCTGGGGTGAATCTCATCATTCTCTCGCACAGGTTGAGAGGAGGTCGTCATGCGAAGGACGTCACTTGCCATGGCCGACAAGTTCCGCGACATCGTCGCTCGCATCGGCGCCGTGTTCCGCGAGCAGCGTAAGATCGACGCGCAGCGCGCATTGCAACGCTATCACCATTTGCTGGCGCAGCCCGGCGACACATTGCCTTTGAACGAAATCATTCCGGTCAGCAAGCAAGAGGATGTTTCAGGAAATGCCCACGGATCTGATGCGCGCGAGCGCGCCGCCGGCGAGCCCGCCTACGAGCGCGCGTAATTTCAACATCGTCGCGATTGCGCTGACCGGGGCGCTCGTCGCTCTTCAGCTGGTCGGGCTGGCGCTTCTGGAACGATCCCACGCCCACGCGATGCAAATGTCGTTTCCACGCGAACCGGCGGCCTGCACGGACACCCCGGATGTCGCCGTTCCGCAGATCCCCTACGATTGACCGGAGGACGGTCCGTGCCTGATGTCACGACTCTGATTCTGCTTAGCGTTGCCGTCTTCGCCGGCGCCTTCGTTTCGGGGCTCTCGGGTTTCGCGTTTTCGGCGGTCGCGGGCACGATCCTGCTGCGGATGTTTCAGCCGCTCGAAGCCGTGCCGTTGATGATGGCTTGCAGCATCGGCGTGCAGGCGACCAATCTGTGGGCGCTCCGGCGCAGCATCCGTTGGGAGGGCAGTCTGCTGCTGATCGTCGGCGGATTGATCGGCGTTCCCATCGCGGTGTCGCTGTTGCAGAGCGCGGATACGCATCTGCTCAGGCGCGGCTTCGGCATCATCGTCGCGCTCTATGCCGCGTATATGCTGCTGCGGCCGACGCTGGTCACGGCCGGAGAGGCCGTCGGCCGGCACTGGGTGGCGCTGATCGGATTTGGAGGAGGGCTCGTCGGCGGGCTGACGGCGATGCCGGGCGCAATCCCGACGATCTGGTGCGACATGCGCGGTATGCCCAAGAGCGAGCAGCGCGGCCTGGTGCAGCCGTTCATCGCGGCAATGCAGCTGTTTGCCATCGCGCTGCTGGTCGGGCATCAGGACCTGTCGTCAAAGGTCTTCGTCGACCTTGCTGTCAGCCTGCCGGCGTTGTTCGCCGGCTCGGCGCTTGGCGTGATCGCTTTCCACCGGGTCAACGAGACGGTCTTTCGCAAGACCGTGCTCGTTCTGTTGCTCGTGTCGGGGATATCCCTGATCTAGTGTCCTTGGACTTCGTGAAGTCCCTGGACCGGCGCCGCGCCGATGTCGCTGCCGTGATGCACCAGCGGCTTGTTACCGGTCACGGTCCGCAGCAGCACATAGAACACCGGCGTCAGGAACAGGCCGAACACGGTGACGCCGATCATGCCGGAGAACACGGCCACGCCCATGGCTCGCCGCATCTCCGAGCCCGCGCCGGTCGAGAGCACCAGCGGCAGCACGCCCATGATGAAGGCCATCGACGTCATCAGGATCGGGCGAAGCCTCAAGCGGCTCGCCTCGATCGCGGCGCGGATCGGCGTGCGCCCGGCGAATTCGAGCTCACGCGCGAACTCGACGATCAGGATCGCGTTCTTGGCCGAGAGCCCCACGAGAACGATCAGGCCGATCTGGGTGAAGACGTTGTTGTCGCCCTTGGAGATCCAGACGCCGAACATGGCGGCGAGCAGGCCCATCGGCACGATCATGATGATCGAGAGCGGCAGGGTCAGGCTCTCGTAGAGTGCGGCCAGCACCAGGAACACCAGCAGGATCGCCAGCGGAAACACCCAGAGGCCGGAATTGCCGGCGATGAACTCCTGATAGGTCAGGTCGGTCCATTCGAAGGCAAAGCCGGGTGGCAACGTCTCCGCCGCGATCCGGGTTGCCGCCTCCTGCGCCTGGCCCGACGAGAAGCCGGGGGCGGCGGCGGCGTTGATATCGGACGACAGGAATCCGTTGTAGCGGATCGCACGCTCCGGTCCCGCGCTCTGGCGGATATTGAGCAGCGCCGACAACGGCACCATGTCGCCCGAGGACGAGCGCACCTTCAACTGCCTGATGTCGTCGGCGCGTGCGCGGAACGGCGCGTCGGCCTGCACATAGACCGAGTAGGTGCGGCCGAACTTGTTGAAGTCGTTGACGTAGTAGGACCCGAGGTAGATCTGCAGCGTGTTGAAGACTTCAGTCACGGGCACGCCAAGCTGCAGCGCCTTGGTGCGGTCGATGTCGGCGAAGAGCTGGGGTACGTTGACCTGGAAGCTCGAGAACACGCCCGCGATCTCCGGCGCCTTCTGCATCGCCGCCATGAACGATTTCGTCGCTTCGTTCAAGGCCTCATAGCCGAGGCCGGCGCGGTCCTCGATCTGGAGCTTGAAGCCGCCGATGGTGCCGAGACCATTGACCGGCGGCGGCGGGAACATGGCGATGAAGGCCTCCTGGATGCCGGCGTACTTCTTGTTCAGGTCGGCCGCGATGGCATTCCCGCTCAGGGCCGGGCCCTTGCGCTCGTCGAATGGCTTGAGCGTCGAGAACACGATGCCGGCATTGGACGAGTTGGTGAAGCCGGAGATCGACAGACCGGGGAAAGCCACGGAGCTCTCCACACCAGGCTGGGTCAGCGCGACGTCGCTCATCTTGCGGATGACCTCTTCGGTGCGGTCGAGCGTTGCGCCATCGGGCAGGCGCGCAAAGCCGACCAGATATTGCTTGTCCTGGCCCGGCACGAAGCCGCTCGGCACCTGCTGGAACAAGAGGGCGGTGAGGCCGACCAGGACCACGTAGAGCCCCATCACTGCGGCCTTGCCCGAGATCACCTTGGTGACGGTTCCGCTGTAATTATCCGAGGAGCGCGTGAAGGCCTTGTTGAAGCCGCGGAAGAACCAGCCAAGGCTCTTTTCCATGATGAGCGTCAGCCGGTCCTTCGGCTCGTTGTGTCCCCTGAGCAGCAGCGCCGACAGCGCCGGCGACAGCGTCAGCGAGTTGACCGCCGAGATCACGGTCGAGATCGCGATCGTGAGTGCGAACTGCTTGTAGAACTGTCCGGTGAGGCCGGAGATGAAGGCCAGGGGCACGAACACCGCGATCAGCACCATGGCGATGGCGATGATCGGGCCCGACACCTCGCGCATGGCCTGATAGGTGGCGTCGCGCGGCGACAGCCCGGCCTCGATGTTGCGCTCGACATTCTCGACCACGACGATGGCGTCGTCGACGACGATGCCGATCGCGAGCACGAGGCCGAACAGGCTGAGCGCGTTGATGGAGAAGCCGAACACGTGCATCACCGCGAACGTGCCGACGATCGACACCGGCACGGCCAGCAGCGGAATGATCGAGGCCCGCCAGGTCTGGAGGAACAGGATCACCACCAGCACCACCAGCGCGATCGCTTCCAGCAGCGTGTGGATGACGGCCTCGATCGAGGAGCGCACGAACTGGGTGGGGTCGTAGACGATCTGATAAGACACGCCTTCCGGCATGTTCTTCTTGATCTCGGCCATGGTGGCGCGGACGTTGTCTGAGATCTGCAGCGCGTTGGAGCCCGGCGCCTGGAAGATCGGGATCGCCACCGCCTGCTTGTTGTCGAGCAGCGAGCGCAGGCCATATTGCGAGGCGCCGAGCTCGATCCGCGCGACGTCGCGCAGCCGCACGACCTCGCCGCGCGTGCCGGTCTTGACCACGATGTCGCCGAATTGCTCTTCGCTGGAGAGCCGGCCTTCCGCATTGACGGACAGTTGCAGGTCGATGCCCTGCACGTTCGGGGAGGAGCCGACGACGCCGGCGGCGGCCTCGACGTTCTGCGCCTGGATCGATTTGACGATGTCGCTCGCGGTCAGGCCGTGCTCGGCCGCCTTCTGCGGATCGACCCAGACCCGCATCGAATAGTCACCGGCGCCGTAGAGCTGGACGTCGCCGACGCCGTCGATCCGCGCCAGGCGGTCCTTGACGTTGAGCACCGCGTAGTTGCGCAAATAGGTCATGTCGTAGCGGCCGTTCGGCGACAACAGATGCACGACCATGGTGAGGTCGGGCGAGGACTTCTTGGTGACGATGCCGAGCTGGCGCACCACGGCCGGCAGGCGCGGCTCGGCCTGCTGCACGCGGTTCTGCACCAGCTGCGTCGCCTTGTCGGGATCGGTGCCGAGCCGGAACGTCACCGTCAGCGTCATCGCGCCGTCGGTGGTCGCCTGGCTCGACATGTAGAGCATGTTCTCGACGCCGTTGATCTGCTCCTCGATCGGGGTCGCTACCGTCTCCGCGATCACCTTGGGATTGGCGCCGGGATAGGTGGCGCGCACCAGGACCGACGGCGGCACCACGTCCGGATATTCCGAGATCGGCATCGCGAACAGCGAGATCAGGCCGGCAAGGAAAATCAGGACCGACAGCACGCCGGCAAAAATCGGACGATCGATGAAGAATTTCGAGAGATTCATGGCTTTGCCCCTGGGCAATATCTTGTGCGTCTCCGACAGCTCCGCCGTCATTCCGGGGCGTGGGCGAAGCCCGCGAGCCCGGAATCCAGAGGTGAGGTGGTCGGAGTTTCGTAACTTCGAGATCCCGGGTTCGCGCTATGCGCGCCCCGGGATGACAGAGAACATTAGCGTTGCACCACGTCCTGGTTGCTGTGGTTGGAAGCTGCTTGCTGCCCACGCGCGCCCATCGCTGCGACCTCCGTCTTGAGGAGGGCGCCCGGACGCACGCGCTGCAGACCGTTGACGACGATACGATCGCCGGACTTCAGGCCCGAGGTGACGATGCGAAGCCCGTCGACGGCGCTGCCGAGCGTGATCGGACGGTAGACCGCGCGGCTGTCGTCGCCGACCGCCATCACGAACTTCTTGTCCTGATCGGTGCCGATCGCGCGCTCATCGATCATCACCAGCGTCTGCTGCTTCGGCTGGCCCATGCGCACGCGGGCGAACTGGCCGGGGATCAGACGCCCGTCCTCGTTCCGGAACACCGCGCGCACCCGAATGGTGCCGCTCTGGCCGTTGACCTGGTTGTCGATGAGCTGGATGTGGCCCTTCGCCGAGAGGCCGCCGGAGGTCGCCATCTCCACAGGGATCTGGTCGAGCTTGCCGCGTCCGCCCTTGGCGTCCGCGATCGAGTTCAGCGCACGCAGCACGACCTCTTCGTCCGCATCGAACGACGCATAGATCGGATTGACCGAGACCAGCGAGGTCAGCACCGGGGAGGCGGTGCCGGCAGCGACGAGATTGCCGACGGTGATCTCGATCTTGCCGACGCGGCCGTCCACGGGCGCGCGCACCTCGGTGTAGTCGAGATTGAGCTTTGCAGTCTGGAGCGTTGCCTCGGCCGCCTTCACGTTGGCGATCGCTTCGCGGTTGGCGTTCTCGCGCTGGTCGAAATCGCGGCGCGTCACGACGGCGTTGCCGACCAGCTGCGCGCCGCGTTCGACCTCGCTGGTGGTGAACACCACGCGCGCCTTTGCGGCCTCGAGCTGGGCGTTGGCCTTGTCGACCTCGGCGGCGTAAGGCGCCGGATCGATCTTGAACAGCACGTCGCCAGCCTTCACCAGCGCGCCTTCGGTGAAGTTGGTCGCAAGGATCGCACCGGCGACACGCGGGCGGAGCTCGACGCGGTTGATGGCTTCCAACCGGCCGGAGAAGTCGTCCCACAGCGCGGTCTGCCGCGGCTCTATCATGGCGACGGTGACGGGCACCGCCTGTTCAGCCGCGGCGGCCGTTGCGGTTGCCTGGGCGGAACGAAGATAGTGGCCGGTCGCAATCGTACCGGCTACGGCGAGGGCGCCCACGATGGCGACGCCACCAAGAAGGCGGCGGAGACGGCCGGTGTGGGAGGTATGTTGGGAGGGGGGCATTTGCGCGCTCCAGATATGTAGTGTTCACTACAGATGTGGAGCTGGATCTCGCAGTGCAAGATACTTATGTACCATTCACTAAGAAAAATGTACGCCGATACCGCGACGATTGGAAGACACAAGAAAAAGAAAGCCAGAACAACTAGATAGGACCGGCGTTAAGCTGATACCAGCCGCCGGTTCCGAGGAGACAGGCACATGCGCATGGGACGCCCCCGCGAATTCAACGCCGAAACGGCGTTGGACCAGGCGATGGAAGTGTTTTGGCGCCATGGCTATGAGGGTGCCACCATCGCGCAACTGACCGAGGCCATGGGCATTAATCCGCCCAGCCTCTATGCCTGTTTCGGCAATAAGGAAGGTCTGCTGAAGGCTGCGCTCGATCGCTACACCAAGCTGCGCGGCGTCTGGATGGACGAGGTGGTGGCCGCATCCACCGCCCGTGACGTCGCCGAACGGATGCTGATGGGCATCGCCGAGAAGCAGACCGATCCCGCCAATCCGCCCGGCTGCCTGCTCGTGCAGGGCGGCATCGCCTGCGGTACCGGCTCCGAAAACGTCCCGTTCGAGCTCGCCGCCCGCCGCGCCCAGAACGAGGACCAGCTCCGCGACCGTTTTGTTCGTGCCAAGGCCGATGGCGATCTCAAGGAGAGCGCCGACCCCGCCGCGCTCGCGCGCTACGTCTCGGCGGTCGCGGTCGGCATGGGGGTGATGGCATCCTCGGGCGCGGACCGCGAAGCGCTGCGACAGGTGGCTCATGTCGCCGTGCAGGCGGTCGAGGCGCAGTCGGCCGACCGAACGTGATGGCTGTAAGTGCCGTCGGCTGTCATCCCGCGGATCATGCAGACAGCGCCGGCGGCGGCACGAAGCCGCCGAACTCGCGCTCGATCAGTCCGGCGAGCGCCATCGTCGTACGATCCTCCAGATAGGGCCCGATGATCTGGACGCCGACCGGCAGGCCCGACGACGTACGTTCGATCGGAACGGCGGTCGCAGGTAACCCGCAGGTGGAAGCGGGGTCGGCCCAGATGAAGCACGCATCGGAGTAGTTGTAGAGCCGTCCATCGATGTCGAGCTGCCGGGCGTCGAACGGCTCGGAATGATCATGCGGAAAGGCCGGCACGGCGGCGGCCGGGTAGATCACGGCATCGAAGTCACGAAATAGCTCTTGCCACCGTTGCTGCAGCTGCAGACGCGCCGCATCGGTCGCGAGCCATTCGCGATGGATCATGCCCCAGCCGCGGGCGCGCTCGGCCTGCAGGCTGCGGTCGTCGGGGGAGAGTGCGGCGGCAGCTCCTTGCGCCTCGGCGAGGGCGACCGTTGTGAGGCGCGGACTTCGCGCGGCGTTCAGCAGCCTCATGTAGAGCCGCGCGGAGTCCGCGAGATCGGGCAGCGCCGTGCTTGAGCGCGCGACACGCGCCCCGGAACGCTCGAGCCGCTCGGCCAATCGTCCAATGGCTGAGCGCACCGCGTCGCCCGTCGGCATCAGTGGATGCGTGTCGACCACGAGGATCCTGAAATCCCGGAGCCGGTCGTGGCGCGGGGCCGGCAGCGCGAGGCGGTAGCCGACGCCGTCGCGCGTCTCGTCCGGGCCGGCGATCACGTCGAGCGCCAGCGCAAGGTCCGAAGCTGTGCGCGCCATCGGCCCAACGACCGCGAGATCGCCCTGGCCGGGGACGGGCGGTGCCGGCGGCAGGCTGTATCCGCGCAGCGGGACCAGGCCGAGGCTCGGCTTGTGTCCGAACACGCCGCAGAAATGCGAGGGGACCCGGATCGAGCCGCCGATATCCGAGCCGATGGAGAATGGACCGAAGCCGGCAGCCAGTGCCGCGCCTGATCCGCCAGAGGAACCGCCGGGCGACCGGCCGAGGTCCCAGGGGTTGTTGGTCGTCCCATAGATCTCGTTGTAGCTCTGGAAATCCCTGAGCCCGATCGGGATGTTGGTCTTGCCGATGACGACGGCGCCGGCCGCCTTCAATCGCGAGACGACGAGGGCATCCTCCGCCGGCTGGAAATCCCTGAAATGCGGAAAGCCCCAATTCGTCGGCAGGCCCGCGACGTTGAAGGGTTCTTTCAAGGTCACGGGGATGCCGAGCAATGGCCGTTGCTCGCCGCGTCCAAGCGCGGCATCGGCGGCGCGCGCGGCCGCTCTCGCGCGGTCGAAATCGCGCACGATGACCGCGTTGATCCGCCCGTCCAGTGCCTCGATGCGCGCGATCGTGTGTTCGAGCAATTCCGAGGCAGATATCTTGCGCGCGTGCAGGGCGCTCGCCAGTGCTCTGATCGAGCCGTAGTTCAGGTCAGCAGCATCTGCGGTCATCACGAACTCCGATGTCTCTCATCGCGGCATCTACACTATCCCCGCTGCAGATCGCTCGGGGCACCGAACATGCGATTTTGAAAGGGGGATGAGGAGGCGGCGCAACGGGCACCAGATCTGCTTGCCGGGGGCACCGGTGCGGAGGCCCGGGCTTCGAAGCAGCTATGCCTTCCGCCCCGTTAACGGACCGGCGCGTTGGCGGGATCCACAATCGGCCATCAGGCGAGTCAGCGCCTGCTTTGCCCGACGTGTCAAACGTCCGCGCGGGCAGGCCCTGGCGGAGTGCGGCGCGAAATTCTTCAATGATTTGTACTTTGCATGGGGTTGTTTTCGCGTTTTTTGTTTGGGCGTCCCCCGGCCAGGGCATCATCAAAGGCCGTATCGATACGGGTGCTCCTAAGAATTCTTACACACAGTTCTGGCACGCTCCCGCGCGTCAAAGTTCCCGCAACCTGCATCGTCGCGTCTCACTGCGCGCACGAAAAGACGGGGCTCGCGGAGATCAAGGGGGCGTTGCTCATGACCGCACTTGCTTCGGACGCCGGTTGCGCGAAGCGCGGGATCGTGCCGATCCTGCTGTGCGTCGTGCCGTTCAGCCAGATTCCGCTCGATGCCTATACGCCCGGCCTGCCGCAGATGGTGGTGGATCTCGCCGCCGATCCCGCCTCGATGCAGAACACCGTCACCGCCTACATGCTCGGCATGAGTCTGGCGCTGGTGCCGGTCGGCATCGCCTCCGACACGCTGGGCCGCCGCAACGTCCTGCTCGCAGGCCTGTCGGTGCTGATCGCGATGAGCATCGCCTGCGCGCTCGCCACCAGCGCCTCGCTGCTGCTGGGCTTGCGCTTCCTGCAAGGGATCGGCGGCTGCACCTGCCTCGTCGTGGCCTATGCGGTTGCGGCCGATTGCTATCGCGGCCGTGAGCTCACCGCGATCTCCGGCCTGCTTGGCGCGGCCTGGGGGCTGGCGCCGGTGCTCGCGCCCGCGGCCGGCGGCTTCATCGTCGAGCTGACGTCCTGGCGCGGTGTCTTCGTCATCATTGCGATTGCCGCGGCCATCGTCGCTGCGATCGTCGTGTTTCTTCTGCCCGAGACATTGCCGTCGGAGCGGCGCGCGCCGTTCGATCCGCGGCGCACGGCGGGTATCTTGCGCGAGGCGCTGGTCCGTCCAGGCTTTTTGGCTTTCGTGCTGGTCTTCGCCGCGGCGGCGAGCGCGCAGCTGGCGTTCGGCGTCGTCGCGCCGTTCTTCTACCAGACCGGCCTCGGTTACTCGGCGGCGATCTACGGCCTCGTCGCGCTCGGCCTCGGCGGGGTCAATCTCGCCGGCGAGCTCGGCTGCGCGCATTTTGCGCGCTTCATGCCGGCGCGCCTGCTGGGCTTCGGTGCCTTCGCGCTGTTTCTCGCCGGCTCCGCCGTGCTGACCGTAACAGGCATGGTCGTCGGTCTCGATTTCGCGTCGATCACGATCGGCGGTGCGCTGGTGCTCGGCGGCTGCGGCGTGCTGTGCCCGATGATGTACGGCATGGCGCTCGGCCTGTTCGAACGCGACCACGGCCTGATCGGCGGTCTGATCAGCGCGCTCTGCTATCTCGCCGTGAGCGGCGCCATGGCGATCGCGGCAGTGTTGCCTGAGGCAACGCAGGCGCCGATCGGATGGCTCTATCTCGGCCTCTGCGCCATCGCGGGCACGTTGCTCGCGATGTCGCTGCCGTCAGTGCGCCAAGCCACACAGTCTTAAGAAAGGGACCCAATCATGACCACGGTCGGTATTCGCGGCACGTTCTTCGACTTCGTCGACGATCCCTGGAAGCATGTCGGCAACGAGCAGGCCGCCGCGCGCTTTCACCAGGACGGTCTCATGATCGTCACCGATGGCGTCATCAAGGCGTTCGGACCCTACGAGACGATCGCCGCCGCGCATCCCGGCGTCGAGATCACCCACATCAAGGACCGCATTATCGTCCCGGGCTTCATCGACGGCCACATCCATCTGCCGCAGACCCGCGTGCTCGGGGCCTATGGCGAGCAGCTCCTGCCGTGGCTCCAGAAATGGGTCTATCCGGAAGAGCTGAAGTACCGGGATCGCAACTACGCGCGCGAGGGCGTCAAGCGTTTCCTCGACGCGTTGCTCGCGTCCGGCACCACCACCTGCCAGGCCTTCACGAGCTCCTCGCCCGTTTCAACCGAGGAACTGTTCGAGGAAGCGGCCCGCCGCAACATGCGCGTCATCGCGGGCCTCACCGGCATCGATCGCAACGCGCCGGCGGACTTCATCGATACTCCGGAGAATTTCTATCGCGACAGCAAGCGGCTGATCGCAGAGTATCACAACAAGGGCCGCAACCTCTACGCCATCACGCCGCGCTTCGCCTTCGGTGCCTCGCCGGAATTGCTCAAGGCGTGCCAGCGCCTCAAGCACGAGCATCCGGACTGCTGGGTCAACACCCACATCTCCGAGAACCCGGCTGAATGCAGTGGCGTGCTGGTCGAGCACCCGGACTGCGAGGACTATCTCGGCGTCTACGAGAAGTTCGACCTCGTCGGGCCGAAGTTCTCCGGCGGCCATGGCGTCTATCTCTCGAACAACGAATTCCGGCGCATGTCGAAGAAGGGCGCGGCGGTGGTGTTCTGTCCGTGCTCGAACCTGTTCCTCGGCAGCGGCCTGTTCCGCCTCGGCCGCGCCACCGATCCGGAGCATCGCGTGAAGATGTCGTTTGGCACCGATGTCGGCGGCGGCAACCGCTTCTCGATGATCTCCGTGCTCGACGACGCCTACAAGGTCGGCATGTGCAACAACACGCTGCTCGACGGCAGCATCGATCCCACGCGGAAGGACCTTGCGGAAGCCGAGCGCAACAAGCTCTCGCCCTATCGCGGCTTCTGGTCGATCACGCTTGGCGGTGCCGAGGGCCTCTACATCGACGACAAGCTTGGTAATTTCGAGCCCGGCAAAGAAGCCGATTTCGTTGCGCTCGATCCGAACGGCGGGCAGATCGCCCAAGCGTGGCACCAATCGCTGATCGCCGAGGGCGCCGGCCCGCGCACGATGGACGAGGCCGCCAGCATGCTGTTCGCCGTGATGATGGTCGGCGACGATCGCTGCGTCGACGAGACCTGGGTGATGGGCAAGCGTCTCTACAAAAAAAGCTGAAGCCGCCGCGATGAGCACATCTCCTGACACGGCCGGCCAGCCGGTCGCCCTCGTCATCCAGCGCCGCATCGCTGACGAGGGCTTTGCCGCGTTCGCGCGGTGGAACGGCGAGGTGGGCGAGGCGCTGAAGGCCTGGCCCGGCTTCCTGGGGCAGGAGGTGGTGCCGCCGCAACCGCCGGCGCATGTCGACTGGGTGACGATTTTGCGTTTTGCCAGTCCGGCCGCGGCGCGCGCCTGGCTCCAGAGCGAGGTGCGGGCGAAGCTGATCGCAGAGGTGCAGCGCTTCTTCGTCGGGTCGGAGGATGTCCACATCCTGCCCGACACCGGCGTTCAGCGTGACAGCGCGGTGTCGGCCGTCATCTCCTTCAAGGTGCCGGATGGACTCGAGGACGCGTTTCTGAAATGGCAGCAGCGCATCCAGGCCGCGGAGGCCGAGTTCAAGGGATTTTTGCGTCACAAGATCGAGCGGCCGATTCCAGGCTTGCGCGACGAATGGATCGTCATCCTGTCGTTCGACAGCGATGCCAACCTCAATGCATGGCTTGGCTCGCCCGTCCGTCAGACCCTGCTGAAAGAGGGCGAGCGCTTCAACGCCGGCATGAACGTGAAGCGCGCGAGCTACGGCTTCAATTTCTGGTTTCCGGCCGGCAAGACTGGGGCTCCCGAGCAGGGCCCGGCCATGATCTGGAAGAGCAACCTCATCGTCCTCCTGGTGCTCTACCCCGTGGTCTATCTCTGGGGCACTTTCGTCAGCCGGCCCCTGATCGACAGCCATGGCGTACCGATCTGGCTGTCGCTGTTCGTCGGCAATCTCGTCAGCACCCAGCTGCTCGGCTGGTGGCTCGTGCCCGCGGCCTTCAAGGCACTCGACTGGTGGGTCGCGCCGAAGGCGGCGATCAGTCGCCAGATCGCGGGCTATGCACTTCTTGCCGCGCTCTACGCCGCTTCGATGGGGCTGTACGCGCTGTTGCTTGCGTGGCATTGGGGACGGTGAGACCGTCCACCGTACCGTCGCGGAGAGGGGCGGTCGCTGGACATCGACGACCATGTTTGCCCTGACATTCCTCGGCACCTCGGCGAGCGTTCCCTCCGCGGAACGCAACCATCCGGCCCTGCTGATCGAGGCTGCCGGACAGCGCATGCTGGTCGATTGCGGCGAGGGCACGCAGCGCCAGTTGCTGCGCAGTGGCGCAGGTTTTCGACGGCTCGACCGCATTCTGCTGACGCATGCCCATCTCGATCATGTGCTCGGCATCCCCGGCCTGTTCTCGACGCTACGTTTGCGGCAGAGCGCCGAGGTGATGATGGTTCATGGTGGCCCATCGACGCTTGATACGGTCATCCAGATGCTGGCCGGCTTGTGGGGCGCGGGCAGGGCGCCGCTCCCAGTGGAGTTCGCCTCGTTGGCCGCAGGACGGTTCGTCGACGCCGGTGATTTCACCATCGACTGCTTTCCGGTCCGCCATCGCGACACCGACAGTTTTGGATTCGTCTTCCAAAGCCCCGCTCGCCGCCACCTTCAGCCGGATCGGCTGGCGGCGCTTGGCGTTCCCGACGGTCCCTTGCGCGGCGAGCTGGCCGCAGGCCGGGCAGTCGTAATCGAGGGCGATCAAACGATCGATCCGGAAGACGTCCTGGGGCCGCCGAGCGGCGGCAGGAAACTCGTCGTGATCGGCGACACCGAAACCACCGAGGGGCTGGCGCAACACGTCGTTGATGCCGACATGCTGGTGATCGAGGCAACGTTCCTCGATCGTGACGCGCCAACCGCGCGGGATTACGGCCATCTCACCGCGGCAGAAGCGGCGTCGTTTGCGGCGGCGAGCAATGTGAAGCAGCTCGTGCTGACCCATATGTCGGGACGCTATGAGGACGAAGAGATTTTCGCGGAGGCGGCGCGGATCTTTCCGAACAGCCGGATCGCCGCCGACTTCGATCACATCGTGATCTAGCCATCGCGACGAGACATCGCCAATCGCCGTCTCGGCCGGCTCTACAGACCGGCGGCAACACCGAGGCGGCCGATGCCCGGCAGCTTGACGGCGGGCCGGCGGATGTCGAGGCCGAGCACGGCGCCGAAGAAGTTGACCTCGAGGCCTTCAACCCATCCGAGGGTCAGGCCGAGATAGCCGAAGAGCGAGGCATAGAAGCCGGTGCGCGAGGCGGTCAGCCCAATCCATTCCCCGGAATAGGGATAATCCTTGCCGATCGCGGTCGGCGGCAGAACCGCGCGAAGTTCCGGCACGGCATCGAGCGCGGCTTGAACGAAGGTGTTTGAATTCGGTCCCGGCCAGGCGCTGTAGTCGCCGTAGGTTCGAAACTTGTAGGTCTCGATCACGGTCCGAATCCTGGGGATGAGGAGCTCGGCCCGCGACCCATCTACGGCGACGACGGTTTCCGGCAGGGCGCCGAACCACCTTCCATCGGGGGCGAAGCCATTGCTCCGGATCGGTTCGCCCCACGCGGTGTAGTCGTATCGGCTGTAGCTGGTCGCATCCTTTTCCTTGACGACGATCCAGGTGTGGACGGCGAAGATGCTTCGCCACCGGACCGTTCGCGCCGCATAAACCCGGATCAGGGCGTCGGGATGGGAAGAAGCCGGCGGCAGCAGGCCTGCGCTGGAACGGTCAGCCGTCTGCCAATTGCCGCGGCCATCTCCAAGCCAATAGTACCGCGCGGCCGATAGGCCGATCGGCACGAACAGGAGCAGGAAGAAAATGAGCACGGCTCTTCGCAAGGCGAGATCGGGTTTCGGAAGGAAGTCTCGAGGATATAGGTCGCGAAAGCTTTTTCACAATGATCTTCGAATGCAGATCGTCAGCTGTGAGGTCGCACGGGACATCCGCGAAGAGATCGCTCAGCTCGTCAATCCCGACTTGATCGCGAGATCCTGCACCTGGCCGGTCAGCTCCATCAGCCGCGGCAGCGCCTGGTCACGGAACGTCGGCATGTCCATGCGCATGGCATCGACCGTGATGCTCAATCCCCCGATCACGAGGCCCTGGGCGTCGAAGATCGGCGTTGCCAGCGTGCGCAGGCCGTAGGCGTTCTCCCCGTCGGAGACGGCGTGGCCTTTCTTCTTCACCTGATCGAGCCGGGCGAGCAGGGCATAGAGATCGGTCAGCGTCCGCTCCGACAGTTTGACGCGAGGGCGCGATTCCAGTCGCTCGATCTGCTCGTCACGCGCCAGATGTGCCAGCATGACATGACCAAGCGCGGCGCTATAGGCGGGAATGCGCGTGCCGGGCCGGCGATCCATCTTGTGGCGGTCGAGGCCGGCGCCGACGCGCGCGAGATAGACCACGTCACCGCCGTCGAGGATGCCGAGCGAAGCCGCGTCGCCGACATCGGGCACGAGATCGCGCAGCAACGGCTCGACCATCGGCCTTAGCGATCCGTGCGACAGCACGGTGTAGCCGAGGTCGAGGCAGGCAACGCCGAGGCGGAACCGGCGGCTCTGCGGCACGGCCTGGAGATAGCCGAGCTCGGTCAGGGTCTGGATCAGCCGGAACGCCGTTCCGCGATCGAGATCTGCCCGTGCGGCAATCTCACTCAGGGTGAGCTCGAAGGCTTCGCTGCTGAAGCTCTTGAGCACGGCAAAGGCCTTGCCGACGGACGCGACATGATTTTTGGGATTTTTCGGGGACGATTCCGATTTGCGCTTCGTGGCCTTCTTTTCGACCTTGGCCATGCTCGAATGCCTTGCCATGACAGCCACCGCCCTTGACGCGGCGGCAAGCTGATTTTACGACTGGTGCAAGCCAATAACAAATGTTCGCATTCCGAACAACAGATTTGACGATTGGAGGAAGTTTGTCGACACCATCACTGCACCCTCATGGCGTGTTCTCGGCCGCGCTGACTCCGCTCGACGCCCAGCTCGCCCCCGATCATGCGCGCTTCATCGCGCATTGCCGCTATCTCCTCGATGAGGGCTGCGACGGTATCGCGCTGCTCGGCACGACAGGCGAGGCGAACTCCTTCTCCGCGGCCGAGCGCATGGCGCTGCTCGAGGCGGTGGTGGCCGCCGGCATCGCGCCGCAACGACTTTTGCCGGGCACCGGCGTTGCCGCGTTCAGCGAGACCATCGCCCTGACGCGCCACGCGCTTTCAGTCGGCGTCGACACCGTCGTGATGCTGCCGCCGTTTTATTATAAGGGTGTCACGGACGACGGCGTTTACGCGTCCTATAGCGAAATCGTGCAGCGCATTGGCGATGCCAGGCTCAAGGTCGTGCTCTATCACATCCCGCAGATGTCGGCGCAGCCGATCTCGCATGCGCTAATCGAGCGGCTGCGAACGGCTTATCCGGCAACGTTCGTGGGTATCAAGGATTCCTCCGGCGACTTCGCGAACATGACCGCGATGGTCGAGCGCTTCCCCGGCTTTTCGGTCCTGGTCGGAGCCGATCCACTGCTGCTGCCGCTGCTGCGCAAGGGCGGCGCCGGCTGCATCACGGCGACCTCCAATCTGGTCGCGCGGGACCTTGCTTATGTCTACAAGCATTTTCGCGATAGCGACGACGACGCGGCGCTCAAGACGGCGCAGGCGCGCATCGTGAAAGCGCGCGAGCTGGTCTCGCGCTTCCCGCAGATGGCCTCGCTGAAGACACTGGTGGCAGAGCGCACCGGTCATGCGGGATGGCAGAGCCTGCGACCGCCGCTGGAGTGCTTGCCGCCGGAGCAGGTGAAAGAGCTGCTCGCGAATGCTGCGGCATTCGCAGTCGCTTTGTAGGCGGCGCGACGACGAGGCGATCCGATGTCAGACTCCTTCCAGGACGCGCTCTCCGGGCTTGCCGCGATCGTCGGCGACAAGCACGTCATTGCGTCCGGAGCTGACCAGGAAGCCTACGTCGTAGACTGGCGCGGGCGTTATCACGGCCGCGCGGTCGCGGTGGTGAAGCCCGGCTCCACCGCCGAGGTCGCCGCCGTCGTCAAATTCTGTGCGGCAAGGCAGCTCGCGATCGTGCCGCAGGGAGGCAACACCGGCATGTGCGGGGCGGCGACGCCGGACGATCGGGCCGGCAATGTGGTGATCCGGCTCGACCGGATGCGCGCCGTCCGCGACGTCAGCCCACTCGCGAACACGATCACAGTGGAAGCCGGCTGCATCCTCGCTGAGGTGCAGAACGCGGCGCGCGACGTCGATCGCTATTTTCCCTTGAGCTTGGGTGCCGAAGGCTCCTGCCAGATCGGCGGCAACATCTCGACGAATGCCGGCGGCACGGCGGTGCTGCGTTACGGTCCGACGCGCGATCTCGTGCTCGGGCTGGAGGTCGTGCTGCCCGACGGGCGCATCTTCAACGGCCTGCGCGCACTGCGCAAGGACAATACCGGCTACGCGCTCAAGCAGCTGTTCATCGGGGCAGAGGGCACGCTCGGCATCATCACCGCGGCGGTGTTGAAGCTGTTCGCGCCGCCGCGCAGCTCGGCGCTGGCGCTGCTGAAACTGCAGGGCGTCGAGCAGGCGCTCGAGATCATGCAGCACCTGCGCGGCGCGGTCGGCGACCGGCTCGGCAGCCTCGAGATCATGTCGCGCGCGCAGATCGAGGCGATCGCAGAGTCCGTGCCACATGTCACGATCCCCTTCGAGCTGACGACGCCGTGGTATCTGATCGTCGAACTGACCGACACGCTCGCCGGCGTCGACCTCGACGAGCCGCTCGCCACGGTGCTGGCGGAGGCGATGGACGCCGGCCTTGCCGAGGACGTGATCCTGGCCGTCAACCTCGCGCAGGCGAAGGCGATCTGGGCTGTCCGGCACAGCGTGTCCGAAGGCAACAAGCGTAGCGGCTATGTCGTCTCGCACGACAGTGTCGTTCCGCTGGAGCGTCAGGCCGCTTTCGTCACCAATGTCGAGGCCCGGATCAACGCCGCGGTACCGCACGCGCGGATCGTGATGCACGGCCATATCGGCGACGGCAACATCCACGTGATCGCCCTGATCGACCGCGCGCGTTGCCAGGACCAGGCGGCGACGGCTGCGCTGGTGGCTGAAATCAACGAGATCGTCGACGACGAGACCGCAGCGCAGGGCGGTGCGATCAGTGCCGAGCACGGCATCGGCGTCACCAATCGCGGCCGGCTCGCCCGTATCGCCGATCCCCTCGACATCGAGCTGATGCGCGATATCAAGAGATTGCTCGATCCGAAGGGCCTGATGAATCCCGGCAAGATCTTTGGTGCGGGAGCGGCATGACCATGACGAGCGTCCGCCTGCTTGCCGACGATCTCACCGGTGCGCTCGACACCGCGGCAGAGTTCGTCGGCCTGTGCGGACCGTTCGACGTCCTCTGGTCGGATCCGTTTACGCTGCTGGAGTCCGGAAGCCTGGCGATCGATAGCGGCACCCGTGAGCGCTCGAAAACCGAGAGCGTAGAAATCGTTGGGCGACTGGCGCCCCACCTTCAGGGCGGGACGATCGCCTACAAGAAGGTCGATAGCCTCCTTCGGGGCGCGTGGGCGGCTGAGCTTGGCGCCTGTCTGCGCAGCGGCCATTGGACCTCCTGCGTGGTCGCGCCGGCGTTCGATTATCAGGGACGCCGCACCGTCGGTGGCCAGCAATTCGCCCGCACCGTGCATGGCGATTGGCACAGGGTCGGCGACAATTTGCTGGATCAATTGCGGCAGGACGGCATCGAGGCACGCCAGGGGACGCCCGACACGCTCGCGCAAGGCGGCGTTCAGGTGTTCGATGCCGAGAGCGACCTCGACCTCGATCGCGTCGTCGAGATGGCGCGGCGCATGCCGGGGCCCGTGTTGTGGTGTGGGAGCGGCGGCTTGGCCGGTGCGCTTGCCCGCGGTCAAGGCGCCGCTGCGTCCTCGCAACTGAAGCGGCCGGTGCTGGGGCTGTTTGGCTCCGACCAGGCTGCCACCGCATCCCAGCTGGCTGCATGTGGTCACGCCACCATCGCGCTGGCCGAGGGGGAGGGCAACGCGGGCGTTCGGCGCAAGCTGGCCGACGAGGGCGTGGCGCTGGTGAAATTCGCCCTCGCCGACGGCTTGATGCGGGCCGAGGCGGCGCGGCGGATCGCGCACGAGATGACGGGGCTGATCGCGGCACTCGAACCGCCGGGCACGCTGGTTGTTGCCGGTGGGGAAACCCTGAAGGCCGCATGCGTTGCCCTTGGCGCGCATGCGCTCGAGGTGACAGGACGTATCGTGCCGGGGTTGCCGCGCTCGATCTTGCAAGGCGGCCGCTGGGCCGGCGTCGATGTCATCTCGAAGTCCGGTGCATTCGGCCCCAGCGAGCTGTGGCGCGACCTGCTTCGGGATAATCATTTGCTAAGCAAGGGGAGTCCGACATGACCTCTCGTCATCTAGCCATCACCATGGGCGATCCCGCCGGGATCGGGCCGGAGATCATCGTCAAGGCCTGCGTCGGGCTGAAGGACCGGATCGCGAAAGGCGATCTGCGGATGCTGATCATCGGCAGCGGCGCGGCGCTCGATGGCGCGAAAGCCGCACTTGGTGCCGGCATTGCGATTCCCGAAGTGCGCGCCGAGGATCGCGACTGGCCAAACCTCTGCTTCCTCCAGGCCGACATCGAGGGCGATCCGATCAAGCCGGGCGTGCTCAGCGCTGATGGCGGCCGCTTTGCCTACAAGGCGATCGAGCAGGGTGTGCGGCTGACGCAGGCGGGCCGGACCGCGGCGATCGTCACGGCGCCGCTCAACAAGGAAGCGCTCAACAGGGCCGGCTATCACTTCCCGGGTCATACCGAGATGCTGGCGCATCTCACCGGCGTGCGCGGCTCGGTGATGCTGCTCGCCCATGGCAACATGCGCGTCAGCCATGTCTCGACCCATGTGGCGCTCGAGGACGTGCCGAAGCGTCTGACGCCGGAGCGGCTGCGCATGGTCATCGACCTCACCAACGATGCCCTGCTGCGGCTCGGCATTGCCAAGCCGAAGATCGCGGTTGCCGCGCTCAATCCACACGCCGGCGAGGGCGGCTTGTTCGGCCGGCAGGACATCGACGTGTCCGCGCCGACGATTGCAAAAGCCGTCGCCGACGGTCTCGACGTCGTCGGCCCCGTGCCCGGCGATACCATCTTCGTCAAGCTGCGCGCCGGCCAGTACGATGCGGCGGTCGCGATGTATCACGACCAGGGGCACATTCCGGTCAAGCTGCTCGGCTTCCAGGTCGATCCCGCGACCGGCCGCTGGCAGGAACTGTCCGGCGTCAACATCACGCTGGGCCTGCCGATCATCCGCACCTCCGTCGACCACGGCACCGCCTTCGACATCGCCGGCAAGGGCATCGCCAACGAACACAGCCTGATCGAAGCCATCGACTATGCCGAGCGGCTCGCCGCTGGCGTTTCTGCATCCAAATCATGAGTTCGAACGCACGATGACCAACGCCTTCACGCCCATTGAAATCCAGCGTCCCACCATCCTCGAGTTCGGCAACGGCACGATCGGCGCGGCAGCGCGCTTCGCCGAGCGGATCGGTGCCAGGCGGCCGCTGGTGATCTCCGATCCGTTCAACGCACGCCGCGTCGACATGCTGGCGCTGCCGGGTGCGGTGAAGGTGTTCGGTGAGGTCAAGCCCGAGCCCGACCTGCCCAATCTCGAGAAGGCGGTGGCGATGGCGAAGGACGTCAAGCCTGATCTCGTGGTCGGCTTTGGCGGCGGCAGCGCGATGGATCTCGCCAAGCTGGTCGCGGTGATGTGCACGAGCGACGTGCCCTTTGCCGATATCGTCGGGCCGGAGAAGGTGGCCGGCCGCAGCGTCGCGCTGATGCAGATTCCGACGACGTCGGGCACCGGCAGCGAGGCCGGCACCCGCGCGCTCGTGACCGATCCCGTCAGCCAGAACAAGCAGGCGGTGCAGAGCCGCTTCATGCTGGCCGATATCGCCATCGTCGATCCGGATCTGACGATGACCGTGCCGAAAGAGGTCACCGCGGCAACCGGGGTCGACGCGCTGGCGCATTGCGTCGAGGCCTATACCAGCCGCAAGGCGCATCCGACGATCGACCTCTACGCGCTCGACGGCGCGCGGCTGGTCGGCCGCTATCTCGAGCGCGCGGTGGCCGATGGCGGCGACCGCGAGGCTCGTGCGGGCCTGGCGCTCGCCTCGCTCTATGGTGGCTATTGCCTGGGACCGGTGAACACGACCGCCGGCCACGCCGTGGCGTATCCGCTCGGCACCCGTCACCACGTGGCGCATGGCCTCGCCTGCGCGGTGATCTTCCCGCATACGCTGGCCTTCAACATGCCGGCGGTGGAAGCGAAGACGATCGCGGTGCTCCAGGCGCTCGGACTGCCGGAGAAGGGCGATCCAAAGCTCGCATTCGACGCCACCTACGGGTTCTGCAAGAATCTCGGCATCGAGATGCGGCTGTCCGCGCTCGGCGTGCCCCGGGACGATCTCGGCGTGATGGCCGACGAGGCGCACGCCATTCGCCGCCTGCTCGACAACAATCCGCGCGACCTCGGCCGGGATGAGATCCTGAACATGTACGAGGTCGCGTTCTAACAGTCTTCGCCGCTCGCGCGCGGCAGCCAATCAACAACACGAAAAACAGAGGAAACGTCTATGAGATCGATCTGGCTTGTCCTTGCCTCAGCCTTGGTGCTGGCGGCCTCACCCGCAAAGGCGCAGGACGGCTATCCGTCCAAGCAGGTGACGGTGGTCGTTCCCTTCGCCGCCGGCGGCACCGCGGATATCTTCGCGCGGATGGTCTCCAACCATTTGCAGGCGAAGTTCGGCAAGCCCTTCGTGGTCGAGAATGTCGGCGGTGCCGGCTCGATCCTCGGCGTGACGCGGGTGGCGAAATCGGCGCCGGATGGCATCACGCTCGGCCTTGCGAGCACGTCCGCGCTTGCGATCAACCCGTCGCTCTACGGGCCGAAGCTCAGCTACCAGCCGGACAAGGACCTGGTGCCGGTCGCCCAGATCAGCGTCGTGCCCAACGTTCTCGTCGTCAATCCCAACAAGATCAAGGCGCGTACCGTGCCGGAGCTGATTGCCTATCTGAAGGCGAATCCGGACAAGGTCTCGTTCGGCTCGGCCGGTGTCGGCACCTCGCAGCATCTTGCCAGCGAGCTGTTCCAGCAGATGACCGGCACCAAGATGGTGCACGTGCCCTACAAGGGCTCCAGCCAGATGCTGACGGACCTGCTCAGCGGCCAGATCGATCTCGCCTTCGACAACGTTCCGCTGCTGCTGCCGCAGGTGAAGACCGGCCAACTCGCGCTGCTCGCGACGGCAACGCCGAAGCGCGCCGCCTTCGATCCCGAAGCTCCGGCCGTTGCCGAATTCCTGCCCCGCTTCGAGGCGGTGGCCTGGCACGGTTTCATTGTGCCCGCGGGCACGCCCAAGCCGATCGTCGAAAAGCTCTCGGCCGAGATCCGCGCCTTCATGCAGCAACCGGAGACTGTGCAGAAGATGGCCGAGCTCGGTGCCACCGCTGTCGCCGTGGATTCCGAACCGTTCGCGGCCTACATCAACGCTGAGACGGCGCGCTGGAAGAAGGTGATCGAGGCCGCCAACATCAAGCTGGAGTAGGGCGGTACGCGATGAGAGAAGCCGGCCGCCGCATGCCCGAGAACGGCGGCCGCTTGTTCAACGCCGGTCGCCGGTCTAAGTTCGCCTCAGCCAACGGGTGCGGGGCTGATGGGGACTGTTCGTTTTCTGCTGGCGGCGATCGTCGTTGGATTTCATTGCCAATTTGGCGTCATTCACCAGACGATCGGAGGTTTGGCCGCTGTAGAAGTCTTCTACATCATCAGCGGCTTTTACATGGCCGCCGCCTATGAGCGGCACTATCCCGGACGGCCTGCTGCATTCTTCGCCAGCCGCTTCGCGAGGCTTTATCCGTTCTACCTCGCTGTCCTTGCAGCTACGTTCGCGCTACATCTGTGGAATCCGGCGAACGAGAGCGGCATCTTCAATTCCCTCAGAACGGATGAGCGGCCCTATGTGATCAACCTGTCGCTGCTGGGTCTCGATCTCTATTCGGCCATGCACAGCACCACGTATCTCCTGGTTCCGCAGGCCTGGTCGATCAGTGCGGAGATCGTCTTCTACGCGCTGCTGCCTGCCTTGCTTCTCCTGAATAGAAAATGGCTCGCCGGGTTGGTGGTCGCTGCCTTCGCGATCAAGATGACCATTCTGCACGTCTACGAATGGAAATGGGCTTACTTCCCGTTTTACAGCCAGATCGGCTATTTCGGCACCGGCGTTGTGCTCTTCTCGTTGCGAGATCGCCTGACATGGTCGACGCGTGCGGGCTACTGGCTCGCGGCCCTGTACTGCCTCTATCTCCTCGGCGACGTCTATGCCGACGTCGACTATCACGGGGGCATCGTTCAGGGCGTACCGCTGGTTATCGCAACCTGCATCGTGATTCCGACGCTTTTCTCAAGAATCAACGGATCGCTGTCGACCGCGTTGGGCGACGCCTCCTATGGCGTCTATCTCTCGCATTTTCTCTTCATCCAGATCGCGATCAATCTGCAGTTCTTTGATCCGATCACGCTGACCAATCCGCACATTGTGAGCCATTGGCGAATTCTGTTTCAAACCCTGGGCATCCTGCTCGCATCCACGGTCGTTGCGCTCGCCTTCGAGTTCACGCTGCAGCGATGGATCGATCGGGCGCGCCGGTCGCTGTTCTACAACCGCAGAGGGCCGCAGGATTCCTTCGGGAAGAGTTGAGACGGTCGGTCTTGTCGGTGCGAACGCAGCGAGAACAAGCCGACGATGTTCACAGAGGGGCTGGACCGCGAAGGTCAGCGCGGCTATATGAGCGGCCTGCGAGCCGCTGATTTGCGAAACTGTCAGCCGCGCTCGCAGAACTTCCGAAGAAAGCTTAGTGATTTCAATCGCTTCGGTGGGGAATGGTGTAACGGTAGCACAACAGACTCTGACTCTGTTTGTCTTGGTTCGAATCCAGGTTCCCCAGCCAGTTCCAGGCACGCCCAAAGGTCAAGATCTCGAGGCCCCTCGGTGACGGTGACCGTCCACGGGCCGCGCCGCCGGTCGCGACCGTTTGCCTCATCTGAAATCGCATTTCCCCGGTCGGATCGCCGTTCTCTGCATCGTCCTTGGGTCACACAACTCAAGGAGATCCCTGATGCCCTATGTCGATGGTTTCGTTCTGGCTGTGCCGAAGGACAAGATCGAGGCCTACAAGACGCTGTCGACGACCGCCTGCGCGCTCTGGATGGAGCACGGCGCGCTCGATTATGTCGAATGCGTCGCTGACGATGTCCCCTATGGCGAACTCACCTCGTTTCCGCGCGCGGTGATGGCGAAGGAGGATGAGGCCGTGGTGTTCGCCTGGATCGTCTATCGCGACCGGGAGACCCGCGATGCCGTCAACAAGAAGGTGATGGAGGACCCGCGGCTGAAGATGGAGGGCATGCCGTTCGACGGCAAGCGCATGATCTATGGCGGCTTCACGACATTGCTCAGGGCGAGCGACGTCGTCAGCTGAGAGGCGGGGGAGAAAGCCTATCTCGGAGGTGCGCGGTCGACTTCGGCCTGCAACAGCGGGCAGCCGGCGAGCCGCGCCTCCATCACCGAATACACGCTGCTGATCGACACGGCTGCTGCACGTCACCGTCACCATGCACAATGACCAGCGGCTCGACGGCGACGCGCAGATGGCGCGGCAGTAACGGGGACTTGCGTTACTTGATCTTGTCGTAGGCGGCCGCGAAATCGCCCAGCGGCATCGGGATCGCGATCGTCTCCTTGGCCATGTTCTGGAAGGAGACCTTGAGCTGCTTGCCCGACCGCAAGGCGGCAAGCAGGTCCGGCGCGATCGGCGCCGAGGCGTAGCAGCCGCGGTTCTCGCAGGTCTGGATCTGCAAATCGACCGTCTTGCCCTCGTCGACCTGGAGCTTGGCGCCGATGGGAAGGTTGAGGCCGAGCGGCAATTGCAGCAGCGCCACCGGCGTGCGGGTGTCGGGCGCGATGCGGATGTTGATCAAAACGATGGTCTGGCCGGTCTTGGTCAGCACCGCGTTCTGCTCCATCGCGCATTCGAGCGGCGCGTCGCGGCTGACGCTGGTGCAACGCACGATCCAGCCGGGCTGTTGTGCCGGCGCGCCGTCAGCCTGTGGCTGCGTCGGAGCCGGCGCGGGCTGTGCCGCCGGAGCGGGGGCGTTCTTCTTGGCCTGTTGGGCATACGCGGCGCCCAAGGGCAACAGGACAGCTGCGGCGAGGGCGACAAGTCTGGATTGCATGAGCATGGCGAAACCGCGTTGGCGTGAACCGGGGGCCTCGCTGTAGCGTCGCCGGAAGCGCCGTGCAAGCCGCTACTCGGCGGCTTCCTTAACGGTGCCGTGCTCGACCGTCTCGCCGCCTTCGCCGTCACCCGAACGGCCCCAGCCCGAGAACCAGTTGTTGAGCTCGTCGAGATAGAGATAGACCACCGGCGTGGTGAACAGCGTCAGCGCCTGGCTGACGATCAGGCCGCCGACCATGGCGTAGCCGAGCGGCTGGCGGATCTCGGCGCCGGTGCCGTGGCCGAGCATCAGCGGCACGCCGCCGAGCAGCGCGGCCATCGTCGTCATCATGATCGGGCGGAAGCGGAGCAGGGCGGCCTGGCGGATCGATTCCGCCGGCGTCTTGTGCTCGTCGCGTTCGGCGGCGATGGCGAAGTCGACCATCATGATGCCGTTCTTCTTCACGATGCCGATCAGGAGAATGATTCCGATCAAGGCAATGAGGCTGAAGTCGAATCCGGCCGCCATCAGGATCAGAAGCGCGCCGACGCCTGCCGAGGGCAGGGTCGACAGAATCGTGATCGGATGGATGTAGCTCTCGTAGAGGATGCCGAGGATCAGGTAGACCACGACGAGCGCGGCAAGGATCAGCAGCGGCACGGTGCCGAGCGATTGCTGGAACGCCTGCGCGGTGCCCTGGAAGCTCGAGTTCAGCGTCGGCGGCGCGCCGAGATCTGCCATCGCCTTCTGCACGGCTTCCGTCGCCTGACCGAGCGCGACGCCCTGGCCGAGATTGAAGCTGATGGTGATCGCCGGGAACTGGCCCTGGTGGCTGATCGAGAGCGGGCGGACCGGATCGGTGGTCCAGGTCGCGAACGTCGATAGCGGCACCTGGTCGCCCGTCAGCGGCGACTTCAGATAGAGCTTGTTCAGGCTGTCGAGATTGCCCTGCATCTCCGGCAGGATCTCCAGGATCACCTTGTAGGTGTTGAGCTGGGTGAAATACTGCGTGATCTGCCGTTGTCCGAAGGCGTCATACAGCGTGTCGTCGATCAGCTGCGGCTGGATGCCGTAGCGCGCGGCGGTGTCGCGGTTGATCTTGAGCTGGACCGTGGTGCCCTGGGTCTGCTGGTCGGTCGCGACGTCGCGCAGCTCCGGCAGCGTCTGCATCTTGGCGAGGATTTTGGGCGCCCATTCGTTGAGCTCGTCCAGATTGGCGTCCTGCAGCGTGAATTCGAACTGCGTACGCGTCGGCCGTCCGCCGAGGCGCACGTCCTGGGCTGCCTGCATGTAGACGCGGGCGCCCTCGACCTTGTCGAACTGGGGACGCAGTCGCGCGATGATCTGCTGAGCCGAGGCATCGCGCTTGTCGCGAGCCTTCAGCGTGATGAATATGTTGCCGTTGTTGCCGGCGCGGCCGCTGCCGCCGATCGACATGGCGACGCTGGCAACATCGGGATCGGCGAGGATGATCTTGCCGAGCTGTTCCTGACGCCGGGTCATCTCCTTGAACGAAATGTCCTGCGAGGCTTCCGAAGTCGCCGTGATCAGGCCGACATCCTGCTGCGGGAAGAAACCCTTCGGGATCAGGACGAACAAATAGATCGACAGGCCGAGCGTGGCGAAGAAGATCGCCAGCGTGGTGCGCCGCCAGGCGAGGGCATGGTCGAGAACGTATTCGTAGCCGCGCAGCATCGCGTCGAAGGCGCGCTCGCTCCATTGATAGAACCGGCCGTGGCGCACCTCGCCATGGGCGCGCAGGAAGCGCGAGGCCATCATCGGCGTCAGGGTCAGCGACACGAACATCGAGACGAAGATGGTCATCGCCAGCACGACGGCGAATTCGCGGAACAGGCGCCCGATGATGCCGCCCATCAAGAGCAGCGGAATCAGCACTGCGACCAGCGAGATGCTGATCGACACGATGGTGAAACCGATTTCCTTCGAGCCGCGGAAGGCCGCCGCCATCGGCGATTCGCCTTCCTCGATGTAGCGCGTGATGTTCTCGAGCATCACGATGGCATCGTCGACGACGAATCCGACCGCGATGGTGAGTGCCATCAGCGATAGATTGTCGAGGGAATAGCCGACGACCCACATCAGCGCGCAGGCGCCGAGCAGCGCCAGCGGAACCGTGATGGCCGGAATGACGGTGGCCCAGAAGCTGCGCAGGAAGATGAAGATGACCATGACCACGAGGGCGATGGTCAGCAGCAGCGTGAACTGGACGTCCTCGACGGCGGCGCGGATGGTCGTTGTGCGGTCGCTGATGAGCTCGATCTTGATGGCGGGTGGGATCGCGGCCACGAGGCGAGGCAGGGTGGCCTTGATCCGATCGACGGTCTCGATGACGTTGGCGCCCGGCTGCTTGAATATCACCAGGAACACGCCACGCTTGCCGTTGGCCCAGGCCGCCTGCTTGGCGTCTTCAGCGGCGCTGACCGCCTGGCCGATGTCGCGGATTCGCAATGGAGCGCCGTTGCGATAGGCGATGATGACGTCGTTCCAGTCCTTCGCGTGCGTGAGCTGGTCGTTGGCGTAGATCGTGTAGGCGCGCTTCTCGCCGTCGATATTGCCCTTCGGGCTATCGACCGTGGTGATCGCGATCTGGCTGCGTACGTCCTCCATCGACAGGCCCTTGGCGACCAGCTTCGCCGGATCGACCTGGACGCGGATCGAGGGTTTCTGCTGGCCGCCGATGAAGACCTGGGCGACGCCGGAGAGCTGGCTGATCTGCTGGGCGAGCTGGGCGTCGACCGCGTCGCTGACGCTGGTCAGAGGCAACGTCTCCGATGTCGCAGACAGCAGCAGGATCGGCGCATCCGCCGGGTTGACCTTGCGGTACGTCGGCGGCGACGGCAGGTTCTTCGGCAGCTGGCCGCTGGCGGCGTTGATGGCGCCCTGCACGTCATTGGCGGCGCCGTCGATGCTGCGGTTGAGATCGAACTGGATGGTGATCGACGCCGTGCCGAGATAGCTCGTCGAGGTCATCTGGGCGATGCCGGGAATCTGGGCGAACTGGCGCTCCAGCGGTTGCGCCACCGACGAAGCCATCGTCTCGGGGCTACCGCCCGGCAAATTGGCGGTGATCTGGATGGTCGGGAAGTCGACCTGCGGCAGCGGTGCGACCGGGAGCAGGGGATAGGCGACGAGACCGACGAAGAGGATGCCGGCCATCAGCAGCGAGGTGCCGATGGGATAACGGATGAAAGGTGCCGAAATCCCGCCCTCGGTCATTCCTGTCGTACCTTGTTCTGGGCCGGGTTCGAACTCGCCACCGTCGTCGAGACGAGGCTTCCGGGCTGCACCTTGAACTGGCCGCCGGTGATCACCTGCTGACCGGCGCTCAGCCCTTCTTCGATGACCGAATGTCCGTCGATGGCGTAGCTGACCTTGACCTTGTGCACCTCGGCCTTGTTGTCCTGATTGACGGTATAGGCGTAGAGGCCGTTGGTCGAATGCTGGACCGCGTCATCCGGAACCACGGTCGCATCCTTCAGCGTCCGCACCAGAAGCCGCGTCGAGACCGACTGGCCCGGCCACAGCGTGTGGTCCTTGTTGTCGAACACCGCCTTGAGCCGGATCGTTCCGCTGCTGGTGTCGACCTGGTTGTTGATGACCGCAAGCTTGCCCTCGGCCAGCGTCTTCTTGCCGTCGGTGGTGAAGGCGATCACCTTGAGCGCGCCGCTCTTCTGGCCTTCGGTGATATAGGGCAGCTGGTCTTCCGGCGCGGTGAAGATCACGGAGATCGGCTCGACCTGCGAGATCGTGACGATGCCCGTCTGCGTCGAGGCGTTGACGATGTTGCCGATGTCGACTTGGCGCAGGCCGGCGACGCCGGTGATCGGCGCCTTGACCTGGGTGTAGTCGAGCTGGGTCTGGGCGTTGGCGATCGCGGCTTCGTCGGCGGCGATCTGGGCGGTGAGCTGGGCGACGGTCGAGCGCTGGGTGTCGACCCGCTGGGCGGTGGCGAATTCGCCGAGCTTCATGGCGCGCTGAAGCTCGAGATTGGCGTTGGCCAGACTAGCCTCGTCCTGCGCCTTCTTGGCCTTGGCCTGGTCGAGCGTGGCTTGATAGGGACGGGGATCGATCGAGACCAGAAGCTCGCCCTGCTGGACGATCTGGCCTTCGCGGAAGGCGAGCTTGTCGATCTGGCCATCCACGCGGGTGCGGACTTGCACGGTGTTGAACCCCTGAACCGTGCCGAGACCGGTCAGATAGACCGGGAAATCGACCTTCTGAACCGGGGCAACGCTGACGGGGACGGCGGGCGGGCGGGGCGGACCCTTCTGGGCGGTCTGGGTTTTTCCAGCCTGGGAGGCGCCGAATTTCTGCCAACCATAGTAACCCGCGGAGGCCACGGCCGCGATGATCAGAATCCAGAGGATCGGCCGGGACTTTTTCATATCGTCTCGTGTCGGCTCTTGTGCCCTCAGCTACGAATTATGGGGCAATCGTAGGGTTCCATAAGCGTTTGTATAATACACGCCAAGTTCCAGTGTAAACAGCACTATCAGTTGAGAATCCTAAACAATTGGAAAGCTTTGCACCGTCTGGGCAGTGGTCTGGCACGGCGGCGTGCAGTGCTGCATTTTCCCGGCAGACGCGATCGGCGGGCAAACCTCAAGCAGCACTCCCAGACGGTGTGCTCGGGCCGAATGGTGCGGGCCGAGCCGCCAGTCGGTATCGGTAACAAGAATGGTTCTAAGTCGGGCGGAAGCCGTTTTGGTTGTCAGGAATTTCGGCATCGTCCATATCGGCGCCGCCACAAAGGGAGCGCAGGATGGACGAGCTGAACGGCAAGCTGATCGCGTGTCAGATTCTGATCACGGGATTGATCGCGCGTGTCGCCAATGAGCAGCGCGATCCCTTGCGCTTCCTCACCGACTTCCGGGACGAGATCAAAGCCGTCGTGAACGGAGTCAACATCGTCGGCATGGAGAGCACCGATCGCGTGCGCGCCGTCGCGCTGAAAACCGTCGACGAATTGTTTTCGCTGATGAAGCCACCGAGCCGCGATTGATGCTGTGAGCGAAACCGCCGATTGCACAGCATGCGGCGCTGTTTCTTAGAACGAGTCCAATCTCAGTTTAGAACGATTTCAAACTCTAGTTTAGAATCGTTTTGATCTGGATTGATTCAAGGGTTCTTGCGAGCCGCTCGCATTGACCCGCTATTTTGCGGCCGATACCAACACGCATCGTTCGTCGAAGTGAATGAGCGAACAGGAAGATGGGGCGTTTGGTAATGGGGCAGGTGGTCGCACCGAAATCGTTGCGTTCGGTCGCAGCATTCGATCCGGTGGATGAAAAGTTCGCGAGCGTTTCCGGCAAGAAGGCGTCGGCAGTTGCGAGTTTGATCGCGGTGGCGTCGGTGTCGAGCGGCGCGCAGGCGCAGCAGTCGAACCTGCCGCCGGTGACGGTCGATGCTCCCGTCGAACGTCCGCGTCCAACCGCATCGAAGCCCTCGCCGGAGCAGGTCCGCGCCCGCAACGCGATTCGTCGGGCCGCGCAGCGCGAGCAGGCGGCACAGCAGACGGCGCCGACCACGCCGTCAGGCGCTCCCGACGGCAATCCCTATGCGGATCCGGCCGCGCCCTACAAGGTCGACCACGTCCAGGCCAGCGGCAAGTTTCCCGAGAAGATGCTGAACACGCCCAAGTCGATCACGGTGCTCAGCAAGGAAGTGCTCGAGGACAAGAACGCGACGACGCTGAAGGAGATCGGGCGCTCGACCGCGGGCGTGACGCTGGGCTCGGGCGAGGGCGGCAACGCGTTCGGCGACCGTTTCTTCATCCGCGGCTTCGATGCGCGCAACGACGTGTTCATCGACGGCATCCGCGATCCCGCCGTGTCCATCCGCGAGAACTTCTTCACCGAGCAGATCGAGATTCTGCGCGGTCCCGCATCCTCCTATGCCGGCCGCGGCACCGCCGGCGGCGCCATCAACATCGTCACCAAGCAGGCGGGCGATCGCAATTTCCAGCGCATGGATACCGAGTTCGGGACCGACTACACAAAGCGCGTCACGCTCGACGTCAACCAGGTCATCGATCCCACCTTCTCGGTACGCACGGGCGGCCTGTTCCAGGACGCCAACGTCGCCGGCCGCAATTATGTGACCGACAATCGCTGGGGCTCCTTCATCTCGACCAAGTACACCCCGACGAACGACATCAAGATCACCACGAACTACGTCCACACCGACCTCAGCGGTCTGCCGGATTTCGGCGTGCCCTATTACAGGCAGGGCAATGTGCCGGTGACCTCGGCCGGCATTCCGCGCGGCAACTGGTACGGCTTCCTCAATCGCGACTTCCAGACGGCGCGGCAGGATTTCGGCACCGGCACGATCGAGTACAAGGTCAACGAGGCCATCACGCTGACCAGCAAGGTGCGCGGCGAGCATTCGGTGCTCAACTATATCGGCACGCTGCCGCAGAACCCGATTACGACCAGCCCCAATCCGATGCTCTGGACCACGACGGCGAGCGCGCAGAGCCGCTATCAGAACGTGGACGTGTGGACCAATCAGAACGAGGCGACGTTCAAGCTCGACACCGGCGGGGTCAAGCACACCGCGGTGTTCGGCGTCGAATATTCGAACGAGAACATCTCGATCGACCGCTACGCCGGCCTCGCCTCGGAACTGGCGGGAAGCCCCTTCACGAGCACCGGTGCGGTCACGGGGGTCAATCTCTACTCCCCGCAATACACCAACATTCCCTTCGGCATTCCGGGGCTCGTCGGAAATCCGACGCGCTATGGCGTCAACACCAGCAGCGTGTACGTCATGGACACCGCGAACTGGCAGGACACGATCATCGTCAACGGCGGTATCCGCTACGACGGCTACAGCCAGAGCGCGTCGACGAACTCGGCCTACCTCAAGCAGAACAACGATCTCGTCAATTACAACGTTGGCGCGGTCTACAAGCCGATGTCGATCGGCAGCGTCTACGCAGCCTACGCGACCTCGGCCAATCCGTTCGGCTCGGAGCTTGACGCGACCGGCACCGACTACGGCGGCGTTCCCGCCAACTCGACCATCCTGCTCGGACCCGAGCGCAACAAGGCGATCGAGGTCGGTACCAAATGGGAGCTTGCCGATCGCCATCTGCTGGTGACCGGCGCGCTGTTCCAGACCACCAAGGACAACGCGCGCGAAACCGTCAACGGCCTGCTTACCTCGGGCGCCGCCTACAGGATCCAAGGCATCGACATCGAAGCCGAGGGTAAGATCACGGATCGCTGGAGCATCTTCGGCGGCCTGGTGTTGATGCAGTCCAAGGTCACGCAGAGCGGCGTTGCCTCGAACATCGGCCTGCAGCTTGCCAATATCGCCCACCAGTCGTTCAGCATGCTGACCAAATACAAGTTCGACGACGGCTGGGAGCTTGGCGGACAGGCGGTGTATCGCTCGAAGGTCTATGGCGGCACGTTCGCGGCCAACACCAACGAGCTGCCGAGCTATTGGCGCTTCGATGCGTTCGTCGAGAAGAAGATCGACAAGAACTGGACGATGAAGTTCTACGCCCAGAACCTGACCAACAAG
The DNA here is from genome assembly GCF_028128855.1 of Bradyrhizobium sp. CCBAU 11430. NCBI lineage: Bacteria > Pseudomonadati > Pseudomonadota > Alphaproteobacteria > Hyphomicrobiales > Nitrobacteraceae > Bradyrhizobium > Bradyrhizobium sp. CCBAU 11430. The sequence goes on from NZ_LBJV01000007.1 coordinate 529,347, forward strand.
CTGTATTACGACTCGTTCTATCGTAGCGCCGTGCCGTTCGTCGCAGTCGCGCCGGGCCGGGCGTTCTACCTCGTGACGACGGCGAAGTTCTGATCATGTTGACGTGCCTGCCTGGCGTTCTCAGCAAGGATGATGTGGCGGATTTCCGCCGCATCATGGACGCCAGCGCATGGGAGGACGGCCGGTCCACCGCCGGCGCGCAGTCGGCCATGGTCAAGCGCAACGAGCAATTGCCACCGGACAGCGAAGTCGCGCGAAAACTCGGCAACCGCATCATCTCGGCGCTGACGTCGAACCCGCGCTTCATCGCGGCGGCAATTCCGCTCCAGATCTTCCCGCCGCTGTTCAACCGCTATGCGGCGGATAGCGGCCACCATTTCGGCCTGCATGTCGACAATGCGATCCGCGGCGACCGTCTGACTGGCCTTCGCATCCGCACGGACCTGTCGGTGACGCTGTTTCTCGCCGAGCCGGAAGAGTACGACGGTGGCGAACTTGTGATCGAGGACAGTTACGGCTCGCACGAAGTCAAGTTGCCAGCCGGCGACTGCGTGCTCTATCCCTCGACCAGCCTCCACCTCGTCACGCCGGTGACCAGGGGAACACGGGTTGCGTCTTTCTTCTGGCTGCAGAGCATGATACGGGACGATCAAGCCCGGAGCATGATCTTCGACCTCGATACCGCGATTCAGGCGCTGGTGGACCGGCTCGGGCGTGACGATCCCGAAACGGTCAAATTGACGGGTATCTATCACAACCTCATTCGCTACTGGGCCGAAGTATGAAGACCATGACCTCTAGAGCAAGCCTTGCCGCAGCCTTGATGCTTGCGGCCGCCTGGCTCGCATCCCCCGTTTCGGCCCAGACACAACCCCCCTCGGCACCGGCGCAGTCGACGGCTCAGCCGGTCCCGGTCGCTCCGGCGGCGCCCGCGGCCACCACGCCTGCGGTCCCGGCGCCTTCGGCTTCGACGGCAGCCACCCCGGTTGCTCCGACGGTGCCCTCCGCGGCCGCCGTTTCGACCACCGCCAAGCCTGATGCCAAGTCCGATGCGGCGGCTGGCATCGCGCCGGCGATGAAGGAATTGTCACCCTGGGTGATGTTCATGTCGGCGGACGTCATCGTGAAGGCGGTGATGATCGGGCTCGCCTTCGCATCGCTGATGACCTGGACCGTCTTCATCGCCAAGTCGATCGAGCTGTCGGTCGCATCCTCCAAGCTTCGTTCGGCGCTGAAGAAGGTTGCGGAGACGCGCTCCCTCGCCGAAGCGCAGATGGCGCTCGGAGCCAAGGAGGGCATCCTGCCGTCGTTCCTGGCGGCGGCGCTGCGCGAGGCGCGGATGTCGGCCGGCCTGTCCAGCGACGCCGGCATCAAGGAGCGCGCAGCCTCCAGCTTTTCCGAGATCGTGCGCGCCGAGGCGCGGCGGATCCGCATCGGCATGGGCGTGCTCGCGACCATCGGCTCGACCTCGCCCTTCGTCGGCCTGTTTGGCACGGTCTGGGGCATCATGAACAGCTTCATCGGCATCTCGAAGTCGCAGACCACGAACCTCGCGGTCGTCGCGCCCGGCATCGCCGAGGCGCTGCTCGCCACTGCGATCGGCCTCGTCGCCGCGATCCCGGCGGTCATCATCTACAACCACTTCTCACGCGTGACGAAGGGCTATCTCGAGCTCGTCAGCCGCGCCTCGGGTGCCGCGGGGCGGCTGCTCTCGCGCGATCTCGACCGCAGCCACGGCAGCGTGCATTCGCGCGCAGCGGAGTGAGCCATGGGCGTTTCGCTCGCAGACAACGATGACGACGACGATTTCTCGGAAACGCATGACATCAACGTCACGCCGTTCATCGACGTCATCCTGGTGCTGCTGATCATCTTCATGGTCGCAGCTCCGCTCTCCACGGTCGACCTGCCGATCGATCTGCCGACGTCGAGCGCGACGCCGCAGAAGAAACCGGACAAGCCGACCTATCTCAGCATCAAGCCCGATCTGACGCTCGCCCTCGGGGAGAATCCGGTCCACCGGGCCGAGCTGATCGGGACGCTCGACGGACTGTCCGACATGAGCAAGGACAAGTACGTCTTCCTGCGTGCCGACAAGTCGGTGCCGTACGGGGAGTTGATGGGCGTCATGGAGCTCCTGCGTTCGGGCGGCTATACGCGGGTGAAGCTGGTGGCGCTGGAAGGCGCGCCGGGAGCGCCTGCGGCAGGCGCCGCTCAGCCTTAGAGGCCCGCTATGTCGGACGAACACAGACCATCCCGGAAGCTCTGGATCCTGGCGGCGGTGGCCGCGCTCGTGCTCCATTTGGGTGGCGCTGCGCTCGCGCTGGCTCATTTGCGCGCTGACGACGACGGCGACGGCCTGGGTGCGAACGGTGCGGAGTTCGCCGTGGAGATGGCATCGCCCAAGGCGCCCGAAACCGATCTGCCGCCCGGGCCCGACAGCGAAGCGATGCAGGAGCAGCAGGCGCTTCCCGAGCAAAAGGCCGAGACCAAGGAGACGGAGCTTCCAAAGGACCAGTCGCAGCAGGTCGAGGATCCCGACCGCGTCGTGACCGAGAACAACGCGAAGAAGCCGACCGAAGACGATCCGAAAATTCAGGCGGTCGAAACGCCGGCCGCCGAAGCCTCGCCGAAATCGGTTGCGACGGCACGGCAGACGCTCGAGGAGGACGCGCGCGAGGCCGAGAAGGCGCTGGCGCCCGTCATCGGCATCGGCAAGGACATCCTGAAGCTGACCGCCGACTGGAACCGCAAGATCAGCGCGCATTTGTCGCTGCACAAGATCAATCCGGAAGGCAAGCAGCCCAATAACCAGAAGGTCAAGGTGAGCTTCGCGATCAACCGGAAGGGCAACGTGCTGTCGGTGGATGTGGTGGAGTCATCCGGGGATTCAGCCTACGACGCGGCCGCGGTCTCGATCGTCCGCAAGTCGGATCCGATCCCGCAGCCGCCTGCCGGGCTGACCGAGGACCGGTTCGAGCGGACCGTCGATATCATCTTCACGCCGGCCGACGCGAAAAAGAAGAAGACCGCTCAGCGCCAGTAGAGCCGGATGCCGACATAGACGACGACCAGGCAGGCGAAGATCAGCGCCACCGGGAGCGGCCGTTTCTGGGTTCCAGCTGTCGCACCAGCCCCGAAAAAGCTGGTCGTCTTTGGCTTCGGCGCCGGACGGCGGAAAGCGGTAACATTGTCCGCCGCTGCTTCAGGCGGGCGAGGGCGGACGTCGGGTGCGGCTCCCGCGCCGCCCATCTCGGCATAATAGGCCTTGTAGATCGCACCGATGGTCGCCTCGGTGGCCTCGCCCTCGCTCATCTGCGCCAGCAGGTTCTGGTAGCTCGCCAGAAACTCCTGGGCCTCCGGCGGGAGCGCGGACGCCCCATTGAGCTTGGCCATCATCTTCCAGGTGGCAAAATCGGCGCGGGCGCGGGTGTCCGCGCGTCGCGCGATCAGCATATCGGCAGCTTTGACCAAGTCGGCCTCTGGCCCTTCGGCTTAAAGTTCGGGTGGCTGTTCAACTACGCATTGCCGGTCAGGAGGAGAACAGCCTGAATCACATAACCGGTCAACGTTCGCAGTATTGCTGAAATAACATCAAGATTTAGACCGAACTGGGAACCTGCAAGGGGCAGCAGGATCAACAGGCCGATCAGGATCAGCATCCCGAACGGCTCGAGCCGGGCCAGCGGCATGGCGAGCGGGCGGGGCAACAGCCCGACCGCGACGCGCCCGCCATCGAGCGGCGGGATCGGCATCATGTTGAAGACCGCGAGGATGGCGTTGATGATGAGCGCATTCTTGAGGTTGTCGGCGACCCATTTCGCCGAGCTTGCGGGGACAAGGGGCAGGGCGTGGAAGGCGAGGGCCACTGCAAGCGCCAGCAGGATGTTGGTGACAGGCCCGGCCAATGCCACCCAGACCATGTCCAGTTTGGGGTTGTTCAGCTTGCGGAAGTTGACCGGTACCGGCTTGGCGTAGCCGAACAGGAACGGCGAGTGCGCGAACAGCAGCATCGCCGGCAGGATCACGGTGCCGAACGGGTCAATGTGGCGCAGCGGGTTGAAGCTGACGCGGCCGAGCTGCGAGGCCGTGTCGTCCCCGAGCCGGTCCGCGACGAAAGCGTGCGCAGCCTCGTGGAAGGTGATGGCGAGCACGAGGGGAAGCACCCATACCGACAGATCATAAAGGGAAGTGTTCACGGCTCGTCCGTCCCGGTTTGCCTGCGGCCTTGCGGCCGTCCCGGCCAACCGGCGGTACAGCAACGCTTCGGCTCAACATAGGAGGGGCGGTCCCGAAATGCCACGCTGCAAAGGGGGCGCCGGCAGCACGCCGCCGTGCCATCGTGCAATTAGGCCGGAATCGTCCCCGGATATTGCACCAGGCCGTCGTCGAGCTTCAGCCAGGCGGGCTTTTCCGAGACCCAGATGTGCTCGGTCGGCGCGAAGGCATTGCGATCGTCGAAAACGGAGAGGGACACGCCCGCGAGCGTGCCGTTACGGCGCCAGGCGAACAGGCGCGTGCCGCAGCGCTTGCAGAACACGCGGTCGATCGCCTCGGACGACGCATAGCGCTCCGTCTCGCCTTCGACGCTCAGCGCGCGCTGGTCGAACTGCGCGCGGGCGAAGAAGGGCGAGCCCATCGCCTTCTGACAGAGGCGGCAATGGCAGACGCGAACGTTGAGCGGCTCGCCTTCCGCCTTGAACCGCACCGCGCCGCACAGGCATCCACCTTCCCGGATCATGCTGTCCTCAATAGGTTGCGCGTCCGCCCGAGATGTCGAACACCGCGCCGGTCGAGAACGCGCAGTCCTCGGATGCGAGCCAGGCCACCATCGCGGCGAGCTCTTCGACCAGCACGAAGCGCCCCTTCGGGATCTTCGACAGCATGAAGTCGATGTGCTGCTGCGTCATCTGGTCGAAGATCGCGGTCTTGGCCGCGGCCGGCGTCACCGCATTGACGAGGATGTCATGCGCGGCGAGCTCCTTGCCGAGCGACTTCGTCAGCGCGATCAGGCCGGCCTTGGACGCCGAATAGTGCGAGGCGTTCGGGTTGCCTTCCTTGCCGGCGATCGAGGCGATGTTCACGATCCGCCCGTATTTCTGCTTGAGCATCGCGGGCACGATGGCCTTGCAGACGATGAAGGGACCATCGAGGTTGATGCGTAGGACCTTCCGCCATTCCTCGAGGTCGGTCTCCCAGACCGGCTTGTTCACGCCGGCGATGCCGGCATTGTTGACGAGGATGTCGATCTTGCCGAATGCGGCGAGCGTCGCATCGCGCGCCTGCTCGACGGCCGCGGTGTCGGTGACGTCGACCTTGAAGACGCGGACGTTGTCGCCGATCTCCTTCGCCGTCTTCTCAGCGAGCGCGGCGTCGAAATCCCAGATCGCGACCTTGGCGCCGGAGGCGGCAAGGCGCTCGGTGATGGCGCGGCCAAAGCCCTGCGCGCCACCGGTGACGATGGCGACGCGGCCGTCGAGATCGATCTTGTTCATGCCGGGTGCCCCTGGGGTCAGAGCATGTAGCCGCCGTCGACGACGAGGTCGACGCCGGTGGTGAAGGCGCTCTCGTCGCTGCCGAGATAGACCGCCATGTTGGCAATCTCCTCGGCGGTGCCGAGCCGGCCCATCTTCTGGCGGGAGATGAACATCTCCTTGCCTTGCGGTCCCTGTGCGGCGGCGCGGTCGAGCATCGACGGCGTCTCGACGGTGCCGGGGCAGATCGAGTTGCAGCGGATGCCCTTGGTGATGAAGTCGAGCGCGACCGCACGCGACAGCAGCGACACTGCCGCCTTCGACGAGCTGTAGACGTAGCGGTTCGCCGGCGGCCGCAGCGCTGCGCAGGAGGAGATGTTGACGATGCTGCCCCCGCCGCCCGCGATCATGTCGGGCAGGAACGCCCTGATGGTCCGGTGCATCGACTTGACGTTGAGGTCGAACGAGAAATCAAAATCCTCTTCCGAGCACTCCAGGATGGTGCCGTGGTGCACGAAGCCGGCCGCGTTGAGCAGGATGTCGATCTTGCCGATACGCTTGGCAAAGGCGTTGACGTCGGCGGTGTTGCGCACGTCGAGCTTTGCGACCTCGGCAATGCCTTCCTTGGTCAGATCAGCGATACCGGTCTCGTTGATGTCGGTGGCGATGACGGTTGCGCCTTCACGCGCAAATGCGATGGCGCAAGCGCGCCCGATGCCTGCTGCCGCAGCCGTGACGACGGCGCGTTTGCCCTTGAGGCGGTCTGCCATGTTGTTTTCTCCTTTGAATTGGTGCCGTCATTCCGGGGCGCGGCGAAGGCGCGAGCTACGATGCGCAATTGCGCATCTGAGAATCCATAACCACGATCGGGAGTATGGATTCCGGGCCTGCGCCTTGCGGCGCATCCCGGAATGACAATCTTGGTTAGTGATTATCCCGCGCCACGCCAAACGTGCCGGCGACGTTCTGATAGCGCGTGGCGAGCTCCATGCAGGCGCCGGTCGATTGCTGGCCGACGGTGTTGCGATAGATCTCCTGCCACGGCGTCTGGTTTTCGGGATGCTTGAAGCCGCCATTGGCCTTGAGCTCGGCGTGACGCTTCTTCAGCTCCTCGTCCGAGATCAGGATGTTGGCGCTGCCCTTGTTGAGGTCGACCCGGACCTTGTCGCCAGTCTTGAGGATCGCAAGCCCGCCATTGGCGGCAGCTTCCGGCGAAGCGTTCAGGATCGAGGGCGAGCCCGAGGTGCCGGACTGGCGGCCGTCGCCGATGCAGGGCAGGGACAGGATGCCGCGTTTGATCAGCGCTGCCGGCGGCTGCATGTTCACGACCTCGGCTCCACCAGGGTAGCCGATCGGTCCGGTGCCGCGGATGAACAGCACGCAGCGCTCGTCGATGTCGAGCGAGGCATCGTCGATCCGCTCGTGATAGTCCTCCGGACCCTCGAACACGATGGCGCGGCCCTCGAATGCGTTGGGATCTTTCGGATTGCTGAGATAGCGGTCGCGGAATTCCTTGGAGATCACCGAGGTCTTCATGATCGCGGAATCGAACAGATTGCCCTTCAGCACCAGGAAGCCGGCGTCCTTCACCAGCGGCTTGTCGTAAGCCCAGATCACGTCGTTGTCGGGGACAGGCGCGTCCTTGCAGTTCTCGCCGATGCCGCGGCCGTTGACGGTGACGGCATCCTCATGGATGCGCTTGTGCTTCATCAACTCGCGCACCACCGCAGGCACGCCGCCGGCGCGGTGGAATTCCTCGCCGAGATAGAAGCCGGCCGGCTGCATGTTGACCAGCAGCGGCACGTCGTGCCCGACCTTCTGCCAGTCCTCGATGGTGAGCTCGACGCCGATGTGGCGGGCCAGCGCGTTGATGTGGATCGGCGCGTTGGTCGAGCCGCCGATCGCCGAATTGATCACGATGCAGTTCTCGAACGCCTTGCGGGTCAGGATGTCCGAGGGCTTGAGATCTTCCCAGACCATCTCGACGGCGCGCTTGCCGGTCTCGTAGGCGATCTGGCCGCGCTCGCGATAGGGCGCGGGGATCGCCGCGCAGCCCGGCAGCGAGAAGCCGAGCGCTTCGGCAAGACCGTTCATGGTCGAGGCGGTGCCCATGGTGTTGCAATGGCCGACCGAGGGCGCCGACGAAGCCACGATCTCCATGAACTCTTCATAGTCGATCTCGCCCGCGGCGAGCCGCTCGCGTGACTTCCAGACGATGGTGCCGGAGCCGGTGCGCTCGCCGGCATGCCAGCCGTTCAGCATCGGGCCGCCCGACAGCACGATCGCGGGCAGATTGACGGTCGCCGCCGCCATCATGCAGGCCGGCGTGGTCTTGTCGCAGCCGGTGGTGAGCACGACGCCGTCGAGCGGATAGCCGTAGAGGATCTCGACCAGGCCGAGATAGGCGAGGTTGCGGTCGAGCGCGGCGGTCGGGCGCTTGCCGGTCTCCTGGATCGGATGGGTCGGGAATTCCATCGCAATGCCGCCGGCCTCGCGGATGCCCTCGCGGACGCGATGGGCAAGCTCGATATGGTGGCGGTTGCAGGGAGAGAGGTCGTTGCCGGTCTGGGCGATGCCGATGATCGGCTTGCCGGACTGCAGCTCCGCACGGGTGAGGCCGTAATTGAGGTAGCGCTCCATGTAGAGCGCCGTCATGCCCGGATTATGCGGGTTGTTGAACCATTCCTGCGAGCGAAGGTGGCGGCGGGAGCCGTTGCCGGCGGGCGCATGCCCATTGGTTGGCTTTTTTGTCATTGGTTTCTCCTGCAATGCAAACGCACTGGCGTCCGTCCATTTACATCAGTCTTGGGGTGTCGGCTTGTGCGATGCCCAATGACGCCAATGACGGATCGCTGGCCCGCTGGCGGGTCGTTTCCTCACAAATGCGATACTAGTCATGGCTACTTGGTAACGCTACCATTTTGTTCGCCGCGCCTGCGACTGAAACGGTCGGCCTGCCGTCCGAATGGCGCGGCGATGAGCTTTGCCGCTCGATCACCCTGAAGCCGAGATCGAGCACCGGCTGCTCCGGGCGCCGTCCGTCGATCGCCTCGATCAGCATGGTGGCGGCCGTTTTGCCCATCTCGTAGCGGTTGGTGCGCACGCTGGTAAGGGTGGGGACGGCGGAGGCCATGAACTCGAGGTCGTTGAAGCCGACGATCGCGATCTGCTCGGGGACAGCGATCTCCCGGCGCCGGCATTCGAACAGTACGCCGAGCGCAAGGTCGTCATTGGCGCAGAACACCGCATCGAGATTGGGCTCGCGCGCCAGGAGATCGGTGAACAGGGCGCCGCCCAGCGTCACCGAGGTCGGTGTCGCCGTGGTGACGACGAGGCGCTGCTCGAACAGTGCGGCATCCTTCATCGCCGAGACATATCCGTCCAGCCGCCGCTGCACCCGCGGGTCCATGCGCGCACCGACGAAGCCGATCTTGCGGCGGCCCTGCTCGAACAGGTGCGCAACCGCTGCGCGGGCTGCATCATAGTGCGAAAAGCCGATCATCATGTCGACCGGATCGGGGCCGATCTCCATGATCTGCACGATCGGGCAATCCGCGGCCTCCAGCATGGCACGCGATTCCGTGGTCTGGTCGATGCCGGTGACGATCAGCCCGGCCGGCTTCTGCGCGAGAAACAGTCGCAGCAGCTTTTCTTCCTGGAGAATGCTGTAGCGCGTGTTGGACAACTGGATCGAGTAACGGCTACCTTCGGACGCGTCGTAGATGCCGCGCAGCACGTCCGAGAACACGTTGTTGGTGAGGGACGGGATCAAGACACCGATGACCTCGGTGCGTTGCGAGGCCAGCGCGCGGGCCGCAAGGTTCGGCACATAGCCGAGCTCCTTGGCGGCGCTCTCGACCCGCGTCCGCTTGCCGATCGACAGGGCCTCCGGATTGCGGAAGAAGCGGGACGCCGTAATCGGGCTGACGCCGGCAAGCTCGGCGACTTCCGCCAGCCGGATCTTGCCTGACTTGGTGCGTTTTCGACCCATTTGCTGCTCTTAACACAGTCAGTCCCGCAAACAAAGGAACGTTGACAGCGCTACCAGCAACGACTAACCAAAGACAAATTGCCAAAACCGCACAAACTGCCGACAATGTTGCCCGCTAAGATCGGGCCGAGTTCGGTGAAGTCTGAAAAAACAAGACGGTCGCGGCGCTAGAGGCGCCGTGGACTTTCGAGGAGGGAGCTAGATGTCGTCTGTGCAAATCCGCGACGTGCGGAAATCGTTCGGCAATTTTGAAGTCCTGCACGGCGTGACTGTACCGATCGAGGACGGCCAGTTCGTCGTTCTGGTCGGCCCTTCCGGCTGCGGCAAGTCGACGCTTCTGCGCATGCTCGCCGGTCTCGAGAACATCACCTCCGGCACGATCTCGATCGGCGACCGCGTCGTCAACAATGTCCAGCCCAAGGAGCGGGACATTGCGATGGTATTCCAGAACTACGCGCTCTATCCGCACATGACGGTCGCCGACAACATGGGCTTCTCGCTGAAGCTGCGGAATGCGGGCGCCGACGAGATCAACAAGCGCGTCAAGCGCGCCGCCGAGATCCTCGCGCTGTCGCCGCTGCTCGATCGCTATCCGCGCCAGCTCTCCGGCGGCCAGCGCCAACGCGTCGCGATGGGCCGCGCCATCGTGCGCGATCCGCAAGTCTTCCTGTTCGACGAGCCCTTGTCCAACCTCGACGCCAAGCTGCGCGTCGCCATGCGCACCGAGATCAAGGAGCTGCATCAGCGGCTGAAGACGACGACCGTCTACGTCACCCACGACCAGATCGAAGCCATGACCATGGCCGACAAGATCGTCGTCATGCATGACGGCATCGTCGAGCAGATGGGCACGCCGCTCGAGCTCTATGACAAGCCCGATAACCAGTTCGTCGCCGGCTTCATCGGCTCGCCCGCGATGAACTTCCTGAAGGGGCATGTGCGCGTCAACGGCGTTGCGACCTTCGAGGGACCGAACGGCGTCAAGCTGCCGCTCAAGACCGCTCCCGCGGCGTCCGACGGCCGTCCCGCGGTCTATGGCGTGCGGCCCGAGCATTTCACCATTGCCGACGACGGCGCCGAAGCCGAGATCATCGTGGTCGAGCCGACCGGCTCGGAGACGCAGGTGTTCGCCAAGATCGGCGGCGAGCAGGTCGTCGCGGTCTTCCGCGAACGCCATCAGTTCAACCCGGGCGACAAGATCCGGCTGAAGCCCGATCCGTCGCTGGTGCATCTGTTCGACGAGGCGACGGGAAAGCGCCTGAACGCGTAGCGTAAGTTCAAGTTAAGACAATAAAAAAGCATCACAGGGAGGACGACATGCAAGACTTTACCCGCCGGACTCTGCTTCAAGGCGGAACGGCACTGGCTGCGACCGGCATGCTCACCGGGCCGGCACTGTTCGATTTCGCCAAGGCCTGGGCGCAGAGCGCGCCCTGGAAGGCGGAGCCCGGTGCCAAGCTGACCGTGATGCGATGGAAGCGCTTCGTGCCGGCTGAGGACGACGCGTTCAACGCAATGGTCGCGGCGTTCAAGGCTGCCACCGGCACCGAGATGAACGTGTTCAGCGAATCCTTCGAGGACGTGCAGCCGAAGGCCTCTGTTGCGGCCAATACCGGCTCCGGGCTCGATCTCGCCTGGGGCCTGCACACGTTGCCGCAGCTGTTCCCCACCAAAGTGCTGAAGATGAACGACGTCGCCGATTATCTCGGCAAGAAGTACGGCGGCTGGACCGATGCGGCCGCCAAGACCTGCAAGCAAGGCAACGACTGGCTCGGTATTCCCGTCGCGACCAACGGCGGTTACATGACGTACCGCAAGTCGGCGCTCGACAAGGCGGGGTTCAAGGAATTCCCGAAGGACTTCCCCAGCTTCCTTGAGATGTGCAAGGCGCTGAAGGCGAACAACACGCCGGCCGGCTTCGCGCTCGGGCACGCCTCAGGCGACGGCAATTCGTGGCTGCACTGGGTGCTGTGGGGCCACGGCGCCTACACGGTCGACCAGAGCGACAAGATCATCATCAATTCGCCGGAGACCGCGAAGGCGCTTGAATATTGCAAGTCGCTGTACGATGCCTTCATCCCGGGCACCGCGTCCTGGAACGATTCCTCCAACAACAAGGCGTTCCTCGCCGGCGAGCTCTATTGCACGGCGAACGGCATCTCGATCTACGTCGCCGCCAAGACCGATGCGAGCAAGAAGGAGCTCGCCGAGGACACCTATCACGCGCTCTGGCCGGTCGGACCGGTCGGCAAGCCGACCGAGCTGCAGCTTGCGCTGCCGATCCTCGCCTTCAACTTCACCAAATATCCGAACGCGGCGAAGGCTTTCGTCGCCTTCATGCTGGAGAAGGAGAACTACGAGAAGTGGCTGGACGGCGCGCAGGGCTATCTGACGCAGACCTTGAACGGCTATGAATCGGCGCCGATCTGGACGGCGGATCCCAAGAATGCCGTGTTCTCGCAGGCGTCCAAGCGCACTCTCCCGGCGGCCGGTATCGGCACCGTCGGCGAAAAGGCGGCAACCGCAATCGCCGACTTCATCGTCGTCGACATGTTCGCCAATTACTGCACCGGCACCAAGGATGCGAAGGGCGCGATGGCGGAAGCCGAGCGCCAGCTGAAGCGCATCTATCGCTGAGGGTCACGGGGCGGGCGGCCATTCGGCCGCCCGCCCGTCAACATTTCGATCAGGGATATCGGGCATGGCTGATGTCGCAATTCCCCGGGCCAAGCCTCAGATGAGAGAGGACGGCGCCTGGACCCAGCTCAAACACAATCGCAACTGGCTCGGCTTCTGGTTCATGGTGCCGGCCATGGCCTTCCTGATCTTCTTCCTGGCCTACCCGCTGGGGCTCGGCATCTGGCTGTCCTTCACCGACACCCGCATCGGCAGGGTCGGGCACTTTGTCGCTACCGAGAACTATGAGTGGTTGTGGGACGACTCCATCTTCTGGCTGTCGGTGTTCAACACGCTGCTCTACACCTTCGTCGCCAGCGCCCTCAAATTCGCGATCGGGCTTTATCTCGCGCTGCTGCTGAACGAGAACATGCCGTTCAAGGCGATGTTGCGCGCGATGGTCCTGATCCCCTTCATCGTGCCGACGGTGCTCTCGGCACTGGCGTTCTGGTGGATCTTCGATTCGCAATTCTCCATCATCTCCTGGTCGCTGAGGCATCTCGGCCTGATCGACCAAAACATCAACTTCCTCGGCGACACGACCTGGGCGCGGATTTGCGTGATCTTCGCCAATATCTGGCGCGGCGTGCCGTTCGTGGCGATCACGCTGCTGGCGGGCCTGCAGACGGTGTCGCCCTCGCTCTATGAAGCCGCAACGCTCGACGGCGCCACGCGCTGGCAGAATTTCCGCTTCATCACCTATCCGCTGCTGACGCCGATCATCGCCGTCGTGATGACCTTCTCGGTGCTGTTCACCTTCACCGACTTCCAGCTGATCTGGGCTATGACGCGCGGAGGCCCGGTCAACGCCACCCATTTGATGGCGACGCTGTCCTACCAGCGCGCGATCATCGCCGGGCAGCTGGGCGAGGGTGCCGCGATCTCGAGCGCCATGATCCCGTTCCTGCTCGCCGCAATCATGGTGTCGTGGTTCGGCCTCCAGCGCAGGAAATGGCAGCAGGGAGAGAACAATGACTGATCTGCCCACCAGGTCCGTTGATCTCAAGGCCGTGCTATCGGGATCCTCTCCGACGGTGGCGAAGGACGATCACAGCGAGGGCATGAGCTATCTGCAGTCGGTGCCGCGCCGGATGGTGACGCTGTACCTGCCGCTCGCGATCATCGTCATCGTTCTGCTGTTCCCGTTCTACTGGATGGCGCTGACCTCGGTGAAGCCGGACGAGCAATTGCTCGATCTCGACAGGTACAACCCGTTCTGGACCTGGAATCCGACCTTCAAGCATTTCCACAAGCTGCTGTTCGAGAGCTACTACCCGTACTGGCTCTGGAACACGATGTACGTGGCCGTCTGCGCGACGGTGCTTTCGATCATCGCGTCGGTGCTAGCTGCCTACGCCATCGTGCGCTTGCGCTACAAGGGCGCCAATCTCGTCGGCGGGCTGATCTTCCTCGCTTATCTGGTGCCGCCATCGATCCTGTTCATCCCGCTCGCCACCGTCGTGTTCCAGTACGGGCTGTTCGACTCGCCGCTGGCGTTGATCCTGACCTATCCGACCATCCTGATCCCGTTCTCGACCTGGCTCTTGATGGGCTATTTCAAGACCATCCCGTTCGAGCTCGAGGAATGCGCGCTGATCGACGGGGCGAGCCGCTGGCAGATCCTGATCAAGATCGTTCTGCCGCTCGCAATCCCCGGGCTGATCTCGGCCTTCATCTTCTGCTTCACGCTGTGCTGGAACGAGTTCATCTACGCGTTGACCTTCCTGCAGTCGACCAGCAACAAGACGGTGCCGGTCGCGATCGTCAACGAGTTCGTGGACGGTGACATCTACCGCTGGGGTTCGCTGATGGCCGGAGCCCTGGCCGGCTCGCTGCCGCTCGTCATCCTTTACGCCTTCTTCGTGGAGCATTATGTGTCCGCGATGACCGGCGCCGTGAAGGAATAATCGCGGGGTCTGCCACGGGAGCGCGCCGGAGGCTGCGCGCTCCGGCCAATAAGAAGGAGTTAAGCTCTTGCACATTCTGGTTCTCGGCGCCGCCGGCATGGTCGGCCGCAAATTGTGCGAACGGCTGTTGCGTGACGGCCGGCTCGGCAAGAGCGACATCACCAAGCTGACCATGCATGACGTGGTCGAACCGAAGAGGCCGGAAAAGGCCGGTTTCCCGGTCGAGACCGTGTCGGGCGATTTCGCAGTCCCAGGCGCGGCCGAGAAGCTCATCGCCGGCCGCCCGGACGTGATCTTCCATCTCGCCGCGATCGTCTCCGGCGAAGCCGAGCTCGACTTCGACAAGGGTTACCGCATCAATCTCGACGGCACGCGGATGCTGCTCGATGCTGTCAGGCTGGTCGGCGGCGGCTACAAGCCTCGCGTGGTGTTCACGTCCTCGATCGCGGTGTTCGGCGCGCCGTTCCCCGATGCGATCGGGGACGAGTTCTTCCACACCCCGCTGCTCAGCTACGGCACCCAGAAGGCGATCGGCGAGCTGTTGCTGGCCGACTATTCGCGCCGCGGTTTCCTCGACGGCATCGGCATCCGTCTGCCGACCATCTGCATCCGGCCGGGCCTGCCCAACAAGGCGGCATCGGGTTTCTTCTCCAACATCCTGCGCGAGCCGCTGGCCGGCAAGGAAGCGGTGCTGCCGGTGTCCGAGGACGTTCGCCACTGGCACGCGACGCCGCGCTCCGCGGTCGGCTTCCTGCTCCATGCCGGCACCATGGATCTCGCCACCGTCGGCCCGCGCCGCAATCTGACCATGCCAGGCCTTTCGGCAACGGTCGGCGAGCAGATCGCCGCCTTGAAGCGGGTTGCCGGCGAAAAAGTCGCGGCGCGCATCAAGCACGAACCTGATCCCTTCATCGTCGGCATCGTCGGCGGCTGGCCGCGCAATTTCAATGCAAAGCGGTCGCTCGAGCTCGGCTTCACCACCGCCGAGAAGACCTTCGACGACATCATCCGCATTCACATCGAAGACGAGCTCGGCGGCAACTTCGTCGCATGATCTCTGACTGAGCGAGCCCTGGTGATGGCGAGCGTTGCTTGCATCGGCGAATGCATGGTCGAGCTCAGGCAGGCGCAAGGAGGCGCGTCTGCCGGGCAAGGGCAGGGCGGCGGGCTGTATTCGCGCGGCTTCGGCGGTGACACCCTCAACACCGCGGTCTATCTGGCGCGGCTCGAGGTCAAGGTCGATTATCTCACCGCGCTCGGCGATGACGGCCTCAGCGAAGAGATGATCGCGGCCTGGAATGCGGAGGGCGTCGGCACAAGGCGTGTCGTGCGGCTGGCCGGCAAGCTACCCGGCCTCTACATGATCCAGCTGGATGCGAAGGGCGAGCGCCAGTTCTTCCACTGGCGCGACAGCGCGGCGGCGCGCCAGCTTATGAACCTGCCGGAGACCGATGAGCTGCTCAACTCGCTGATGAGCTACGACATCGTCTATCTCTCCGCGATCACGCTCTCGATCTACGATGCGCCCGGGCGCGAGCGGCTGTTCGCGGCGATCAAGCGCGCGCGCCTGCTCGGCACCCGCTTTGTGTTCGACACCAATTTTCGCGCGCGGGGTTGGCCGGACCGCGACGTCGCGCGCGAGGTGTTTGCGGCTGCTTTCGCCGCCGCCGATATCGTGCTGACCTCGACCGAGGACCTGCTCGCGCTCTATCCTGGTGAGAGCGACGATCAGCTGATGGCACGCATCGCGACGCCCGAGCTGGTGTTCCGGCTCGCCGAGCCCGTCAGCCTGCTGCGTTTCCCCGGGGCTACCCATGAGGTCCGGGCCGAACCGATGACCAAGCCCGTCGTCGACACCACGGCGGCCGGAGACAGCTTTGCCGCGGCCTATATCGCGGCCCGGCTCGCCGGTTCCGATCCGGTCGAGGCCGCCCAGGCCGGGCATCGCCTCGCCAGCCTCGTGATCTGCTATTCCGGCGCCATTATTCCGGGCTATGCCATGCCGCCGAAGAAACGGCACCGGCCGGCGACCTCCCGCCAGGCGACCAAGTAAAGATCGAGACCCTATGACCACGACTGCCCAACAGAACCACCTCGCCGCGCTGTTCAAGGCGGCGACCGTCATTCCCGTCCTCACCATCGAGCGGATCCAGGATGCCGTGCCGCTGGCGCGCGCGCTGGTTGCCGGCGGCGTCCGCACGCTGGAGGTGACCATGCGCACCCCGGTTGCGATCGAGGCGGCGAGGGCGATGATGGCCGAAGTCCCGGAGGCGGTCGTCGGCATCGGCACGATCCTGAATCCGGCCGACTTCACCCGTGTCGAGAAGCTCGGCGTCGCCTTCGGCATCAGCCCCGGCCTGACCCCCGATCTCCTCAAGGCCGCCGCCCACAGCTCCCTGCCGTTCGCGCCGGGCATCGCCACGGCGTCCGAGCTGATGATGGCGCTGTCGCACGGCCTCGACGTCGCAAAATTCTTCCCGGCCGAGCAGGCCGGCGGCATCAAGGGCCTGCGTTCGCTCGGCGGCCCGTTCCCGAACGTGCGGTTCTGCCCGACCGGTGGCATCGGTGAGGCCAATGCTGCGAGCTGGCTCGCCGAGCCCAATGTAGTCGCGGTCGGCGGTTCCTGGCTGTGCCCGACGGCCGAGATCAAGGCCGGGAACTGGGCCGGCATAACTGCCATCTGCCAGCGCACCCTCAAGGCCCTGAAACCCGCGTGAAGTCTTGCCATCCCTGCGCTAAGACTTAGCTCAGGAAGAGAGACCCCAGGGAGACATGACCATGACTGCCAGCATCGTCGGATGGGCGCATACGCCGTTCGGCAAGTTCGACACAGAGACCGTCGAAAGCCTCGTCACCCGCGTCGCCAATGAGGCGATGGCCGATGCCGGCATTTCGGCCGGCGATGTCGACGAGATCGTGCTCGGCCATTTCAACGCCGGCTTCTCGGCGCAGGATTTTACCGCCTCGCTGGTGCTCCAGGCCGACCCGAAGCTGCGCTTCAAGCCGGCCACCCGGGTCGAGAACGCCTGCGCCACCGGTTCTGCCGCCGTGCACCAGGGCCTGCGCGCGATCGCCGCAGGCGCGGCCAAGATCGTCCTGGTCGTCGGTGTCGAGCAGATGACCCGCACCCCGGGCGCCGAGATCGGCAAGAACCTGCTGAAGGCGTCCTACCTGCCCGAGGACGGCGACACCGTCGGCGGCTTCGCCGGCGTGTTCGGCAAGATCGCCAGCTCCTATTTCCAGAAATACGGCGACCAGTCCGACGCCCTGGCGCTGATCGCGGCCAAGAACCACAAGAACGGCGTCGCCAATCCCTTCGCCCAGATGCGCAAGGATTTCGGTTTCGACTTCTGCCGCGCCGAGAGCGAGAAGAACCCCTACGTCGCCGGCCCCCTGAAGCGCACCGATTGCTCGCTGGTCTCCGACGGCGCCGCCGCGCTGGTGCTGGCTGACGCCGAGACCGCCAAGGGCATGACCAAGTCGATCGGCTTCCGCGCCACCGCGCACGCCCAGGACTTCCTGCCGATGTCCAAACGCGACATCCTCCAGTTCGAGGGCTGCACCGTTGCCTGGCAGCGCGCGCTGGAGAAGGCCGGGGTGACGCTGTCCGATCTCTCCTTCGTCGAGACCCATGACTGCTTCACCGTGGCCGAGCTGATCGAATACGAAGCGATGGGGCTGACGCCGAGGGGGCAGGGCGCCCGCGCCATCAAGGAAGGCTGGACGCTCAAGGACGGCAAGCTGCCGGTCAATCCGTCCGGCGGCCTGAAGGCCAAGGGCCATCCGATCGGCGCCACCGGCGTTTCCATGCATGTGATGACCGCGATGCAGCTCGCAGGCCAGGCGCCCGAGGGCATGCAGCTCAAGAACGCCAAGCTCGGCGGCATCTTCAACATGGGCGGCGCCGCGGTCGCCAACTACGTCTCGGTGCTGGAGCCGCTGAAGTAGGTCTTGTAGGGTGGGCAAAGGCGCGAAGGCGCCGTGCCCACCCTCTTCCTTGCGTTAGATCATGGTGGGCCCGCTTCGCTTGGCCCACCCTATGGCTCCTGATTGATTGGCGGAAATGCATCATGAGCACTGACTACGAAGACTCGCTGTCGATGGACGCACTCAACGGTCGGATTGCGATCCTCGAGGACAATATAAGGCAGCTCATCGAGCAGGCCGCGGCCGCCTCAGGCGAGCAGAACGAGTCGCGCATCGCCGACCGGATCAGCCAGCAGAACGAAGAGCTCGACCGGCTCCTCAAGATCCGCGAATCCCGCCAGAAGAAATAGCGGCCGATATCACCGCGCGGCGCATGCGGCCATACGCCGGCCGCCCTTGCGCGCGCGGCACCGCTGCCCTTAGCTGGACCGAAATCGCGGGGCCGCGCCTTGAGCCCCCCGCGCAATCGGGAGCGAATGATGGGGCCGCTGAAGGGCATCAAGGTCATCGACATGACCACCGTGCTGATGGGGCCGTATGCGACCCAGATGCTCGGCGACTACGGCGCCGACGTCATCAAGGTGGAATCGCTCGACGGCGACGTCACCCGCCTGATCGGCCCGATGCGCCATGCCGGCATGGGCCCGGTATTCCTCAACACCAACCGCAGCAAACGCTCGATCTGCCTCGATCTGAAGAAGCCCGCGGGCCGCGAGGCCGTGTTGCGGCTGCTGAAGGACGCCGACGTTCTCGTCTACAACGTCCGTCCGCAGGCGATGGCGCGGCTGCAGCTCGGCTACGACGTCGTCTCCGCCATCAATCCGCGCCTCGTCTATGCCGGCGTGTTCGGCTTCGGCCAGGATGGCCCGTATGCCGCAAAGCCCGCCTATGACGATCTGATCCAGGGCGCCACCGCGCTGCCGGCGCTGATGGCGCAGATCGGCGACGGTGTGCCGCGCTATGTGCCGAACGCGCTGGTCGACCGCATCGTCGGCCTCACCGCCGTCGGCGCGATCTGCGCCAGTCTCGTGCATCGCGACCGCACCGGACGCGGCCAGCGCGTCGATATCCCGATGTTCGAGACCATGGCCGGCTTCGTCATGGGCGATCACATGGGCGGGCTCACCTACGAGCCGCCGCTCGACAAGGGCGGCTATGCCCGCCACCTCTCGCGCGACCGCAGGCCGTACAAGACCTCGGACGGCTATCTCAGCGTCATCGTCTACAACGACAAGCAGTGGGAGAATTTCTTCAAGGCGACGGCGCGCGATGATCTGCGTGTCGATCCAAAATTCGCGACTTTCGCGGGGCGCGCCGCCAATATCGACGTCGTCTATGCCGAGCTCGCGCGCATCTTCGAGACGCGCTCCACCGCCGAATGGATCGACCTGCTGACCAAGGCCGACGTGCCGGTCATGCCGATGCACGACCTCGCCTCGATCCTGCACGACGAGCATCTGGAGGCGACGAATTTCTTTCCGGTCGTGGACCATCCGACCGAAGGTCCGATCCGCAGCATGAAAGTGACCGCGACCTGGTCGGAGACGGAGGCCGAGCCGGTGCGGCTGGCGCCGCGGCTCAACGAGCACGGCGCGGAGATTCTTCGCGAGATCGGATACTCCGCCGACGAGATCGCCGCCATGGTGCGCGACGGCGTCACGCGCTCGCCGCCGGAGTAGGGGAGGAAGTGGTGGCGACAACTCTCTCATCCGTCATTCCGGGGCGCGACGAAGTCGCGAGCCCGGAATCCATAACCACGATCGGGAGTATGGATTCCGGGCTCGCGCCAAGGGGCGCGCCCCGGAATGACGAGGAGGAGAGACGATGAGCTTCATCACCGGCGTCGGCCTCACGTCTTTCGGCAAGCATGAAGGCTCGTCCTCGCTCGACCTGATGAGCCAGGCGGCACAAGCCGCGCTCGACGATGCCGGGCTGAAGCGTGCGGACATCGACGGCATCCTTTGCGGCTATTCCACCGTCTCGCCGCACATCATGCTGGCGACCGTGTTCGCCGAGCACTTTGGAATCCGCCCGAGTTACGCTCACGCCGTGCAGGTCGGCGGCGCCACGGGACTCGCGATGACGATGCTGGCGCATCACCTCGTCACCTCGGGCGTCGCGCGCAATGTGCTGGTCGTTGCCGGCGAGAACCGGCTCACCGGGCAGAGCCGCGATGCCTCGATCCAGGCGCTGGCGCAGGTCGGCCATCCCGATTACGAGGTGCCGCTGGGACCAACGATCCCAGCCTATTACGGCCTCGTCGCTAACAGGTACATGCACAAATATTGCGTGACCGAAGAGGACCTTGCCGAATTCGCCGTGCTGATGCGCAGCCACGCCTGCACCCATCCCGGCGCGCAATTCCACGACCCGATCACCGTTGCCGACGTCATGGCCTCGAAGCCGGTGGCGATGCCGCTCAAGCTGCTCGACTGCTGCCCCGTGTCCGACGGCGGCGCCGCCTTCATCATCAGCCGCGAGCGGACGGGGGAGGCGGGCGTGCGCATCCGCGGCTGCGCCCAGGCGCATACCCATCAGCATGTCACGGCCGCGCCCGCGCTCAGCGAACTCGGCGCCGAGATCTCCATCGCCCGCGCCAAGAAGGCCACGGGCCTTGCGATCTCCGATGTGCGCTACGCCGCGATCTACGACAGTTTTACCATTACGCTCGCGATGCTGCTCGAAGACCTCGGTCTTGCCGGCCGCGGCGAGGCCGCAGCCCGCGTCCGATCGGGCCATTTCAGCCGCGACGGCGCGATGCCGCTGAACACCCATGGCGGCCTGCTCAGCTATGGCCATTGCGGCGTCGGCGGCGCCATGGCGCATCTGGTCGAGGCGCATTTGCAGATGACGGGGCGGGCGGCTTGCCGCCAGGTGCGCGACGCCTCGATCGCGTTGCTGCATGGCGACGGCGGCGTGCTGTCGTCGCATGTGAGCATGTTCCTGGAGCGGGTGCGATGAGCGGGCGTCTGGCAGACTGGACCAAGGGCGAGGCGGCCATCACCTACCAGACCTGCAACTCATGCGGGCATGTGCAGTATTTCCACCGCGCCTTCTGCGCGGCTTGTGGCGAATCGGATCCGCGCGAGCAGCGCGCCAGCGGCAAGGGCAGGGTCTATGCGAGCTCGCTGATCTGCCGCGCCGCCACACCCGAGACGCGCGCACACGTGCCTTACAACATTTTGCTGGTCGATTGCGCCGAGGGTTTTCGCATGATGGCGCATGGCGACAACGGACTCGTCATCGGCGATTCGGTCATCGCGAGCTTCAAGCCGTTTGCCGGGAAACTCGTGCCGTTCTTCACGAAGGAAACGTAACGGGATTCGTCATTCGGGGGCGGTCATGGGACCGAGCCTGGAACGGGTATTCTGGGCCTGGCCTGTGCGAGGGCCACCCCGGAATGACGAAAACTCTAGAACTCCAACTAACGCCCGTAGAACAAGATGCTGGCGATGACGAGCATCGCCGTCACCGCCAGCATATGCGCGAGCGCTCCCGAGGCCGCCCCCTTGGTGGCTTCCTTCATGCCTTTTTCTCCCTAGACTTGGGCGTGACTCATCGTTGTGCGGCTAGCGCACCCGACGGCCAATTGTTTTACTCGGAACACCCCATTTGCGAGTATTCACCGTGATTTGTCCCCACGCGGCGAATATCGACTGTGTCAGGGTCGATCAGCAATGCGGCGGCAATTTGACTCGATAATGTTGCTCCTGCGTCCTCGCGCGAATAGAGTCTTTGGGAACTTGCGCGGACGACGACAAAAAGCATCAAAAAATCAGGGAAAACTTCAGGAAAATCATGGCCCGCATCAACTACAGCGACCCGTCCAAGGCATCCGACCGCACCCGCGAAATTCTCGACAAGAACCGCAACGCCAACATCTTCCGCATGATGGCGCACTCGCCAAGCTATTTCGAGCAGTACTGCCGCCTGGGGGGCGCCATCCGCCACAAGGGCGAGCTCGATCCGGTTGTGCGCGAGCTTGCGATCACCCGCACCGGCATCTTGTGCGAGGCGCCGTACGAGATCGTCGCGCACAAGCGGATCGGCAAGAATGTCGGCGTCACCGACGCGCAGAACGAGGCGCTCGAAAACTGGCAGGCGGCGACGTGCTTCAACGAGGTGCAGCGCGCCGCGCTCGCCTTCACCGACGAGATCGTGAAACTCAAGAAGCCGACGGATGCGACCTTCAAGGCGATCGCAGCGAAGCTGACGCCGGCTGCGCTGGTCGAGCTGCAGCTCTCGGTCGGCTTCTACATCATGACGTCAAAATTCCTGGAGACGTTTGAGATCGATCTCCAGCCCGTTACCGAAGTGGTGGGCTGATCGAAGCACCGCGGCGAGGGATGCCAATGACGATCGATGAATATGCGGCCTGGGCCGCGAGCGTTGCGAAAGTCGATGAACATCCGTCCAACGAGCGGCTGTCCTATCTCGGTCTCGGCCTCGCGGGCGAGGCCGGCGAGGTGGCCGAGCACATCAAGAAGCTGTTGCGCGATGACTGGCTCGACAAGGCTGGCCTCGTCGATGAGCTCGGCGACGTCATCTATTACTGGGCCTGCCTCTGCGCGACGACCGGCCAGAAGCCGTCCGAGCTGCTCGAAAGGAGCGCGGCAAAGATCAAGCGGCGGCTGAGCGAGGCGGCGAGCCGGTAGGGCAAGAGATGTAGGCTGGACACCGACAGCCTCCACAGCGTCATGGCCGGGCTCGTCCCGGCCATGCCATGCAGCACGATGGACGTGGATGCCCGGGACAGGCCCGGGCATGACGACCTGTTGTGAATGAGCTGCTCTACGTCGACGTCAGAATATCCACCTTGGCGTTGGCGACAATCAGGCGGTCGGCGAGGAGCTGGGCGAGGTTGCGCATGATGCGCTCGCTGGCGTGAGGGTGCCGCTGGCGGAAGCGTTCGAATTCCTGCAGCGGAGCCTCATAGGCGGTCGCTGCCATGTCGGCGAAGACGTCGGCCGAGCGCGTGGATTCCAGCAGCGCCATCTCGCCGAACGCCATGCCCGCGGTCAGCGTCGCGAGCCGCACGCCGTCAGGCAGCGTGACGTGCACGGCGCCGCTGCGCAGGAAAAACAGGGAATCGGCGGGATCGCCCGTGGTGAGAATCTTCGCGCCGGACTGATAGGTGCGGATGGTGCAGATCGAGGTGAGGTCAGTCAGCTCGTCCTCGCCGAGGCCCTCGAGCAGCGGTTGCTCGGCAAGCTCAGTGGTCTCGTGGAAGTCGATCGAGCCGCCGTAGCGGTAGACGATCTGGTCTTCGGCCCATTCGATCGCGGTGTCGAGCAGGTAGAAGTCGCGGACGTTCTTCAGCTCGGCCGTCCATTCCCGCAACGTGTCCCATTCCTTGGATGCGCGCCTGACGCCCGACAGCACCACCGTGACATTCAGCGCGGCGAGCTCCTCGAACGCTTCGGCGACGAGCCGCGCCCCGGCGCGCGTGGTGGAGGTGACGCGGTGCAGATCGAAGATCACGAATTGCGGACGGGGCCGCCCCGCAAGCCGCCGGGAGACGTAGTCGACCGCGGACAGTGACAGCGTGCCGACCAGCTCGATGATCCGCACCTCCTGCTCATGGGCGGCGAGAATCTCGCGCTCCTGCGGCCGGCGCACGCGGCGCGACGGGCTCTTGCCGATATCGTAGTCGGCGATGACGGCGTTGCGCGCATCGTCGCTGCGGTTGAGCATGTGCAGATCGTAATGTGAGGACAGCGCCTCACAGACCTTGATGCCGCGCACGCTGTTGCCATGCTTGTCGAGCCTTGGCGAATAGCTGCCGAGCCCGAGCCGGGCGGGGAGGGCGGCAAGGATGCCGCCGCCGACGCCGCTCTTGGCGGGAATGCCGATCCGGTAGATCCATTCGCCGGCATAGTCGTACATGCCCGAGGACGTCATCACCGACAGCGTGCGGGAGATCGCGTAAGGCGTCAGCACTTGCTCGCCCGTGACCGGATTGACGCCGCGATTGGCGAGGGTCGCCGCCATCACCGCGATGTCGCGCGCGGTGACCAGCACCGCGCATTGCCGGAAATAGACGTCGAGCACGCCTGCGACATTGTCCGAGATCACCGCGTTGGTCTTCAAGAGATAACCGATCGCGCGGTTGCGGTCACCGGTCTGGCTCTCCGAGCCGTAGACAGCTTCGTCCACCGCGAGATCGCGACCGGCGAAGCGGCTCAGCGCCAGGCGTATCTGCTCGAAGGCATCTGCGCCCTTGCTGTCGTAGATCAGCCCGGTGCAGGCGATCGCGCCGGCATTGACCATCGGATTGAACGGGTGGTTCTCGGAATTGAGCCGGATCGAGTTGAAAGGATCGCCCGACGGTTCGACGCCGATCGCGCTCTCGACCCTGCCGGCGCCGAGCAGGTCGAGCGCCAGCGCGAACACGAACGGTTTTGACATCGATTGGATGGTGAAGGGCACCCTGGAGTCGCCGACCTCATAGACATGGCCGTCGAGCGTGGCGAGGCTGATGCCAAAATAGGCAGGATCAGCCTTGCTCAGCTCGGGAATGTAGTCGGCGACCGCGCCTGAGGTCTCGGCCGAGAATTCGTTGAGGCAATTGTCCAGAAACCGCAGCAAGGGCGGCTTCGAGCGGCTCCAGGCGGAGGCGAGGGGCGAAAGCGGTTTCATCGCCTCTCTTTGTGCAACGCAATCAGGGTATGCGCAACCCGTTCGGTACCACGGCCTGCCGCCGGACCAGCAGCAGGGCGAGCAGAACCGTGGGTGCAAGGATGGCAAGGCCCAGCAGCGTCACCTGCAACTGCGACAGCGGCATGATCCCGCCGCCTGGTGTCGCCACCACGAAGCCGCCGATCACCAGCAGAACGCGGATCGGCCATTCCAGCCCGCCGGCGCTGCGTAAGTCCCCGACGAAGGGCTGATAGCCCTGGATGCCGCCGCAGATGAACAGCGTGCCGAACGCAGCAAGTCCCATCAGGCCGAGACCGGCGAGATACGGGCTCGGCCCTTGCAGCACCAGCGCCGGATTAAGCACGAAGAAGAACGGGATGAAATAGATGATGCTGCCGACCCACATCGATTCCCAGCCCGTCTTCATCGCCGGCGAGCCGGCAATGCCTGCGGCCGCGAAGGAGGCGATCGCGACCGGCGGGGTGATCGAGGAAAGCATGCCCCAATAGAAGATGAACATGTGCACGGCCATCTTGTTCAGCCCGAGCTTCTCCAGTGCGGGCGCGACCAGGATGGCAAGGAAGATGTAGCAGGCCGTCGTCGTCAGCCCGAGGCCGAGGATCAGGCTGGTGACCGCGCACATGCCGAGCAGCAGGAAGGGATTGTCGCCGGCAATATGCAAGAGATCGTTAGCAAGGCTCGACACCACTCCGGTCATCGAGAACGCGCCGATCAGGAGACCGCAGCCGGCGAGGATGCCGACGAGCTCGACGAAGGTGCGGCCGTTGACCTCGAGGAATTTTCCGATCGTCGCAAGGGTCCAGCGGGTGTCCTTGGAGAAGAATTGGTTGAGCACCAGCAGCAGCGCGGTCGCGTAGAACGGCGCATGGCTTTCGCGCTTGAAGTAGAGCAGCATCACGATCAGCAGGGCGATGACGAAGACGTAGTACCAGCCGTCCTTGATCGTATCCATGATCCGCGGCAGCTCGGCGCGCGGAATCCCCTTCAGCCCGTGGCGCGCGGCGTAGGTATCGACCTGCATGAACAGGCCGACATAATAGAGCGCGGCCGGGATGATCGCGGCGACCGCGACCTCGGCGTAGCTGATATTGAGGAACTGCGCGATCACGAAGGCGGTCGCGCCCATCACCGGCGGCGCCAGCACCGCGCCGGTCGAGGCGCAGGCCTCGATCGCGCCGGCATAGGAGGCGCGAAAGCCGCTCTTCTTCATCACGGGGATGGTCATGGTGCCGGCGGTCAGCACGTTGGAGATGATCGAGCCCGACATCATGCCGAGCAGGCCGCTCGCGAAGATGCAGACCTTGGCCGCGCCGCCGCGGAACGTCCCGCACATCGCGAAAGAGAGGTTGATGAAGAATTTGCCGGCGCCCGTCATCATCAGCGCAGTGCCGAATACGAGGAAGCCGATCACGGTATCGGCGAAGGCCTGGATCGGAATGCCGAGCAGGCTCTCGCCCGACAGCACGTGATAGGCGGTCGCCTGCTCCAACGTCGATTGCGTGCCGCGGAAAGGGCCGAGCCAGCTGGATTCGGCGAACAGCGGATAGACGGTGAAGGGGAGCACGCTCAACAGCAGGCTCCAGCCGCCGGTGCGGCGCAGCGCCTCCATCAGCATCACCCACATCACGAGCCCCGCGGCGATCACGTTGTTCGGCGCGCCGCCGAATTCCCAACCGGCCTCCGCCGCCTTGCGCACGTTCGACATCAGCAGCAGCGCTGCGGCGAAAGTCGCGGCGAACAAGACGAGGTCGTACCAGGGAATCCGGTCGAGCGGGGCGCGCTCGGAGCCCGGAAAGATCAGGAAGGTGAAGGGCAGCATCAACGCGATCAGGAGATAGAAATACTCCGTGTTGAGCTGGGTGTAGCCGATGAAGAAGCGCAACGAGAATTGCTGGTTGATGCAGAGCAGGATCGTGGCCGCGGTCGCCGCGACCAGCGTCCAGCGCCAGGCGCCGCGCAAGGTGCGCACGCGCGTGACTTCGGCCTCCTGCATGTTGCCGGCCGCGCCTTGTGGATCGTCGAATACGACCCGCTTGGCCTCGTCTTGCGGGGCAGTGGAGGTGGAAACGGAAGACATCAATCGACCCCTCGCGTGGGCTGGTAACTAATTAGGCGAATGGCCGTTGGTTGACTCGAATGCGGCCGCGAGCTCGCTCAACCTCTCCCGCAAGCGGGAGAGGCGGCGCACCTGACGCGAAGCAACGGTCAAGCTCAATGTCGGCACACTCTAATCCTCGAACCCGTTCGGCATGTCGGCTTTCGCAAGCGCCGTCGCGCGCGCCTTCATCCAGCCGTCGAGAAACGCCTTGTCGTCGGACGGCGGGTTGGACTTGCCGTAATCGGCCCACGCGGCTGCCAGCACCTCCTGCCGCTTGATCAGCTTGTTGTTGTGCGCCTCCTGCGCATCGCTCCATTGCCCGGCTTCCTTCAGCGCCTTCACCGAGCCGGGATGCACCGGCACCACCCAGTTCTTGGTCTGGCGGTCGGCGGCGAGGCCGCCGGCGCCGGGCGCGGAGTCCTTGTAGGCATCGTAGTTGACGATCATCGCCTTGGTGATCGCATAGACCTGGTCGGCCGGCTGCGAGGCATAGGCGACGAAGATCGGGTAGGGGTAGTTGCCGAGCTCGACCGGCTTGTCCGGCGAGATGCCGGCCCCGCAGGTCGCGACTTGCGGGAAGAAGAACGAGCCGACCTTCTGCATCCGCGCCCAGCCTTCCTTGTCCTTGGCGGGCAGCGGCGGCCAGATCAGGCCACGCGGCGAGGTCTCGGCTTCCTTGGCGGGGCCGGTGATGGTGGTGCCGAAAGCGGCATCGACGTCGTTGTTGATCAGGCCTTTCCACATCGCGCCGTAGCTTGCGAATTCGACGGCCTTGACGTCCTTCTGCGTCAGCCCGGCGAAGGCGAGCACTGCGAGCGAGTTCTGGTTCAGCGCGGGTGAGCCGACCACGAAGCCGACACGCTTGCCCTTGAGGTCCTTCAGCTCCTTCACACCGGTGTCGGCGGCGACGCCAAGCGATCCGCAATTGCAGTCGACGGTCGAGAGCAGGATCTGAAGCGGCTGCGGACCCCATTCCTTCGCGCCGAACTCGAACATGCCTTCCTGCGCGAAGTAGGTGCCGGATCCCATCGCCGAGGATACGGCGCGCTTGGCGCGCAGCGGCGCGAGGCGGGCGACGTCGTTCCCTGCGGGCAGCACGCGCACATCGGTGCCGTATTTGTCCTTCATCATCTTGCCGACGCCGACGGCGATGTTGAAGCCGGCCGTTCCGGTGTCATAGGCGGTGAACGTCAACGTCGCCGGCAGCTTGATGTCTTCGGCGAACGAATAGCGTGTAGACGCAAAAGAGATGCCCGCCACCAAGGCAGGCGCGAGCATGAGCAGCCCACGAAGCATGTTTCCCTCCAATGATCGTCGCGTTTGCCGCGAAGAATTTCGTTCTTTGTTTGAAACAGAGTTTTGTTTGCGACGGATCATGTCACCCGCATCAGGCGATGGCAACGCCGTACCGGGAATGCGCCGCATCGGACTGACACATTGTCGCGGAGGATGCGGCCTCGCGGCGAATACGGAGTGCTCGGCCCATGGTTTGAGACGCGCCGTAAGCGGCGCTCCTCACCATGAGGTCTACGAATCTGCGGCGAAAACAGACCTTATCCCGAGCAGCCCGCCGTAGCGGGCGTCTCGAAGGATGGCCACGAAGAGAACGCACTTCAGCTCGCGACAATCGCGACCGCCTGTCCCTCGGCAACGACGTCGTCGAGTTTCACCAGAAGCGATGTGATGGTGCCGTTCGCGGGCGAGGATACCGGTATCTCCATCTTCATGGCTTCGACGATTACAACGTCATCGCCATCCGCAACGGTTCCTCCAACTTGCACGGGAGTTGCGCAGACGCGCCCGGCGACCTCCGTGACGATCTTAATTTCTGGCATGCCATCGCCTTTTTGTTGTCGTCGCAAAATGCCTGAGGTAGCGTCGTCTGCAAGTGGAATTTAATTCCGCACAGCGGAACAAACGGTAGGGAACATGGGACGACGATCCGAGCGGTTGAGTAGGCAAGGTGTGCTCGCTGGCGATGCCGGTGAGGGTGATGTCATCCAGGTGGTCTCGCGCGCGTTCGACGTGTTGCGATGCTTCGAGGGCCACGAGGCAAGGCTCGGCAATCTCGAGATTTCAAATCGCTGCGGCCTGCCGCGCTCGACGGTGTCGCGGCTCACGCACACGCTGACGCGGATGGGCCAGCTGGTCTACCTGCCGCGCGATCAGAAATATCGCATCGGCCCGAGCGCGGTGGCGATGAGTGCCTCGATGATGAAGGGCGCGCAGCTGCGCAGCATGATCCGGCAACGGCTTCAGGAAGTCGCCGAGCAGCTGCCGGGCACAGTCGGCCTCGTCGTGCCCGATCGCTTCCATCTGGTCTATCTGCAGTTCGCGCGCTCGCCGACCGCCCTCGGCCTGCACGAGGGCACCGGCAGCCGCATCTCGATGGCCTCGACCGCCGCGGGCGCGGCCTACACCGCGGCGCTGGCGCCGGAGATCGGCGATGCCTTCATCGCGGACGTGGAACGGGAAGCGCCCGAGGCTGCGAAGATCCTGAAACCCCGCATTGAAGCCAATCGGCAGATGTTGCGTGAGCGCGGATATGTCGTGGCCTGTGGCCTCTGGAGCCCGCACATCAACGGGCTCGCGGTGCCGATCTGGTCGCCGCAGTACCAGACCTACGTCGTCATCACGATCGGCCTTCTGTCCACGATGTATGACGAGCAGCGGCTGCATGCTGAAGTCGCACCCCTGATGCTCGAGCTCGGCCGTTCGCTCGGCAGCCTGATGGAGGGCGCGGAAGGCGACGCCTTCAACAACCGCATCCCGCGTAAACCGGTCGCAATGGCCGTGCACAACAATAACAAGCCGATCAATTCGGAGGGAGTGAATGAACTGGAAGCCGGAACTCGACGAGCTCGCCCGGCGCGAAGCCTTCGCGCGGGAGATGGGCGGCGTTGACAAGGTCAAGCGACAGCATGACCAGGGCCGGCTGACTGTTCGGGAGCGTATCGACAAGCTGATCGATCGCGGCAGCTTCCACGAGATCGGTGCCGTCTCCGGCATCGGTGAGTACGATAGCAGCGGCGAGCTGCAGAAATTGACGCCGGCGAACTGCGTGTTCGGCCGTGCGCGCGTCGACGGCCGCACCGTGGTTGTGGTCGGCGACGACTTTACGGTACGGGGCGGCTCGGCGGATGCGTCCATTTCCGCAAAGCCGCTGATGGCGGAGGAGATGGCGCATGATTTCCGCCTGCCGATCGTCCGCATCATCGAGGGCTCCGGCGGCGGCGGTTCGGTCAAGACCATCGAGACCAAGGGCGCGGCGAATCTGCCTGGAGGCATCGGCGGCACGCGCTGGTATCGCTTCACGACGGAGAATTTGTCGCGCGTTCCCGTGGTCGCCCTTGGCCTTGGCTCGGTCGCAGGGCTCGGTGCCGCGCGGCTTGCCGCCAGCCACTATTCGATCATGACGAGGAAGTCCGCGATGTTCGTCGCGGGGCCGCCGGTGGTGAAGGCGCTCGGGCAGGACCTCTCGAAGGAGGAGCTCGGCGGCGCCGACATCCAGACCCGCGCCGGCGCGGTCGATCATGCCGTCGATACGGAAGAAGAGGCGTTCGCCTGCGCGCGGCGCTTCCTGTCCTATCTGCCGTCATCGGTCTATGAGCTGCCGCCGACCTTGCCCTGCACCGACAATCCCGAGCGCTCCGAAGAGGCGCTGATGAACGCGGTGCCGCGCAACCGCAAGCAGGTCTACAAGATGCGGCCCATTATCGAGTCCGTCGTGGACAAGGGCTCGTTCTTCGAGGTCGGCAAGAATTTCGGCAAGCCCATCATCGTCGGTCTCGCGCGACTCGAGGGCAGGGCGGTGCTGGTCCTCGCCAGCGATAGCTTTCATTATGGCGGCTCCTGGACGGCGGATGCCTGCCAGAAGGTGGTGCGCTGGGTCGACTTCGCCGAAACTTTTCATCTGCCGGTCGTCTATCTCATGGACTGCCCGGGCTTCATGATCGGCCTCGATGCCGAGAAGGCCGCCACCATCCGCCACGGCGTTCGCGCCATGGCTGCGGTGAACCAGACCACCGTGCCCTGGTGCACCGTGATCCTGCGCAACGCGTTTGGTGTTGCGGGTGTCGTGCACCAGCCGGCCGACCGCTTCTCGATCCGCTATGCCTGGCCGTCGGCCTATTGGGGCTCGCTGCCGCTCGAAGGCGGCATCGAGGCTGCCTACCGCGCCGACATTGATGCTGCCGAGGACAAGGCGGAGAAGCTCAAGGAGATCGAGGAGCGCCTCAACAAGCTGCGCTCGCCGTTCCGCTCGGCCGAAAAATTCTGGGTCGAGGAGATCATCGATCCCCGCAAGACAAGGTCGCTGCTGTGCGAGTTCGCGCGCCTCGCCGAGCCGCTGCGAAAAGCCGGGCCGCCGGAGAACTTTTCGATCCGGCCGTAGGCACCGTGTGCCAAGCCGTGACGCTCGTGCCCCGGACGCAGCGCAGCGCCGCCGAAGATGCGAAGCATCGTCCGGCGGTGGTGCGCTGCAGAGCCGGGGCCCATGCCACAGCGTGTCCGGAGCCTCCTGGGTCCCGGCTCTGCGCAGCAACGCTACGCGTTGCGGCGCGTCCGGGACACGAGAAGCTGCGCCGGTGCGATCCAAAGCCCTTCCACGGCAAAGCAATAACGCGTTAAGCTCCGCCAACAAGAACAACAGGAAACGCCATCGTGTATGACTTCATTATCGTGGGCGGCGGCTCGGCGGGGTCCGTGCTGGCCCACCGGCTCTCCGCGAAAAGTGCCAACAAGGTCCTGCTGTGCGAAGCCGGGCAGGACACGCCGCCCGGCAACGAGCCGGCCGAGATCAGGGACAGCTATCCGGGTACGGCCTATTTCGATCCGCGCTTCCACTGGACCGAGCTCAAGGTCACGACGCAGGTCGTCAGCCACAACAACCCGCACGTGGGCCGGCCCCCCTTGCGCAAATACGAGCAGGCGCGCGTGCTCGGCGGCGGCTCATCGATCAACGGCCAGATGGCCAACCGCGGTGCTCCCACCGATTACGACGAATGGGACGCGCGCGGCGCCGAAGGGTGGACCTGGAACGACGTGCTGCCCTTCTTCAAGAAGGTCGAGCGCGATCTCGATTTCGACGGACCGTACCATGGCAAGGATGGCCGGATCCCGGTCCGCCGCATCCCGCGCGAGCACTGGACGCGGCATTCGCAGGCCTTCGCCGATGCTTTCCAGCAGGCCGGCCACCGATTCCTGCCGGACCAGAACGGCGAGTTCGTCGACGGCTATTTCCCGGTGACGCATTCCAATCAGGCCGAGCAGCGCGTCTCGGCCGCGATGGGCTATCTCGACCGCGACACCCGCCAGCGCGCCAATCTCACGATCTCCACCAACACGCAAGTGCGCGAGCTGCTGTTCGAGGGGACGCGATGCGTCGGCGTGAAGGCCGTCGTGGACGGACGCGAGCAGGAATTCCGTGGACGCGAGATCATCCTCTCCAGCGGCGCCATCCATTCGCCGGCGCATCTGCTCCGCGCCGGCATCGGGCCGGTCGGCCATCTCAAGGATATGGGGATTCCCGTGCTGATGGGACTGCCGGGTGTCGGTCAGCGCCTGATGGATCATCCCTCGATCTCGCTGTCGTCCTTTGTCCGCCGCGGCGCGCGCATGAACGAGCACACCAGGCGCCACATGCAGCTTGGCCTGCGCTACTCGTCTGGTCTCGAAGGTGTGCCGAAGGGCGACATGTTCGTCGTCCTGCTCTCCAAGTCGGCCTGGCATGCGGTCGGCGAGCAGATCGGCTCGCTCTTGACCTTCGTCAACAAGACCTATTCCGAGACCGGACAGGTCAAGCTGGCCTCGCGCGATCCGTCGGCAGAGCCGATCGTCGAGTTCAACCTGTTGTCCGACCGGCGCGATCTCGATCGCCTGATGAGCGGCTTCCGCAAGATGGCGGCGGTGCAGATGAGCGACGTGGTCAAGGCGGTGACGGACAAGCCGTTCCCGGCCGCCTATACGGACAAGGTCCGCAAGATCGGCGTGGTCAACACCAGGAACAGGATCTTGACCAAGATCGCCGCGACCTTGATGGACGGACCGGCGGCGCTGCGTCACTACATGATCGACAATTTCGTGGTCGAGGGTTTTACCTTCGATCAGGTGATGAACGACGACGAGGCGCTGGAAGCCTTCGTGCGCAAGGCGACCATCGGCGTCTGGCACGCCTCCTGCTCATGCCGCATGGGCCGGGCCGACGATCCGATGGCGGTGGTCGACAATCAGGGCCGCGTCAAGGGCATCCAGGGCCTGCGCGTCGTCGACGCCTCGATCTTTCCGGTGGTGCCATGCGCCAACACCAACTTTCCCGTGTTGATGTCGGCGGAGAAGATCGCAGCAGCGATGATGCAGTGACTGGCGGCGTCGTGCCGATCACGGGCAGCGCAGTGACGAGGAGAGCTTGCTGCGGAATCCACGACCCATGCGAACCGGACTTGATTGCATGCGCTGCGTTGGACGCGCGGAGCGCTCATTCGTTCTCTGCGAGTTAATCATTTCGGTCGCTATTTGTAGGCTATGATGATTGCAGACAGCGTCGCGCGGACGCAGCCATTTTCAGCCGCTCTTTAGGCCCATTTCAGCCAAACTGTTATTGGTTTCTCGTTGCCTGGGGCAGGACCACTCTATTTTGGAGTCCTGCAATGTACAGGCTAGTAATTTCTGCGTACCTCTTCGTTGCCTTGAGCTCTATCACTTCGGAAGCGCGACCTTATCGCATTCATCATGCTTCTGAATGCAACGTCACCATGCCCTGCGACTTCTCGTATTCGCGGATGCAGCGCGAGCGGACTTTCAAGTCTTCAATTACTTCCAGATACTCACTGAATTCCAGGCCGTCACTGCAAGCGTACCGCTCGACGCAACTGACAGTGACCGATGCTGGGGGCGCCGCCACGCCGGCGACCGTCTCCAGTGCCTCCGGGGCTCGCGTCGTCGGTGGTCGTCCGGCAGGTTGCCCTTCGTCCTTCTGCGGCTGCGGCGCGGCTCTGCGCGTGTTCGGTCGTATCGTGCCGGAATTGAATCTTGCGGCCAATTGGCTGCGATTTCCGCGGACATCACCCGCACCGGGAATGGTTGCTGCGCGACGAGGACACGTTTTCGTTCTGGAGCAGCACCTCGGAGGCGATGTCTGGATGGCCTATGACGCCAACTCGGGCGGACACGCCACGCGAATCCACGCACGTTCATTGCGAGGGTATGCGATCGTCAATCCGCGCGGCGGTTCGGCGGCTTGAGGGCCGCGGACACCACTCTCGCAAGATCGCGGACGGGTCGCAACATCGTTGCGACCTGCCCACGCTCGACCGATCGTCGGCGCGGGGCGCAGCGTCGGTCACAGCCGCAGCACCTTGCCGGGATTCATGATGTTCTGCGGATCGAGCGCGCGCTTGATGGTTCGCATGATGTCGAGCTCGGTCTTCGAGCGGTAATGGCTGAGCTCGTCGAGCTTGTCGATGCCGATGCCGTGTTCCGCCGAGATCGAGCCGCCCATCGAGGTGACGAGATCGTTCACGGCCCGGGTGATGGCCCCCTTGTATTGGGTCAGCGTCTGCTGATCCATGCCTGATGGCCCCATGAACGAAAAATGCAGATTGCCATCGCCGATGTGCCCCAAAGGATAGGGCCTGATGGTCGGGAGAATGTCGAGCACCGCCGTGGTGCCCTTGGCGATGAACTCCGGAATCTTGGAGATGGCCACCGACACATCGAAGCTGAGCCCCGGACCTTCGGCCCGGGAGGCCTCGGCGACACTTTCGCGGATGCGCCACATGTTGCGCGCTTGACCGACCGTGTGGGCGATCACCGCATCGAGCACGCGGCCGGCCTCGAGTTGATGGCCAAGAAACTGCTCCATCTTCTCGGACATGCCCTCCGCGCCGTCCTGGCGCGCCCGCGAGGACGACCATTCCAGCAGCAGGTACCATGGCGTGTCGGCCTTGAGAGGATCCTGGGTGCCGGGAATATGGCGCAGCACCATGTCGATGGCGGCCCGGCTCATCAGCTCGCAGGAGCCGACATTGTCCTCGGACGCGCTGTGCGCTTCCGACAGGATCTCGAGGGCCGCGCGCGGATCGCGGATCGCCAGCCACGACGTAGAGACGTCCTTCGGCGCCGGCCACAGCTTGAGCACGGCTTTGGTGATGATGCCCAGCGTGCCCTCGGCGCCCATGAAGAGGTGCTTGAGGTCATAGCCGGTGTTGTCCTTCTTGAGCGCGCGCAGTCCGTCCCAGATCTCGCCGCTCGCCAGCACGACCTCGAGACCCAGCACGAGATTGCGGGCATTGCCATAGCGCAGCACCTGCACGCCGCCGGCGTTGGTCGATAGATTGCCGCCGATCATGCACGAGCCCTGGGCGCCGAGGCTGAGCGGCAGGAACCTGTCGTGCCGGCTTGCCGTCTCTTGAAGTGTCTGCAGCACGCAGCCGGCCTCGACCGTCATCGCATAGCCGACGGGATCGACGTCCAGCACGCGGTTCATGCGGCCGAGCGACAACACGATGCCGGTGTGTGCAGGCCAGGGCGTTGCCCCACCCATCAGGCCGGTGTTGCCACCCTGCGGCACGATGGCGACGCCGTGCTCATGGCAAAGCCGGACCACTTTCGAGACCTCCTCGGTGTTGCCAGGACGGACGACGGCGCCGGCACCGCCAACCAGCAGTCCCCGCCAATCCGTCACGAATGGCTGCTTGCCGTGCGCGTCCTCGATGAGGCCCTTCTCACCCACGATCGCGCGCAACGCATCGCGCATCTCGGCCGTCAAGGGAGCGGTCGGAATGGTGGGTTCGGACGACGGAAAGGCAGCCGGCATTTTCGTTTCCCCTGGCGCATCTTGGTGTGCACTGCGCACGTAACGTGCCCGGGTTATTGTCCACGTTTGGCGCGGGGAGTCTAACGGCAAGATGTCTCGAACTGCAGCCGGTGACGAATGCGGTCCGCGGGAGAGTTGAGCCTTGGGACGACGAGCGGTTGATTTTGCAAGACAGTCGGTCTAATAAATCATTATGAATAGAGCAGCCTCGGTTCCAGAGCCGCGCCGACGGGGGCGTCCTCCCAAGGACCAGTCGCAGCCGAATGCGCCGCGCGCGCGTCTGTTGCGGACGGGCGTTGCTATACTGACCGAGAAGGGATTCAGCGCCGTCGGCGTCGAGGAGATCCTGGATTCCGCGGACGTGCCGAAAGGGTCGTTCTATCATTACTTCGGCAGCAAGGAGGCTTTTGGCCTCGAGCTGATCGATGCCTATGCCGCCTATTTCGCCCGCAAGCTGGATCGATGGTTCGACGACATAGAGCGGGCTCCGCTGGATCGCCTGCGCGATTTCATCGCAGACGCGCGGTCGGGCATGGCTCGCTACGGCTATCGACGTGGCTGTCTCGTCGGCAATCTCGGGCAAGAGATGGGGGCGCTGCCGGAGCCGTTCCGAAAGCGCCTCGCCGCCGTCTTCAGGGATTGGGAGGCGCGGACCTCACGCTGCCTCCGCGCGGCGCAGCAGGCGGGCGACATCCCCGAAGGCGTCGATTGCGACAGCCTCGCGCAGTTCTTCTGGATCGGCTGGGAGGGCGCGGTGCTGCGGGCGAAGCTGGAAAGACGCCCCGACGCGCTCGACGTCTTCGCGCGAGGATTTCTCGCCATGATCCAGGCGAAGGAACGCGTGATCGTACCGATTTCCATCGACGAGTACCGAGGATAACCAGGCCATGACCCAGGCACTTGCCATCAGCCGCTTCCCTGTCCCTGATCTGGCCGACATGCCAGAGGACATCCGCGCCCGCATCGTCGCCGTCCAGGAGAAGTCCGGCTTCATCCCGAACGTCTTTCTCGTGCTGGCGCACCGGCCGGACGAGTTTCGCGCATTTTTTGCCTATCACGACGCGCTCATGGACAAGCCCGGCAACACCACCAAGGCCGAGCGGGAAATGATCGTGGTTGCGACCAGCAACCTCAATCAATGCCAGTATTGCGTCGTCGCCCATGGCGCGATCCTGCGGATCCGCGCCAAGGATCCGCTGATCGCCGACCAGGTCGCGGTCAATTACCGCAAGGCGGATATCACCGACCGGCAGAAGGCGATGCTCGATTTCGCCGTGCGCGTTTCGACCGAGGCCTACAAGGTTTCCGAATCCGATTTCGCCACGCTGAAATCGCACGGGTTCACGGAAGACGACATCTGGGACATTGCCGCGATCTCGGCCTTCTTCGGTCTCTCCAACCGGCTTGCCAACGTCACCAGCATGCGTCCGAACCCGGAGTTCTACAACATGGGACGTGGTTGACCGGGTCCGCATGTTCACAATCGGCGGCGCCACGGCTCGGATGATGCGGACGAGTCCGGACGTCGATCTTGTTCGATGGGCCTGACTGGAAATCGAGGGAGAGGTGAAGAGATGACAGACTTCGTAACGCCGCGAGAGATGGCGGAGATGATACCCTCGGGGTGCAAGCTCGGCCTGGCGCCGGACGACTACGCCGCGGCACCAGGACTGGTTCGGATGCTGATCGATCGCGGCATTCGCGATCTCCATGTGGTCTGCGCACCGATCGGCGGCATGCAGGTCGACATGCTCATCGGCGCCGGCGCCGTGGCAACGCTGGAGACGAGCGCCGTCAGTCTCGGCGAAGCCGGCGGCGCGCCCTGCTTCAGCCGGGCTGTCCGCGACGGATCCATTCGCCTCCGTGATGCCACTTGTCCCGCGGTGTTCGCAGGGTTGACGGCCGCGGAGAAGGGCGTTCCGTTCATGCCGATCCGCGGCATCATCGGCAGCGACGTCCTGGAGAAGCGCGACGACTGGAAGGTGACGTCCAATCCGTTCGACGACGGCGAGAAGATCGTCGTGGTCTCGGCGATCCAGCCCGATATCGCTTTGTTTCATGCGCCTGAAGCAGACAGGTTCGGCAATGTGCGGCTGGGCCGCCGGCGCGAAACGATGCTGCTGGCCCATGCGTCGAAGCAGGCTTTCGTGACCGTGGAGCGCATCTCCGAGACGTCGCTGCTCGAGGACGAGAAGATGGCCGCAGGCGTCCTGCCCGCGATCTATGTGAGCGCGGTGGCACAGCTGAAGAACGGCGGATGGCCCACCGGGCTTTACGCCGAATATCCCAGGGATGGACAGGAAGTCGAGAAATACGCGCGCGCGGCGCGCTCGCCGGAAGGGTTCCAGGCCTACATGCGGGGCGCGAGGAGCGCGGCATGAGCGAGGCGTGCACCAGCCGCGAGTTGATGATCTACACGATCTCGCGGTTGCTGAAGGGCGTGCGGCATGTTGCAGTCGGCCAATCCTCGCCGATGCCGGCGGCGGGAGCGATGCTCTTGCGCGCGCTCAACCAGCGTGACGGATTGGAGCAGGTGCAGGTCTCGATCCTCGGGTCGGTCAAGCACAATTCCTTCACTGGCGGTGCCGAGGAGCTGTTCGATTGCGCTGCGCAGGGGCGCCTTGACGCCTTCTTTCTCGGCGGCGGCCAGATCGACGGTCAGGGCAACGTCAATCTCGTTGGCACCGGCGACTATCCGAACAATCCGGTCAGGTGGCCCGGCTCGTTCGGCTCCGCCTATCTGTACTTCCTGGTGCCGCGGGTCATTCTGTTCCGCGAAGAGCACAGCCTGCGATCCCTGGTGGAGCGCGTGGACTTCGTCTCCGCGCCTGGAGTTACCGACGAGACGGTCTATCGGCGAGGCGGCCCTCATGCCCTGCTGACCAATGCGGCGTTGTTTTCCTTCGACCGGGAAGCGGGACGTTTCCGCCTCGAGAGCACGCATCCGGGATATGGTTGGCGCGACATTCGAGGCACGACGGGATTCTCGTACGACAACGAGAGATGCGAGGTCACGACGCCGCTGCCGGACGAGGCGACGCTTGCTTTGATCCGGGGGCGAATCCGCGAGGAATTGCGCGAGTGCTATCCGCAGTTCGCGGGCAATATGCCCGGTCCGAACTGAGGCGGGATTTCGCTCCGGCGACGTTCTCTGTGGCCATCCTTCGAGGCGCAAGCCGTTGGCGGGCCTCAGGATGAGGACGGAGTGTGCGGCAGCACTCTCAACGGGCACCGATGCCGCTTAGCCTCATCCTGGGAGACCGCAAAGCGGTCGTCTCGAAGGACGAGGCGCGCGCTCGGCTGGCGGAAAATGCCGTATGCGATTGCCCTGCGCTCCCGCGGGGCATTTGCGGCCGAGCGGGACAGCCGGGAACTTGCCGCGGCGATATCGGCTTCATTACCGGCTGATGTGTCGATCCCGGCAACGTTCAGGCAATCTCTGCAACATTTCTAAACATCTTCGACAACTTCCCGCGGCCATCAGGGCGTAGAACGCGCTCGGACTTTACAGATCAGGATTGGCAGAATGCGATTGAAGGTTTTGGCGGCGCGCATGAGCATTGGCGCGGCGTGGCTCGTGCTCGTCGGCACCGGCCCGCTGCGCGCAGAGCCGGTGTTCGACGGTCTGGCCGGCGCATGGTCGGGCATCGGCACCATGAAGCCGTCGGACGGTCCGCGCGAGAAGGTTCGCTGCAAGGTGGCGTACAACGTCACCAGGCCGGGACGGTCGTTGACACTCGACCTGCGCTGCGCAAGCGATGCGTACAAGATGGTCCTGTCCGCGAACATCGAGCAGAGCGGGACGGAGCTTTCCGGCAACTGGTTCGAGAGCGAGTACCGGCAGGGCGGCAAGGTCTACGGCACCAACAAGGACGGCCTGATCGAGGCGCGAATAGAGGGAAACACAGTGGCCGCACTGGTGACGATCCAGACCAGGAGCAACCGTCAATCCTTTCTGATGGAGGCGCCGGGCTCCTGGATGACGGAGGTCGCGATCGAATTGAACAAGGAAGGGAAGTAGCCTTTCTCCGGAGTTTTTGGGAGACGGCTGGACCCTAGAGCATGATCCGGAAAAGTGCGCAGCGGTTTTCCGAAAAGTGCATGCTCAAGCAATAAACTAAAGCGCGATGACGATTCATCCTCATCTCATCGCGCTTCAGTGGATGATCTGGTTCAGAAAACCCTTCGCTCGCTTGATGATCAACGCTTGATGATCAACGCTTGGGAAGCGACGCCATCACCTCGCCCGCGTCTCCGTCCTCAAGGCAGGGCGTGACGGTCAACGGGAGCAGGTCAGACCATTGCGCGAGCCAACGATACATGGCTTTTGGATCACTCGATTCAGAGATCGCAAATCCCTGTCCATTCATGCCATGCCAGCGGCCCAGCATCTTGACGCCCTCGGGTGGTGCGCCACCGGTCTCGAGAAAGCGGGCGACGGCTGCATTGAAGGTGCCTTGAGGTACGCTCCAGGTGGTTATGAATTTCATGCGATTCTCCCATGACCAGAATTATCGGATGAACGTCGCGGCTGCGCCGCATGCGCACGATAGCGCCTGCGTATCGAATGACAACGGCGAATGAACACGCGCGTCGGTTTGATCCCTCCTGCTTTTTGCGCAAGCGCTGGTTTGGACGTAAGACGGCTACTTGCCGTCGTTCCAGATGTCGGTGGCGAGCTTCCAGTCGTCTCCGACCTTCTCCCAGACGACGACATACTTTCCGGTCACTTCCTGCGGTGTCGATCCCTTGGTCTTCAGGACGAACGTGCCGATCTCACGGGCCGCGGAAGAACCGAGTGGCTTGACATCCACCGTTGTGAGCTTCGGATCGGTCACTTGTTCAGCCATGCTTTTCCACATGACCTCGATGGCTGGTCGGCCCTGCACCATCGCGGAGCCGGGCGGGAGCGCGGTCGCATCGGCGCTGTAGAGGGATGCAATCCCGGAAAAATCTCCCTTGTTGAACATCTCTATCCATTTCGCATTGTTCGCTTCGATCTCGGCCTTCTGAGCCAAAGCCGGCGCGCTCAACGCGATCACGATTGCAATCGCCGATGCAATGTTGCGCATGATCATCTCCAGACTCAATGTACGATGCGGACAAAGGGGCAGTCGTCTCGTCTCGAAGTGGATGCATTGAATGGCCCATCCCAGACCTGGACAGACGCAACGGCAATTCCGGAGAATTACCGTCAGCACCATTGACGAAGCTGCGCAGGGGAAAATTGACGGGCAATTGACCTGACGAGTATTCCATGTCGCGGCTCGAACGCTTGACCAGGCGCGCTCTTCGTCCCTGGCGGGCGCGGCCCGAAGGGGTTGGCATTGCCGGCGCAGCGTTCGGCCCGCTGCCTTTCGCAGCAAGCGCCGATTGGACGGGAAGCTATGCAGTCGTCCCCGATCGGCTGCTGCATGCTTTGCATTGTCTGCGGCGCCGTAGCGTTCGCCGTCAAACGCCTCTCTTCGCCGGCTTAGTCGATGTTGAATTGCAAGATGGGAGTAACGCCATGACAGGCGAAGAAACGACCATCGTGGCGGGCATCGAAATTCCATCAACCGACCACTTCTTTCTGGCGTTGATCTTCGGGGTGCATATCCCCCTGGGCCTTGCGAGCGTTGCGATCGGCGCAATCGCAATGTTGAGTCAGAAGCGTCGCGGGCGTCATTCTAGGCTTGGAACGATCTATTTCTGGTGTCTGCTGGCGCTCTTTGCGTCCGCGACGTTACTGTCGCTTATGCGCTGGGCCGAAAACTATCACTTGTTCGTCCTCGGTACGTTGTCGTTCGCCTGCGCCTGGATCGGTCGCACTGCGCTCCGGCACCGCTGGCGGTATTGGGTCAGGGTCCATATCGCGGGGATGGGCCTGTCGTATATCCTGATGCTGGTTGCCTTCTACGTGGACAACGGAAAGCAGCTTCCACTTTGGAAGGACCTGCCTCATTTCATGTACTGGCTGATACCTTTGGCCGTTGGTATTCCGCTCATCGTTCGGGCGCTTCTGTGGCCGCCGTTAGCGCCAGCCCGCCCTGATTTCCACCTGATGCGGTAGCTAACGACATTCCTTCAATCGACGTCCTACCGCGGCGCCTCCTGCGGTTTGTTTTGGGGCCTTGCACGGCCGATTTGGGTCCGGAGGTGGCTGACCTCTACCCCAAGCCGAGAGATTGGGACTCGGAAAAAGGCTTGTCCTTCCAGTTCGGGTCACAAAAGGGATCAATGACTTAGCGGGTCCGCAAATCGTCTGCCTCGGCTCGGCCCGTCTCAGCAACCGACTGTTGCAAATCGGGGCGCGGCCGAGACAGGAGAAAGGACCGCCGCCAGCTGCTCGGGGACTGTCAACGTCCAGGGGCCGAGGCGGCGGTCCTCAGGCGCGAGAACTTGGGGAGTCCTAGGGCCTGAAGGCAACGATAGCGGCTGCGATGCCGCTCCACCAAGCGGAGAACGATTGCTGCGTATGGAGAATTGTTGCGCATGCGCGAAGATCGACGTCACTTCGCTTCCTTGTTCAATTCGATCGCGATCTCCGCCATCCAGGAGCCCGGCGCCTCCATCAGGAAGCGACTTGCTCGAAACGATCTGCTGTTGTTCCACCCCGGTGATTGCGAGAGGGACCCGAAGGCCCTTACACCATCGCATCGAATATTCAGTTACGGTGGCACGCCGCCCGTCGGGCAAAACACCCTGTCAATCCCTCGACGCAAGAACATTCCTATTTACCGAATTTCGGATATGTCGTATCAATGGCTCATCCCGCCCGCCATAAGGGGCGTTTCGCGATCGTCACGAGACGCGGGCCGGGAGGCGGTGGCCGCGACGGCGTCGGCGCGCTGGGCAGGCTGCAGGGCGGGAATCCCCGTGAGCAGCTGCACGCGCGATACGACACGGCGCTGACGGCGTCCTTGGTTCGGCCACGATGGTGAGCGCACGCAAGCCATCGGGGACAGGAACGGGGATGTGCGCGGACGGCAAAATCGTGTGGTCCTGACGCCCGGGGTCTGTGCGTCAAGTGTTGCGGTGATGTTGCGGCCTAACCGGGTCAGCACATCAGTCATCCGCAAGGCGACGGGGGCAATAGCGCATCGCTCCCCGGGGAGAGCGCGACATAAGCCGTAAAGCCATCCGCGCAGGGAAGGCCGGTCGCCCGGCTACACCTGTTGTCCAACCCGTGCGCGTCTTGTTCGCACACGGGACCGCGGGTGCCAGCCGGCGCCCGGCCTTCCCTGCGCCCTTTCTGAACAAGAAGGGCAACGACGAGAGCAAAGCTCGGGCGAAATGAGCCGCGAGAATGCGGAAGTGTGTCTTCCGAATGGATCATGTTTATGGGCAGTCTCGTGCCCCGGACGCAGCGCAGCGTCCCTTCGACGGAGCGCTGCAGAGCCGGGGCCCATGATCGCGGCGAACCGTGTAGCTTCTGGGTCCCGGCTCGGCGCAGCAACGCTCAAGGCGTTGCTGCGCGTCCGGGACACAAGCGGCCCTTACGCGCTCTCCGTCTCCCGGTGCACGTCGTGCACGACGAGGCCCATGCCTTCCTCCGGCATCTTGATCCAGTCGCGGCGCTTCAGCGTGCGCTTGGTGTCTTCATAGCCGCTGGTCCAGTGCTCGCGCATCGAGGTGCCCGAGAACTCGTGGTCCTTGGCGTCGCCCTCATAGGCCTTCTGCTGGTAGATCAGATGCAGGATCGCGATCTCCGGCATGTTGCACAGGCTTCCCTTCAGCTTGCGCTCCTCGTCGGACAGCTGCTCGTCCGGCAGCTTCGCCAGTGCCTTGTAGAGCAGGACCTTGAGATTGTGGGTGCGGCGATAGACGTCGGTGTTGTGGCGCGTGCGCGAGGAATACATGATGTCCTTGTGGCGGGCCATCACGTCCTGGATCGAGCGCGGCAGCACGCCGCGCGCGCTGAACAGGTCGACCTGGAACACCAGCGAATTGAGTGCGTCCTCCTGGTCGAGCAGATGCTGCAGCGGCGTGTTGGAGACGATGCCGCCGTCCCAGAAATGATCGGTGCCGATCCGCACCATCGGCAACGCCGGGGGCAGGGCGCCGGAGGCCATGATGTGCTCCGGCTCGATCTCGTCATGGGAATTGTCGAAATAGATGAAATTGCCCGAGAGCACGTTGAC
Organism: Bradyrhizobium sp. CCBAU 11430; assembly: GCF_028128855.1. NCBI lineage: Bacteria > Pseudomonadati > Pseudomonadota > Alphaproteobacteria > Hyphomicrobiales > Nitrobacteraceae > Bradyrhizobium > Bradyrhizobium sp. CCBAU 11430. The sequence continues at coordinate 573,018 of NZ_LBJV01000007.1, forward strand.
CGCGCCGACCGCGAAGCGGACCTTCTTCTCGTTGATGAGATCGAAATCGACCAGCTCGAGCAGGCTCTCCTTCAGCGGCATCGTGTCGTAATAGCTGGTCGCGGTGCGCGCGCCGACCGGGCTGAGCCAGGGATTGACCTGGTGCGGGGTGAAGAAGCCGGGCTGGCCCATCGCCGACGTCATCCACGCGCTGGTGAAATTGCGCCACTGCCGGAAGATGTCGCCGTCGGGCGTGTAGTGCCAGATCTTGCGGTTGGTGATGCGCTCCCAGAAGATGCGCAGCGCCTCGAGCCGCTTTTCCGGCTTGTTGCCGGCGATGATGGCGGAGTTGATCGCGCCGATCGAGACACCGCAGACCCAGTCCGGCTCGATGCCGGCCTCGTGCAGCGCCTGGTAGACACCGGCCTGGTAGGCGCCGAGCGCGCCGCCGCCCTGCAGCACCAGCGCGACGCGATCGCAGCGCTCGGGCCGCCAGCCCCGCGAGGGCGCCTGATGGCTCTGATATGTCGGTTGCGACGTGCGGGCGTCCATGGCGATGCCTCCTGCTTGCGCCAGACGATTGCGTCACGTGGTGACGGCGTGATGACAAGGCGGCGCCGATGCATCGCCGGCAACGCAGACCGACCACGCTGCAACGGCAGGGGTCGTGCGCCTGACGGAAAAGCTTCACATCGCAGTCAATGAGGATCGCTAGCAATTGCCGCCGATCAGGAACACAGGAGACCAGCGATGCGAAGCGAAGACGTGCTGAGACTTCCGTCCATGCCCGCGGCGGGGCCGAGCTATCCGGCCGGTCCGTATCGGTTCGTCAACCGCGAATTCCTCGTCATCACCTACGAGACCGACCCGGAGCTGATCCGTGCCGGCCTGCCTGAGCCGTTGCAGCCGATCGACCAGCCGATCGCGCATTACGAGTGGATCAAGATGCCTGACTCCTCCGGCTTCGGCAGCTATACCGAATCCGGCCTCGTCATTCCCGCGCGCCTCAACGGCGAGGACGTCAACTTCGTCTCGCAGATGTATCTCGACGACGATCCGCCGATCGCCGCCGGCCGCGAGATCTGGGGCTTTCCCAAGAAATACGCCCATCCCAAGCTCGAAATCGTCAAGGACACGCTGACGGGCACGCTGGAATATGCCGGCCAGCTCGTCGCCATGGGCACCATGGGCTACAAGCACGAGAGCATGGCCGGCAACGGCGACCTCACCCGCGCCACGCTGTCGAAGACGCAGATCAATCTGAAGATGATCCCGGGCGTCGACGGCCGTCTCGAGGTCTGCCAGCTGGTTGCGATCAACCTCGTCGACATCGTGCCGAAGGGCTCCTGGATGGGGCCGGGCCGGCTGCACCTGGTGCCGCATGTGAATGCGCCGGTCGCCGATTTCCCGGTCCGCCGCTGCCTCGGCGCGCATCATTACATTGCCGATCTGACGCTGCCGTTCGGCCGCGTCGTCCATGACTACATCAGGCAAGCCGAGGCGGCCGCGACCGGGCTCGCGGCGGAATAGGGCGGCATCATCAAACTGTAACACTGGCGTAATTGAGTACCCGCGTGGGGTCCGGAAGATGCCGTCAGCCATCTTCCGAAACGGGGCAGTTGTTGACGGTTGGGGCTATCCATGGCTGAGCCGGCAAAGCTTGCCAGCGCATTATCGAACGCCGAACCCGCCATTCCCGGCCTGGTCTGGGCCTTCCGCCTGCACAGCGACGGCAGTGCCGAGGCGCTGCCGGTCGACCAGCCGATCGAGTTCAGCCATGACGGCCGGCTCTGGCTGCATTTCAACCTGACCGACGCGCGGGCGCGGCCCTGGATCGCGGCGTCGCAGCTGCCGGCGCTTGCACGCGAACTGCTGCTGTCGAGCGACACCTTCCAGCAGCTTCACGTCATCGACCATTGCGTCTATGGTGTGTTCTCCGATCTCGTGCGCGAGATCGACAGCGCGACGGAGGAGACCGCGTTCCTGCGCTTCGCCATGACCGAGCGGCTGCTGGTCTCTGGCCGCCATCAGGCGCTGTGCTCGGCGGACGCCACGCGGCGGGTGCTCGAAGGCGGCTACCGCGTCGACAATGTCGCTCATCTGCTCGAAAAGATCGTCGATGAGGTCGCGGACACGCTGGACCGGATGGCCGACAAGCTCGGCCAGGAGATCGACGATATCGAGGAGCGCATCCTGGCCGATGACGCGAGGCCGGAGATGCGCCGCAATCTCGGCCGGCTCCGCCGCACCTGCGTCCGGCTGCATCGGCAGCTCACCGGATTGCGCACGCTGTTTCACCGTCTCGATCAGAAGAACACCGATCATTTGTCGCCGGCGTTGCGGATCCAGGCCGGCAAGCTCGCGCAGCGGCTCGACGGGCTCGATCACGACATCGTCGAGCTGCGCGAGCGCAGCCGCCTGCTCGAGGAAGAGCTGCGCTTCAAGAACGAGGAGGAGAGCAACCGCCATCTCCACACCCTCTCGATCGTGACCTCGCTGTTGCTGCCGCCGACGCTGGTCACCGGCATCTTCGGCATGAACACCAAGGGCCTGCCGCTGACCGAGGTCGAAAGCGGATTTTTGTGGGCGGCAGTGCTGATGGCCTGCTCGGTTACTGCGGCCTATCTCTTCATGCGGCGCACCGGTATCTTCAAGTAGCGTGTGTCGATCGTGAGTTGGGGGACCCAAATATCCGTGGCGGCCGCGATCGCCCTGGCCTGCACGGCGACGAGCGCGCTCGCCGGTGCCAAGGACGAAAGCGCGGCCGCATGGCTGTTTCCCAAATGGTTCAACGAATGGCACGACGGCCTTGCCAGCAAGGGCCTGAATTTCGGCGCCACCTATATCGCCGACAATATCACCAACGCCGCCGGCGGCGTGAAGCGTGGCGCCATCCATTTCGGCCGGCTCGATCTGTCGGTCGATGCCGATCTCGACAGACTGGTCGGCTGGACCGGCGGCCGCTTTTACGCCAATGCTCTCGTCATCTACGGCCAGGGGCTCAGCCGCAACTACGTGATGAACCTCGCCACCATCAGCGAGATCGAGGCGCTGCCGGACCAGCGGCTCTACAACGCCTATTTCGAGCAGAGCTTTTTCAATGACCGCCTGAACATCAGGGCCGGCCAGCAGGCCGCCGATGTCGAGTTCTTCGACAGCCAGACCGACGACCTCTTCATCAACGGCACCTTCGGCTGGCCCGCGATCAAGGCGTCCAACCTTCCGGCCGGCGGCCCGGCGCCGCCGATCGCGGTGCCCGGCATTCGCATCAAGGCCGCACTGACCGACAAGATCACCGCGTATGGTGCGGTGTTCAACGGCGATCCGTCCGGGCCCGGCGATGTCGATCCTCAGCTGCGCGATCATCATGGCCTGGCATTCCGCGTCAACGATCCGCCGTGGGTGATCGGGCAGGTCCGCTTCAACTACGACATCGATATCGGCGGCCGTCCGCTCGCCGGCAATTTCACGCCGGGCGCGTGGAAGCACTACGGCTCGTTCGACAGCCAGCGCTTGACGGCGGAGGGGATGTCGATCGCCGATCCCGGCGGCAGCGGCATTCCCGCAAGGCTCAAAGGCAATTACGGCATCTTCGCCGTGATCGAGCAGGTGCTGTATCGTCCGCCTGAGGTGACCGAGACCAGCACGTCGGCCTCGCTCCCCGGCATCACCGCGTTCGGCCGCATCGCCCACAGCCCGCCGGATCGCAATCTGATCGACCTCTATATGGACGGCGGCATCGGCTTCGTCGGCTTCACGCCGGGCCGCCCGCTCGACCGCTTCGGCGTGGCGATGGCCTATATGCGGATCTCGAACACCGCGCGCCATCTCGACGTCGACACGCAGGCCTTCACCGGCATCCGGAGCCCGGTGCGCAGCAACGAGACACTGATCGAGATGATCTACGAGGCGCACATCAAGCCGGGCTGGCTGATCGCGCCTTACTTTCAATATGTGTTCCGTCCCTCCGGCGGCATCGCGAATCCGAACGATCCGAGCGGTATTTCCAGGATCGGTGACGCCGCGGTGTTCGGCGTCACCACCACGATCCGGTACTAGGCCGAGGCCGTCGCCGGCTGTAGTTTGGGTTGCCGCGACAGCGCCAGCACGATCAACGAGGCGAACACGCAGAGCGCGCCGGCGATGAAGAACGCGGGCAAATAGCTCTCATAGACCGTCCGCGAGAGACCAGCGCCGAACGCCGCGGTGCCGGCGCCGAGCTGATGGCCGGCAAAGATCCAGCCGAACACCAGATTGGCGCGCTCGGGTCCGAATTTCTGCGCGGTGAGGCGCACCGTCGGCGGCACCGTCGCGATCCAGTCGAGGCCGTAGAACATCGCGAAGATCGAAAGGCCATAGAACGAGAAGTCGCTGAACGGCAGGAAGATCAGCGAGAGCCCGCGCAGGCCGTAGTACCAGAACAAGAGATAGCGATTGTCGTAGCGGTCCGACAGCCAGCCCGACATGATGGTGCCGAAGAAGTCGAAGATGCCCATGGCTGCGAGCAGGCTCGCGGCCTGCACCTGCGGGATGCCGAAATCGAGGCACATCGGGATCAGGTGAACCTGGACGAGGCCGTTGGTGGAAGCGCCGCAGACGAAGAAGGTCGCAAACAGGATCCAGAATGCAGTCGACTTCGAGGCATCGCGCAGCGTGCCGAGCGCCACGCCCGTGATCGAGCCGTGGCTCACGGGCGGGGTGGGCAGGGGCTCGGTGCCTTCGTCGCCGTACGGGCGCAGGCCGAGATCGCTCGGCCGGTCGCGCATCGCAAGCAGGACGGCCAGCGCAGAGACGCCGAGCATGATGCAGACGAAGCCGAGCGCCAGCCGCCAGCCATAGCGATCGGTGAGGCTTGCGAGCAGCGGCAGGAACACGAGCTGACCAGTGGCGACGCTCGCGGTCATGATGCCGACGACGAGGCCGCGCCGTGCCGCGAACCAGCGCGTGGCAATGGTCGCGCCGAGCACCAGCGCGGTCATGCCGGTGCCGATGCCGATCACCACGCCCCAGAGGGCGACGAGCTGCCAGACCTGAGTCATGCCGAGCGATGCGACCAGCGCCGAGACCACGATCAGCTGTGCCGCCAGCGTGACGTTGCGCAGCCCGTAGCGGTTGAGCAGGGCGGCGGCGAACGGCGCCATCAGCCCGAACAGGATGAAACGGATCGACAGCGCGGAAGAGATCTCCGCCGTGCTCCAGCCGAACTCCTTTTGCAGGGGAACGATGAACACGCCGGGCGCGCCGACCGTGCCGGCGCTGATCAGCGCGGCAAGGAAGGTCACGCCGACCATCACCCAGCCGTAATGGATGTTGCGGCGGGACAATGCTGCCGCGAGCCAGTTCGAGATCATTGGGCCTCAATGTGGGTTGGCGAGCCCCGAGGGACCCGCGTCATCGTTGCAGTCTGGCACAGGAAGGAGAAGTCTGAAATGACAGACTTCCCTTAATTTCGGACACCCGCGCTCAGCGCGCCAGCCGCTCCACCGCGATCGCCGTGGCTTCGCCGCCGCCGATGCAGAGGGCCGCGATACCGCGTTTGAGATTCTGGGCCTCGAGCGCATGCAGCAGCGTCACGATCAGTCGCGCCCCGGTGGCCCCGATGGGATGGCCGAGCGCGCAGGCGCCGCCATTGACGTTCAGCTTGTCGCGGGGAATGCCGAGGTCACGCTGCGCCGCCATCGCCACCACGGCAAAGGCCTCGTTGATCTCGAACAGGTCGACATCGGAGGCAGCCCAGCCGACCTTGTCGAGCAGCTTGCGGATCGCCGGGATCGGCGCCGTGGTGAACCATTGCGGCTCCTGGCTGTGGGTGGCGTGGCCCTTGATCTCCGCGAGAACGGGCAGGCCGCCCCGATCGGCGAGCGACCGCTTCGTCAGCACCAGCGCGGCGGCGCCGTCGGCATTGGCGGAGGAGGCGGCCGGCGTGATGGTGCCGTTGGCGCGGAATGCCGGCTTCAGGCCCGGGATCTTCGCCGGATCGACCTTCAATGGATGCTCATCATTGGCGATGATGCGGGGACCGGCCTTTTCCGCGAGCGTGATCGGCGCGATCTCGGCCTTGAACGCGCCGCCCTCGACCGCCTTGCGGGCGCGGCTCAGCGTCTCCATCGCGTAGGCGTCCTGGTCCTTGCGGGTGAACTGGTACGTCTCCGCGGTGGCCTCGCCGAAATCGCCCATCGAGCGACCGGTCTCGTAGGCATCCTCCAGCCCGTCCATCATCATGTGGTCGATGATGCGGTCATGGCCGACGCGATAGCCGCCGCGTGCCTTGGCGAGGAGATACGGCGCGTTGCTCATGCTTTCCATGCCGCCGGAGACGACGATCTCGGCCGAGCCGGCGCGGATGATGTCGTGCGCGAGCATGGTCGCCTTCATGCCGGAGCCGCAGACCTTGTTGACCGTGGTCGCGCCGGTGGCATCGGGCAGCCCGGCCGCGCGCGCCGCCTGGCGGGCGGGTGCCTGGCCCTGTCCGGCCGGCAGCACACAGCCCATGAAGACCTCGTCGACTTTCTCGGGTTCAAGTTTTGCGCGCTCCAGCGCCGCGCCGATCACATGCGATCCGAGCTTGTGGGCGGGGAGCGGCGAGAGCTCGCCCATGAAGCGGCCGAGCGGGGTGCGGGCGGCGGAGAGGATGACGACGGGATCGGCGGCTTCGGCCATGATGGGGCTCCCTGGAGGTGATGTGTAGGATTATGATCATCATATGATGCGGCGCAAAAAATGCAACCGTGGCAGGGATGAGAAAATGTCGTGGGTCGGATGAGATTTGTTGCGGCGCTGTTTCCTCATCCGTGTCCCGGACGCGGCGCGGCGAGCAACGTCGCGTCGCAGAGCCGGGACCCAGAGTCGCGCCGGCCTCGTTGGTGCGTGGGCCCCGGCTCAGCAGCGCACCGCCAAAGCGGCGCTGCGCTGCGTCCGGGGCACCGAAGCCTGCATCCTACCGTTTCCTGTTCACAAACGCCTGCATCAGCCGCGTCGGCTCGTCCGTCAGGAACGACTCGCCGAACACCTTGACGCTGAGGTTCACCGACTCCGTCAGCGGCAGTTCCTCCCACTGCCGCAGCAGCGCCTTCTGCGAGCGCAGCGCTTCGGGGCCGCATTCGAGCAATGCTTTCACCAAGTGCTCGATCTCCGCATCCAGGCCGTCTTCGGGCGCCACCTTGTCGACCAGGCCCCAGGCGAACGCCGTCGGCGCGTCGATATTCTCCGCCGTCATCACCAGCCAGCGCGCGCGGGCCCAGCCGATCAGACGGGGCAACAGCGCTGCGTGGATCACCGAGGGGATGCCGACGCGAACCTCCGGCATGCCGAAATGCGCATCATGCGCGGCAATCCGGAAATCGCAGGCGGCGGCGACTTCGAGGCCGCCGCCGAGGCACCAGCCGGGCATGCGCGCGATCACCGGGGCGGGGAAGGCGCGCACGGCCTCGCAGAGGTCGCGCAGGCGGCTGATGAAGGCTTCGGCCGATCGTTGGTCGAGCTTGGCCATCTCCTTGATGTCGGCGCCCCCGATCATGCTCCTCTCGCTATGGCCGCGCAGCACCACGACGCGGATGCTGCGGTCCGAGCTGAGCTGCTGCAGGCCTTCGCGCACGTCGTCGATCACCGGCGAGCCGAGAATATTGAGCGGGCCGGCGTTGCAGATCGCGACATGAACGACGCCGCGCGTATCGCGCGTCACGCCGCAGTGGGGGGTGAGCATTTCCATCGTGGCATCTCGAAGGTTTCGTGGACAGGCGCGAGGCGCGCGGGTCGGTGCCACTTCCGGGCCGAAACGTCCTTGTTGTCAAGCGGGGTGGGGCGAGTTGCAAGGGCGAAGTCCGTGGCATAGTATGACGAATAACATACAAAAGGGATCCCATGACTGAACCCGACCAACTCAATCTGTTTTCGCCCGCACAGCGTCGCGAGCGCGTGGTGGACTGGCAGGTGCCGGCGCCGGTCGCGAAAGTAGCGATGGGCCTGTCGGGCATGGACGCCATGCTGGGCATTCGCGATGGCCGGCTGCCGCCGCCGCCTTTTGCAAAACTGATCGGCTTCACGGTGGGGGTGGTCGAGCCGGGCCGGATCGTCATGGAACTGGAGCCGCGCGAGGATCTCGAAAATACCATTGGCCTCATCCACGGCGCGACAGCAGCTGCGCTGCTCGATACCGCGATGGGATGTGCGATCTCGACCCGGTTGGAAGCCGGGCAGAGCTCCGTGACGCTCGACCTGAAAATGACCTTCCTGCGTCCGCTCTCGGTTCGCTCAGGCCTGATCTCGGCCGAAGGCAAGGTGATCAAGCTGGGGCGGCAGACCAGCTACGCCGAAGGCTTCGTCCGGGACGGCAAGGGCGCCCTTGCGGTGCACGCAACCGCGACGTTTTCCATGATCGGAAGCAACTTAACATGAATTAATGCACCCTTTTCGTCATTTGCGTGTTATGAGATGACCATCGACATTCAATGAGAACCGCATGCGCTACTCCCGGGAACACAAGCAGGAAACCCACGACCGTATCGTGAAGAGGGCCTCTGTGCGGCTGCGCGAAAAGGGCGCCCATGGCATCGGCGTGGCCGACCTCATGAAGGAGGCGGGCCTGACCCATGGCGGCTTCTACGCGCATTTCGATTCCCGCGAGGCGCTGGTGATCGAGGCGTTCGGTTACGCGATGGACCGCTCGATGGAACACTGGCGCAAGATCACCGACGAGGTTTCGCCGGACAAGCGGCTGGCGATGATCGCGGAGGCCTACCTGTCGGCGTTGCATCGCGACAATCCCGGCCATGGCTGCTCGATCCCGGCGCTCGGTGCCGAGATTGCCCGCGAGAGCCCGAAGGCGCGAAAGGCCTTTGCCGGCAAGCTCGACGAGATGATCGAGGTGCTAGCGGACAACATTCCGAACATGCCGCGCAAGGCCGCACGCAAGCAGGCGGTTGCGACGCTGGCGACGATGGCCGGCACCATGCTGCTGGCGCGCATTGCAGGGTCGAGCGAGCTCTCCGACGAGGTGTTGAAGGTGGGCAGGGACAGTGCGCTGGAGGGCGCGAAGCGCGAACCGAAGGCTGCTGCGCCAAAGAAGGCGAAGAGCTAGCCGAGGTGCCATTGAATGCGTAGGGTGGATTAGCGAAGCGTAATCCACCTCTTCGATTTCCGCGGAGGCAGGCGTGGTGGGTTACGCCTTCGGCTAACCCACCCTACGAAGTGCGTCCCGCAAACAGCGCTCGCTCGCGCTCCACGATCTCCCCGATGTAATCGGCCACCGCCCTGATCCGCGCCAGATCCTTGCTGTCGGCGTGCATCAGCATCCAGAATGTCCGCGTGATCGAGATCTCCTCGGGCAACACCGGAACGAGTTGCGGATAATCGCTCGCCATGAAGTGCGGCAGCACCGCGATGCCGAAGCCCGACAGCGTGGCATTGAGCTGTGCGATCAGATTGGCGCTGCGGAAGCGCGCCGAAATCCGCGGCGACACCTGCGGCAGATAATCGAGTTCTGGCGTGAACAAGAGCTCTTCGATGTAGCCGACGAAGCGGTGTTGCGGCAGATCCTGCCGCGAGGTGATCGCGGGGAAGCGATCGAGATAGCCAGGTGCGGCATAGAGGCCGAGGCGGTAGTCGAGCAGCTTGCGGCCGACAATGCGGCCTTCCTTCGGCATGGTCAGGCTGATGGCGATATCGGCCTCGCGCTTGGAGAGACTGAACAGCCGCGCGGTGGCCACAAGTTGCAGATCGAGATCGGGATACCGGTCGGCAAAGGGGGCCAGCCGCGGCGCCAGGAAGGCCGTGCCGAACCCGTCGGGCGCGCCGATCCGCACCGTCCCCGTCAGCCGCGCCACGGAACCGCCGACCTGCTCCTGGTTGGCAACGATGGTCGATTCCATCGCTTCCGCGCTATCGGCGACGCGTTGGCCGGCCTCGGTGAGGAGGTAGCCGGTCTTGCGCCGGTCGAACAGCTTGGCCGAGAGGTGCTTCTCCAGCCGGTCGACGCGGCGGATCACCGTGGCATGGTCGACCCCGAGCTGTTTTGCCGCAGCCGAAACCGAGCCGCCCCGCACGATGGCCAGCACGAAGCGAAAGTCGTCCCAATCGATAGCGCCTTGATCCAGCATTTTCGCACATCTATGGTGCATTATCTCAGACTTGAATCCTATAAAATGCAGGTCGATAGGATTTGTCAAAGCGTTCAAGCTCGGCCTCAAGGAGATCATTCCATGCGTTCAGTCGGACATTTCATCGGTGGCAAGGAAGTAAAGGGCACTTCGGGCCGCACCGCCGACGTTTTCGAGCCGATGACCGGTGACGTCCAGGCCAAGGTGGCGCTGGCGTCCAAGGCCGAGGTCCGGGCCGCCGTCGAGAACGCCCGCGCAGCACAGCCCGAATGGGCCGCGACCAACCCGCAGCGCCGCGCCCGCGTCATGATGAAATTCGTCGAGCTGGTTCAGCGCGACTACGACAAGCTGGCCGAGCTGCTCGCCCGCGAGCACGGCAAGACTGTGCCGGACGCCAAGGGCGACATCCAGCGCGGCCTCGAGGTCGCCGAGTTCGCCTGCGGCATCCCGCATCTGATGAAGGGCGAATACACCGAAGGCGCCGGCCCCGGCATCGACATCTATTCGATGCGCCAGGCACTCGGTGTCGTCGCCGGCATCACGCCGTTCAATTTCCCGGCGATGATCCCGATGTGGAAGTTCGCGCCCGCGATCGCCTGCGGCAACGCCTTCATCCTCAAGCCCTCCGAGCGCGATCCCGGCGTGCCGATGCTGCTCGCCGAACTCATGATCGAGGCCGGCCTGCCGGCCGGCATCCTCAACGTCGTCAACGGCGACAAGGAGGCGGTAGACGCCATCCTCGACGACCCCGATATCAAGGCCGTCGGCTTCGTCGGCTCCACGCCGATCGCGCAGTACATCTATGAGCGCGCAGCTCAAACGGGCAAGCGCTGCCAGTGTTTCGGCGGCGCCAAGAACCACGCCATCATCATGCCGGATGCCGACATGGACCAGGCGGTCGATGCGCTGATCGGCGCCGGCTACGGCTCGGCCGGCGAGCGCTGCATGGCCGTCTCCGTCGCGGTCCCCGTCGGCAAGTCCACTGCCGACCGTCTCATGGAAAAGCTGATCCCGCGTGTCGAGTCGCTCAAGATCGGCACCTCGATCGATCCGTCCGCCGATTACGGCCCGCTGGTCACGCGCGAGGCGGTCGAGAAGGTCAAGGGCTACATCGACATCGGCATCAAGGAAGGCGCGACGCTCGCCGTCGATGGCCGCGGCTTCAAGATGCAGGGCTACGAGAACGGCTTCTATCTCGGCGGCTCGCTGTTCGACAACGTCACCAAGGATATGCGGATCTACAAGGAAGAGATCTTCGGCCCGGTGCTCTCGGTCGTGCGCGCGCACGATTACAAGGAAGCGCTGGCGCTGCCGTCCGAGCATGACTACGGCAACGGCGTTGCCATCTTCACCCGCGACGGCGACGCCGCCCGCGACTTCGCAGCCAAGGTCAATGTCGGCATGGTCGGCATCAACGTGCCGATCCCGGTGCCGATTGCCTATTACACCTTCGGCGGCTGGAAGAAGTCGGGTTTTGGCGATCTCAACCAGCACGGTCCGGATTCGGTCCGCTTCTACACCAAGACCAAGACGGTGACCTCGCGCTGGCCGTCCGGCGTCAAGGAAGGTGCGGAGTTCTCGATCCCGCTGATGAAGTAGGGCTGTTGCCCGGCCCGTCATTGCGAGGAGCGTAGCGACGAAGCAATCCAGAGTCTTTCCGCGGAGGCAGCCTGGATTGCTTCCGCCTTCGCCAAAGGCTTCGGCGGACACGTCGCTGCGCTCACAATGACGATCGGGCAAGAGGGTAACGGCAGCATGCAGTTCGCTCTGAACGAGGATCAGATCGCGGTTCGCGACATGGCGTTGGCGTTTGCGGCGGAGAAGATCGCGCCCCACGCGCTGCGCTGGGACGAGGAGAAGCACTTCCCCGTCGACGTGATGCGCGAGGCCGCCACGCTCGGCATGGGCGGCATCTACATCCGTGAGGATGTCGGGGGATCCGCGATGACGCGGTTCGACGCGGCGCTGATCTTCGAGGCGTTGGCGACGGGCTGCCCGACCACCTCCGCCTTCATCTCGATCCACAACATGGCGAGCTGGATGATCGATGCCTTCGGCAGCGACACCCAGCGCCATACATGGCTGCCGAAGCTCTGCTCGATGGAGCTGATCGCCAGCTACTGCCTGACCGAGCCCGGCGCGGGCTCGGATGCCGCGGCGCTCCGCACCCGCGCGGTGCGCGATGGCGATCACTACGTTCTCAACGGCCAGAAGCAGTTCATCTCCGGTGCCGGCGGTACTGATCTGCTGGTCGCGATGGTGCGCACCGGCGGCGATGGTCCGGGCGGCATCTCGACCCTCGTCATCGACGGCAAGACGCCGGGCGTCACCTTCGGCGCCAATGAGCGCAAAATGGGCTGGAACGCGCAGCCGACCCGCGCCGTGATGTTCGAGAACGCCCGCGTGCCTGTTACCAACCGCCTCGGCGAGGAGGGCATCGGCTTCAAGATCGCGATGGCCGGTCTCGATGGGGGCCGCCTCAACATCACCGCGTGCTCGCTGGGCGGCGCGCAAACCGCGCTCGACAAGGCGCGCGCCTACATGAAGGAGCGCAAGGCCTTCGGAAAGCGTCTCGACGAATTCCAGGCGCTGCAATTCCGTCTCGCCGACATGGCGATCGAGCTCGAGGCCGCGCGCACCTTCCTGTGGCGCGCCGCCGCGGCGTTGGACCGGAAGGACCCCGATGCCACCATGCTATGCGCGATGGCAAAACGCTTCGGCACCGATGTCGGCTTCGAGGTCGCCAACCATGCGCTGCAGCTTCACGGCGGCTACGGGTACTTGAGCGAATATGGGATCGAGAAGATCGTGCGCGATCTGCGCGTGCACCAGATCCTCGAAGGCACCAATGAAATCATGCGGCTCATCGTGGCGCGCAAACTGATTGAGGGCGCGCGATGAGTTCGGTGGAAGAGGGCGATCTGGTCGCGCGCGTCGAGGGCGCGGCCGGGGTGATCAGGCTCAATCGTCCCAAGGCCATCAACGCCGTCACGCTGGAAATGTTTCGCGACATCGACAAGGCGCTCGATCGCTTCGAGGCCGATTCCGCCGTCGCCGTGATCGTGCTGGAAGGTGCCGGGGAGCGCGGCCTCTGTGCGGGCGGCGACATCCGCACGCTCTGGGAGAGCTCGAAGGTCAACGGCGACCTCGGCAAGATCCTCTGGCGCGAGGAATACATCCTCAACGCCCGGATCAAGAGATTCCCAAAGCCGTATATCGCCTTCATGGACGGCATCGTGATGGGCGGCGGCGTCGGGCTCTCCGCCCATGCCAGCCATCGCATCGTCACCGATCGCACCAAGCTCGCGATGCCCGAAGTCGGGCTCGGCTTCTTTCCTGACGTCGGCGGCACCTTTCTGTTGTCGCGCTCGCCGGGCGAGATCGGCACTTACTTCGGCCTGACCGGCCAGACCATGAACGGGCCCGACGCGATCCACGCCAAATTCGCCGACGCCGTGGTGCCGACGGCCAGATGGCCGGAGCTGCGCGAGGCGCTGACCAAGGTTCGTCCAGGCGTAACTGCGGCCGATGTTGGCAAGCTCATCAACGGCTTTGCGACGGGCGGGACCGCGGGACCGGTCGCGGCAAAAGAGCCTGCTATCGACGCTTTGTTCGGCTTCGACCGGATGGAAGATATCTTTGCCGCTCTGAAACGTGACGGCTCGGAGTTCGCGCTGGCGACGCTGAAGACGCTCAACGAAAAATCGCCGCGCGGCATGGTGGTGACGCTGAAATTGTTGCGACTGGCGCGCACCGCGTCGAGCCTGGAGGAATGCCTGGTGCGCGAGTACCGTGCCGCGCTCGAGGTGTTCCGCAGCGATGATTTTCGCGAGGGCGTGCGCGCGGCCGTGATCGACAAGGACCGCAATCCGATCTGGTCGCCGCCGCGGATCGAGGATGTGACGCCAGAGATGCTTGCGCCGTATCTCGCCGAGATCGGCGTCGACGAGCTGAAGTTCAACTAATCAACGATTGAAGCGGAGGAAACGACAATGGCCACGATCGCATTCATTGGTCTGGGCAACATGGGCGGCCCGATGGCGGCCAACCTCGTCAAGGCCGGCCACAAGGTGGTGGCGTTCGACCTCGTCGAAGCCTCCCGCAATCAGGCCAAGGCCGAGGGCGCCGGCATCGCTGACAGCGCCGCGGGCGCGGTGAAGGGCGCCGATGTCGTCGTCACCATGCTCCCGGCCGGCAAGCATGTGCTCGGCGTCTGGAACGAAATCCTTCCCGCGATGACCAAGGGTGCGCTGGTCATCGATAGCTCCACAATCGACGTCGAGAGTGCGAGGCAGGCGCATGCGCTCGCCGGCAAGCACGGCGTGCTCTCGGTGGATGCGCCGGTCTCCGGCGGCACCGGCGGCGCCAAGGGCGCGACGCTCACCTTCATGTGCGGCGGCGAGGAGAATGCATTCGCGGCGGCAAAGCCCGTGCTGGAGAACATGGGCAAGAAGATCGTGCATTGCGGCGGCGCCGGCGCAGGGCAGGCGGCCAAGATCTGCAACAACATGATCCTCGGCATTTCCATGATCGCGGTGAGCGAAGCTTTCGCACTCGGCGAGAAGCTCGGGCTCTCGCATCAGGCGCTGTTCGACGTTGCCTCGACCTCGTCCGGCCAGTGCTGGTCGCTGACGACCTATTGCCCGGTGCCGGGTCCGGTGCCGACTTCGCCCGCGAACAACGACTACAAGCCGGGCTTTGCCTCGGCGCTGATGGTGAAGGATCTGACGCTGGCGCAGGACGCCGCGAAGGCTGCGGGCGCGGCCACCCCGCTCGGCAAGCATGCGCAGGAGATCTATCAGTCTTTCGACGCAGCCGGGCAAGGTGGGGTGGATTTTTCCGGAATTATCAAGCACGTTCGCAGCCTCGCTGGAAAATAGCGAGGCTTCGTTGCCCGGATGGAGCGAAGCGAAATCCGGGTCAGCTGCTTCCAATGGCGTAGCCGGCCCCGGATTGCGCTTCGCTCCATCCGGGTTACGTTCGAAGATCATTTCGACGGGCCCGGAACATGACGACATTTCAGGACGCGCGCGCGTTTCTGCTCAAGCACCGCACGGATTACGAGACAGCGGTTAAAGGCTTCCGCTGGCCGGATCCGGTGCCCTTCAACTGGGCGCTCGACTGGTTCGACGAGCTGGCGAAGGACGCCGAAGCCAAGGACCGGCCCGCGCTCTGGATCGTCGACGCCGCGCAGGACCGGCAGACAAAACTGTCCTTCGCGGCGCTCTCGAAGCGCTCGAACCAGGTGGCGAACTTCCTCCGCGCGCAGGGCCTGAACCGCGGCGATCATCTTCTGCTGCTGCTCGGCAATGTGGTTCCGCTGTGGGAGACGATGCTGGCGGCGATGAAGCTCGGCGTCGTCGTGATCCCCGCGACCACGCTGCTCACCGCGGACGAGCTGCGCGATCGCCTCGATCGCGGCAAGGCCAAGGCGGTGATCGCCGCCGAGGATCAGGTCGCGAAGTTCGCAAACCTTGGTGCCGAGAACATCGTTCGCATCGTGGTCGGCACGGCTCACGACGGATGGCTCTCCTATGATGAGGCCGCAAAGGCCCCGGAGAGTTTTAGCGCCGACGGCCCGACTAATGCCGACGATCCGATGCTGCTCTACTTTACCTCGGGGACCACGGCAAAACCAAAACTCGTCCGGCACAGCCAGCGCAGCTATCCGGTCGGCCATCTGTCGACCATGTACTGGATCGGGCTGAAGCCCGGTGACGTCCATCTCAACATTTCCTCGCCCGGCTGGGCCAAGCATGCCTGGAGCTGCTTCTTCGCGCCGTGGAATGCGGGCGCCACCGTGTTCGTGGTCAACCAGCCGCGCTTCGATGCTAAGGGCCTGCTCGCCACCATCGGCCGCTGTGGCGTCACCACGCTGTGCGCGCCGCCGACGGTGTGGCGGCTGTTCATCCAGGAGAACCTTGCCTCCTTCAAGGTGAGCTTGCGCGAGGTCTGCGGCGCCGGCGAGCCGCTCAACCCGGAAGTGATCGACCAGGTGCAGTCCGCCTGGGGGCTCACCATCCGCGACGGCTACGGCCAGACCGAAACCACCGCGCTCGCCGGCAACTCGCCGGGCCAGAAGATCAAGATCGGCTCGATGGGCCGGCCGCTGCCGGGCTATCGCGTGCAGATCAGCGATGCTGACGGCCATCCCGCCAGGGAAGGCGAAGTTACACTGGTGCTCGGCGCCGAGCGCCCCGCCGGGCTGATGCAGGGCTATCAGAGCGACGACGGCAAGCTCTCCGGCGCCGAGGGCGAGCTCTATCGCAGCGGCGATGTCGTGTTCGAAGACGACGAGGGCTATCTTACTTTTGTCGGCCGCTCCGACGACGTGTTCAAGTCGTCGGATTACCGGATCAGTCCGTTCGAGTTGGAGAGCGTGTTGCTCGAGCATGAGCTGGTCGCAGAAGCCGCGGTGGTGCCGAGCCCGGATCCGATCCGGCTCGCGATCCCCAAGGCGTTCGTGCTGCTGACCTCGGGCGCGGAGCGGACGCCTGAGACCGCGCTGTCGATCTTCCAGCACCTGCACACGCGGCTCGCCCCGTTCAAGCGCATCCGTCGCCTCGAAATCGTCACCGAGCTGCCGAAGACGATCTCTGGAAAAATCCGCCGGGTGCAGCTACGCAGGCTGGAGCGCGACGATGATCGCAACGATCCGCTGCGCGGCCGGGAATTCCGTGAGGAGGATTTTCCGGAACTGCCGAAAACACGGAGTGAGACCTAAGTAGGCTTGTCATTCCGAGGCGATGCGTAGCATCGAACCCGGAATCCATCTTGCAACAGACGCCGTGGCGCGATGGATTCCGGGCTCGCGCTTCGCGCGCCCCGGAATGACGGCATTTGGAGTTGCTAAATGAACGAAGTCTGGAAGAAGCCGCCGATTTCCTTGGAAGCCTATCAGGCCATGGTCGGCAAGGAGATCGGCGTATCGTCGTGGCACCTGATCGATCAACCGCGCATCGACACCTATGCCGACGTGATCGAGGATCACCAGTTTATCCATGTCGACCCTGAACGGGCCAAGAAGGAGACCGCCTTCGGCACCACCATCGCGCACGGCTTCCTGACGATGTCGCTGCTGTCGATCATGTCCTATGAGGTGATGCCCGTGATCGCGGGGACCACGATGGGCGTCAATTACGGTTTCGACAAGCTGCGCTTCATCTCGCCGGTGCGTTCCGGCAAGCGCGTCCGCGGCCGTTTCGTGCTGGCCGAAGCCAAGCTCCGCAAGCCCAACGAGCTGCAGTCCCGCACCAACGTGACCGTGGAGATCGAAGGCGAGGACAAGCCGGCGCTGGTCGCGGAGTGGCTGGGTCTGATCTATTTCGCGTAGGGCGGCCGGGCTTGACCCGGCCAGCCATCGCTGCTCAAAAGCCTGTCAATTTGATGGATGGCCGGGTCGAGCCCGCCCATGACGACTAGCATGTAGGAAAGCACTCATGGCAATCAGGTTCGACGGACGCGTCGCCATCGTCACCGGCGCGGGCAATGGTCTGGGGCGTGCGCATGCGCTGGGACTGGCCAGCCGCGGCGCCAAGGTCGTCGTCAACGATTTCGGCGGCGCGCGTGACGGCACCGGTGGCTCGCTGTCGCCGGCCGAGACCGTGGTCGAGGAAATCCGCAAAGCCGGTGGCACCGCGATGGCGGATGGCGCCGACGTCTCGAATTTCGAACAGGTCACCGCCATGGTCGAGCGCGCCACCAAGGAATGGGGCAGCGTCGATCTCTTGTGCGCCAATGCCGGCATTTTGCGCGACAAGTCGTTCGGCAAGATGGAAGCGGCCGACTTCCAGAAAGTGCTCGACGTGCATCTGGTCGGCACCTTCTATTGCTGCAAGGCGGCCTGGGCCGGCATGCGCGACCGCAATTACGGCCGCATCGTGCTGACGACGTCGTCCTCCGGCCTCTACGGCAATTTCGGCCAGGCCAATTACGGCGCGGCCAAGTCCGGCATGGTCGGCCTGATGAACGTGCTCGCCGAGGAAGGCCGCAAGTCCGACATCCGCGTCAACATCATCTCGCCGACGGCGGCGACGCGCATGACGGAAGAGCTGCTGCCGCCGCAGGCGCTGCAATTGATGAAGCCGAACGCGATCACGCCCGCGGTCGAGTACATGCTCAGCGAAGACGCTCCGACCCGTACCATCATGGGCGCCGGTGCTGGCTCCTTCGCGGTGATCAAGATCGTGGAGAGCGAGGGCATCAACCTGCCGGAGACCGAATGGACGCCGGACGCGGTGGCCGCGCATTTCGCGGAGATCAGCGACATGTCGAAAGCCAAGGCGCTGACCGGGGCGTTCGAGCAGACGCAGAAATACGTGGCGCAGGCCGCGGCGCGGGCGGGGATCAAGCTCTGACCGACGTCGCCGTCATCGGGGCCGGTCCCGCCGGGCTGATGGCGGCGGAGGTGCAGGCGCAGGGCGGCGCGCGCGTCACCGTGTACGACGCGATGCCGTCCGCGGGCCGAAAATTCCTGATGGCCGGCCGCGGCGGGCTCAATCTCACCCACAGCGAACCGCTGTCGGAATTCATGGCGCGCTATCGCGAGGCGGCCCCGAAGCTGCAGGCGGCGATCGAGGCGTTTTCGCCTGAGGCGTTGCGCGCGTGGAGCGAAGCCCTGGGTGAGCCGACCTTCGTCGGCACCAGCGGGCGGGTGTTTCCAAAAGCGTTCAAGGCCTCGCCCTTGCTGCGCGCGTGGCTCCGGCGGCTCGATGCGAGCGGCGTGCGGTTTGCCTTTCGTCATCGCTGGACCGGCTGGGATGACGAGGGGCGGCTGGTGTTTCGAGCGCCCGATGGCGTGGCGGTCGTCACTGCCAACGCCACCGTGCTCGCGCTCGGCGGCGCGAGCTGGCCGCGGCTGGGGTCGGATGGCAGCTGGGCCGACATCCTCGCCGCGAAGGGCGTTGCCATCTCAAAGCTCCGGCCAGCCAATTCCGGCTTCACGGTCGCCTGGTCCGATGTGTTCCGCGATCGTTTCGAGGGCCAGCCGCTCAAGGGCGTGGCGCTGACGATCGGCGCGCATACGGTGCGGGGCGAAGCCATGATCACGCGTAGCGGCATCGAAGGCGGCGCGATCTACGCGCTGTCGGCGGAGTTGCGGGAGGCGGTGCTCAGTCTCGGGCAGGCGACGCTTTCGATCGCATTGCGGCCGGACCTCGACGCCGCCGCCCTGACCACGCGGCTATCAGGCACGCGCGGCAAGCAATCGCTCGGGAACTTCCTGCGCAAGGCGGCGCAATTGTCGCCGGTCGGAATCGGTCTGATGCAGGAGGCCGCCATCGTGTCCGGCCGGCCACTGGCCGCGTTCTCGCCCGCCGAGCTTGCGCATCTGATCAACGCCATTCCGGTTCAGCTCACCGGCGTTGCCCCGATCGATCGCGCGATCTCGACTGCGGGCGGGATCACCTTCGATGAGCTCGACGGCAGCTTCATGCTGCGAAAATTGCCCGGCGTGTTCGCCGCCGGCGAGATGCTGGACTGGGAGGCGCCGACCGGCGGCTATCTGCTGCAGGCCTCGTTCGCGACGGGAGCCGCCGCGGGCAGGGGCGTGCTGGCGTGGCTCGCCAGGTCGTAGGGTGGGTTAGCGAAGCGTAACCCACCACGTCTGTATCTGCATCGAGAGGAGTGGTGGGTTACGCCTTCGGCTAACCCACCCTACCAGAGCAATGCCTACCGCAACTTCCCGCGTGCCGCCACCGGCAGCGTGCCGATGATCTCCTCGCCGCGGACCATCACCACCTCGTCCATCATGTTGACGACGACACAGACGTGGTTGGGCACGATGCGGACGACGTCGCCGACATTGGGCCGAGTGTTGCTGCGGGAGAGATCGAGGAAGCCGTGCTCCTCGGCGAAGCGCGCGATCTTGGCTTCGGGGTGCTCCAGGATCAGGCCGTGGCCGTCGAGACCGCCGGTATCCGTGGTCAGCGTCTTCGAGCCGGCATCGAGAATGCCGCGCTCGGGTGCGGCGCGGCTGACCACGGTCGAGTAAATATGCAGCGCGCAATCGTCCCAGGTCGCCGAGCCCGCAGTGACCTGCATGCGGTCGTTGTAGATGTAGGTGCCGAAGCGATGCTCGGTGCCGCCCTTGAGCTTGCCGATGTTCTTCAGGTTCGGCGTACCGCCGGTCGAGACGATTTTTGCGTCCAGCCCGTGCGCGCGCACGCCGGCCAGCGCTTCGTCGTAGAATTTTTGCGCGTCCGCCCAGCCGGTCTCGGTTGGATACAGCATGAAGCCGGCGAATTCGAGCCCCTTCGAGCTCGCGATCTCGCGTGCTAGCGCGATCGCCTCCGCCGGCGTCTCGACGCCGGCGCGCTTGCGCCCGGTGTCGCATTCGACCACGACCGAGAGCGGACGGCCCGACGCCGCCGCGGCCTTGGGCAGGCCGGCAACGACGGTCGAATTGTCGGCGGCCACCGTCATGTTGGCCTTGGCCTGCAGCGCACCGAGCCGCGCCATCTTCTCTTCGCCGAGGAGATTGTAGCTGATCAGGATGTCGTCGATGCCGGCATTGGCCATGATCTCGGCTTCGCCCAGCTTCTGGCAGGTGATGCCCTTCGCGCCGGCCGCGACCTGCATCTTGGCGATGGTCGGGTTCTTGTGGGTCTTGATGTGGGGACGGTTGGCGATTCCGGCCTCGTCGCAGGCCTTCTGGATCCGCGCGATGTTGCGCTCGACCTTGTCCATGTCGATGACGGCGCAGGGCGTGCCGTATTCGCGGGCGATTTTTGCGGCGAGGGGAGTTGTCATGGGAGTCTCTTAGTTGGCGCGCATTCTGATCGCAAAACCGGTGCCCACTTTTGCGGAATGCGCGCTAGGCCTGCTCTATTTCTTCACGAAGCATTTCAAGTTCGAGCCAGCGCTCTTCAGCGGCAGACAGTTCATCATGCGCCTTCGCGATAGCGGCGGAGGTGTCGTCGAATGTCTTGCGATCCTTGGCGTAGAGGTTGGGATCGTCGAGCACGCGCTGCAGTTTTGCAATATCCGCCTGCAGCGTTTCCATTTTCTTCGGCAGCGTTTCCAGCGCGTGCTTCTCGTTGAAGCTCAGCTTGCGTTTCGGTGTGGAGGCGGGAGCAGCGGCGCGCTCCTCTCTCTTCTCCGCAACCGGCTGGGCCTTCGCCGTTTCGCGCTTCAAATCCGCGCCGCGCTGGGTCAGCATATCGCTGTAGCCGCCGGCATATTCGGTCCACTTGCCGTTGCCCTCGGGCGCGATCACGGAGGTGACGACGCGGTCGAGGAAGTCGCGGTCATGGCTGATCAGGATGACGGTGCCCTCGTAGTCGCCGAGCATGTCTTCGAGGACGTCGAGCGTTTCGAGGTCGAGGTCGTTGGTCGGCTCGTCCAGCACCAGCAGGTTCGAGGGTTTTGCCAGTGCGCGCGCCAGCATCAGCCGGCCGCGCTCACCGCCCGAGAGGACTTCCACCGGCGTGCCGCGCTGCTCCTGCGCGAACAAAAAGTCCTTCATGTAGCCGACGACGTGCTTCGGCTTGCCGCCGACCATGATCTGGTCGCCGCGCCCGCCGGTCAAGGCTTCAGCCAGCGTCGATTTCGGATCGAGGCTTTCGCGGTGCTGATCCAGCGTCGCTACCTCCAGATTGGCGCCGAGACGTAGGGTGCCGGAGTCCGGTTCCCCGCCGCCGGTGAGCAGATTGACCAGCGTGGTCTTGCCGGCGCCGTTCGGTCCGATGATGCCGAGCCGGTCGCCGCGCTGGATGCGCGTCGAGAAATTCTCGACGATCTTGCGCTCGCCATAGGCCTTGGTGACGCCCTTGGCCTCGATCACCAGCTTGCCGGATTGCTCTGCTTCGCTAGCTGCGAGACTGGCGGTGCCGGCGGTGCCGCGATAGTTGCGCCGCTGGTCGCGCAGCGTATGCAGATTGGCGAGGCGCTTGACGTTGCGCTTGCGGCGGCCGGAGACGCCGTGGCGCAGCCAGTGCTCCTCATCGACGATCTTGCGGTCGAGCTTGTGCTGGTCGCGCTCTTCTTCCGCCAGCACCTCGTCGCGCCAGCTCTCGAACGAGGCAAAGCCGCGGTCGATCTGCTTGATCTTGCCGCGGTCGAGCCAAGCCGTGGAGCGCGAGAGATTGGTGAGGAAGCGGCGGTCGTGGCTGATGATCACCAGCGCGCTGCGCCTGGAGTCGAGCTCCTGTTCCAGCCATTCGATGGTGGCGAGATCGAGATGGTTGGTCGGCTCGTCCAGCAGCAAAATGTCAGGCGAGGGCGCGAGCACATACGCCAGCGCCGCGCGACGGGCCTCGCCGCCGGAGAGATTATGCGGGTTCTCGTCACCGGTCAGGCCAAGCTGCTCCAGCAGGTAGCGCGCCTGGTGCTGATCGTCGCCGGGCGCGAGACCGGACTCGACGTAGGCAAGCGTGGTCTTGTGCTCGCCGAAGTCGGGCTCCTGCGGCAGGTAACGCACGGTGGCGCCCGGCTGCACGAAGCGCGTGCCGCCGTCGGGCTCGACGAGGCCGGCCGCGATCTTCAGCAGCGTTGACTTGCCCGAGCCGTTGCGGCCGATCAAACAGACGCGCTCGGATGGCGCGACGTTGAGCTCGACGCCTGACAGCAGCGGCGTGCCGCCAAAGGTCAGCCTGATGTCCTTGAGTTGGATCAGCGGCGGCGCCATGTCAGCCCTGACTCAAATTCTGGCTCGTAGCGGCCTGATCGGCGCGGCGGCGCTGGATCCGGCGCAGCGTCTGGTCGAGCGCCGAGAGGAAGGCGGAACGGTCGCGCGGTGCGAATGATCGCGGGCCGCCGGTGACCTCGCCGGCCGAGCGCAGATCCGTCATCAGATTGCGCACCGCCAGCGTCATCCCGATCGACTCTTCCGTGAACGGCTTGCCGTTCGGGGCGATCACGTCAGCGCCGGCCTTGACGCAGCGGCTCGCAAGCGGAATGTCCGAGGTGACGACGACGTCGCCGGACTTGACGCGTTCGACGATCCAGTCGTCGGCGGCGTCCATGCCGGCGCCTGCGGCGATACGCTCGATCAGCGGATCGTGCGGCACACGGATGAAATTGCCGGCGACCACGCTCACGGGCACGCCGTGCCGGAGCGCGACGCGATAGATCTCGTCCTTCACCGGGCAGGCGTCGGCGTCGACATAGATGCGGGTGGGGGTGTCAGTCATTCGCCGCGTGGTACCCCATTCGGGCCGCAAAGGCGAGGGGATTGACCGGTGTTCCCTGGGGCCTACGATCAGCCCGAAACAACAAGAACAGGGAAGATGTCCCCATGCCGGACCGGCTCGAAACCTGGCGCGTCGAGGCCTACAACACCGCCAAGCAATCCGAAAACAAGATGCATGACGACACCGTGGCGCGCCGCTTTGGCTTTTCCGGCGGGCTGGTCCCGGGCGTCGATGTCTTCGCCTACATGATGCACGTGCCGATTGCTCGCTGGGGCCGCGATTTCCTGTCCCGCGGGCTGGTCGAGGCGCGCTTCATCAAGCCGGTTTATGATGGCGAGCCCGCCGATGTCGATGCGACCGAGCACAGCGGCTTGCTGACGATCGAAGTGTTCAGCCGCACCGAGCTCTGCGCGACAGGCACGGCCTCGCTGCCGGCGGCAGCGCCGGCGGTGTCGCTGAGCGACTATGTCGCGGTCCCCGTGGTCGCCGAGCGCAAGCCGGTCAGTCCGGCGACGTTCGAGACGGGCAAATGGCTGGGCACCGAGCCGCGCCGGTGGGCCGGGCAGGACGCGACCGACTATCTCGCCGATGTCAGGGAAACCGATCCGATCTTTGCGCGCGAAGGGCTCGGCCATCCCGGCCTGATCCAGCGGGTCATGAACCGCGTGCTGGTCGACAACACCATTCTGGGCCCGTGGATCCACGTCGGCAGCCGCATGCAGCTGCTGTCTGCGGGACGCACCGGCGACGAGATCACCGCGCGGGCCAAGGTCACGGCGAATTACGAGAAGAAGGGCCACCGCTTCGTCGAGCTCGACGCGCTCGTCGTCGCCAACGGCACGACGCCGCTCGCGCATTGCCAGCACATTGCGATCACCCAGCCGCGCGAGCAGGCGGCGTAGGCGGAAATAAGCACATCGTCACCACGTCGTCATGCCCGGGCTTGTTGTTTAGCCCGGCCATGACGACTGAGAAAGGGCAGCCTTACGCCGCCTTGCCCTTCGCGTCCTGAATGGCCCGCCACACGCGCTCCGGGGTCAGCGGCATGTCGATCTGCTTGATGCCGTGGTCCGAGAGCGCGTCGAGCACCGCGTTCACCACCGTCGACAGGCTGCCGGCGCAGCCGGCTTCGCCGCAGCCCTTGCTGCCGAGCGGATTGGTCGTCGCGGGCACCGGGTGATCGCCGACCGTCATGTTGGGAACGTCCTCAGCGCGCGGCAGCGCGTAGTCCATCAGCGAGCCCGTGATCGGCTGGCCGCTCTCGTCGTAGCGGATGTGCTCCATCAGCGCTTGCCCGATGCCCTGGACCACGCCGCCATGGAGCTGGCCTGCGACCAGCAGCGGGTTGATCACCGTGCCGAAATCGTTGACCGCGCTGTAGCGCACGATCTGCACCACGCCGGTTTCGGGGTCGATCTCGACCTCGGCGACATGACAGCCGTTCGGGAACGCCGAGGCGACTGGTTCGCTGGTGTGATCGACGTCGAGGCTATCGGGCACGCCCTCCGGCGTCTTGCCGTCATGCAAGCGCTTGGCGAGCTCCATGATGTCGATACTGCGATCGGTGCCGGCGATGGTGAAGCTGCCGCCTTCGAATTCGATGTCGGCTTCGGACGCTTCGAGCATATGCGCCGCTGCGCGCTTGCCTTTCTCGATGACGAGCTTTGCAGCCCCCACGATGGCCTGGCCGGTTGCCGTGATCGAGCGCGACCCGCCGGTGCCGTTGCCGGTATGGACGATGTCGCTGTCGCCCTGCACCAGCTTGACGCTCTCGAAGGGAACACCGAGCTGCTCGCTCAGCACCTGCGCGAATGGCGTGGCATGGCCCTGGCCGTAATCGAGCGTGCCGGTGATGAGCTGCACGGTGCCGTCAGCGTCGAACACGATCTTTCCCAGCTCGGGGCTCGGCGGCGCCGTGACCTCGAGATAGGAGCCGACCGCGATGCCGCGCAGCTTGCCGGCCTTCCTGCTCTCCTTCTTGCGCTTGGCGAAATTCTCGTGGTCGGAGATTTCGAGCGCCTTGTTGAACACGGCCTGGAAGTCGCCGCTGTCATAGGTGACGCCGGAGGACGCCGCGAACGGCATCTGGTTCTGCTTGATGAAATTGCGCTTGCGCAAGGTCAGCCGGTTGATGCCCATCTCGTCGGCAGCGCGATCGATCAGCCGCTCCATGTAGTAGTTCGCCTCGGGCCGGCCGGCGCCGCGATAGGCGCCCATCAGCGTGGTGTTGGTCAGCACCACCTTGATGTCGACTGCCATCAACGGCGTGCGGTAGACGCTGGAAAAATTCTTGCCGGTATTGAGCGAGAGCGGCCCCGGCGCGACGCCGGTGATGTAGGCGCCGAGATTGCCGTAGCCGGACAGCTTGGCCGCGAGGAAATGCCCTTCGGCGTCGAGCGCCAGCTCGGCGTGGATCTTCTGCGCACGGCCGTGGCTGTCGGAGAGGAAGGCGGTCGAGCGCTCGTCGAGCCACTTCACCGGCTTTCCCAATTCCTTCGCCGCATACAGGATGCACATGTACTCGGGATAGTTGATGTTCTTCATGCCGAAGGAGCCGCCGACATTGGCGGTGAGGATGCGCACTTTCTCGTTCGGCACCTTCAGGTTCTTGGCGAGGTTGGCGCGGTTGCCGGCGACGCCCTGCGTCGGCACCTGAAGCGTGTAGCGCTCGGTCTTCTTGTCGTAGGAGGCAAGGCCGACGCGCGGCTCCATCGAGACCACGGCGACACGGGTGTTTTCGATGTCCATCCTGGTGACATGGGCGGCGTCGGCGAAGGCGGCGTTGACCTTCTCCATGTCGCCATAGTGGTAGTCGAGCGGCACGTTACCAGGAATGTGCTCATAGAGCTGCGGCGCGCCGGGCTTGGCCGCTTCCTCGGGATCCGTCACGGCTGGCAGTGGCTCGATATCGAGCTCGACCGCCTCAGCCGCATCGCGCGCCTGCGCCAGTGTCTCGGCAACCACGAAGGCGACGGGATCGCCGACGAAGCGGACCTTGTCGGTCGCCAGCGGCTGGCGGTTGGTCTGGAGCAAAGGCGAGCCGTCGCGGCTCTTCAGCGGCAGGCCGCAGGTGAAGGGGCCATAGCCGGCGGCATCGAGATCCCTGCCGGTCCACACGCCGAGCACGCCCGGCATCGCCTTGGCGGCGTCGATGCCGATGCCGCGGATGATTCCATGGGCGTGGGTGGAACGGACGACCACGGCATAGGCCTGGCCGGGCAGGTTGAAATCGTCGGTATAGCGGCCCTTGCCGCGCACCAGCGTGTCGTCCTCCTTGCGGCGGACGGGTTGCCCGACGCCATATTTTTGCAGTGCAATAGCGTTTTCGAGCGTGGACGATTTGGTGTGTTCTTGCATGGAATTGACCTGAAAAGCCGGCATTTGCGCATTTTCGCGGCAGCGGGGCACCGGACTCCATTGAGATAACCCACCACTCCGTTCACGACAACGCACGAATGGGCATGGTCCCATGTGATGCGTTGTTGCGCAGGCCGGCTGCGCTGCTAATGTTTCAGGCGAAAAATCAATTCCAGACCGGCCCGACCGGCCGCGGAAAGACAGTTTGTATGAATGACCACACGCGGCTCCGCGACGGCCATGCGCCGCACGGTGAGCTGGAGGGGTCGATGGCGGCGGTGGCGTTGGCCACCGAACCGGCTGTCGGCGCGCAGGCGTCGGGAACCGGCGTCTATGCGGCGCTGGACCTCGGCACCAACAATTGCAGGCTGCTGATCGCCTGTCCGACCCAGGACGGCTTTCGCGTCGTCGATTCCTTCTCGCGCATCATCCGGCTCGGGGAGGGGGTCTCGTCGACCGGCTGCATCAGCGAGGCCGCGATCGAGCGTGCCATTGCTGCGCTCAGCATCTGCCGTGACAAGATCAATTTGCGCAAAGCGCGCCGGTTGCGGCTGATCGCGACCGAAGCCTGCCGCGCCGCCTCGAATGCGGAGGGGTTCCGCAGCCGCGTCGCGGCCGAGACCGGCATCGAGCTCGAAGTGATCGACCGCGAGACCGAGGCCGCGCTCGCCGTGCTCGGCTGCTCGCCGCTGGTCGACCCCAGGGGCCGCGGCGCGATCCTGTTCGACATCGGCGGCGGCTCGACCGAGCTGGTGCGGATCGAGCGCGATCCGCAAAATCCGGAGCCGCGGATCAAGGCCTGGATGTCGATCCCCTACGGTGTGGTCACGCTCGCCGAGCAGTTCGGCGGCCGCGACGTGACGCCGGAGATCTACGCCGCGATGGAGCAGGAGGTGGCGAACCACGTCGCGCCGTTCGCCGAAGTCCACGGCGGCGATCTCGCCGACATGCACCTGCTCGGCACCTCAGGCACGGTGACGACGCTCGCCGGCATCCATCTCAACCTCGCGCGCTATGACCGCCGCCGCATCGACAGCATCTGGATGAACGATTCCGACATCACCGCGACCATCAACAAGCTGCTCGGCATGAGCTACGAGGAGCGCGCCGGCAACAGTTGCATCAGCGTCGAGCGCGCCGATCTCGTGCTCGCCGGCTGCGCCATCCTCGATGCGATCCGCCGCGCCTTTCCGCTGCCGCGCCTGCGCGTCGCCGACCGTGGCCTGCGCGAGGGCATGCTGGTCGAGATGATGCGCGAGGACGGCGCGCTCAGGAGCTGGTGAGATGGCCAAGGACACCACCGGCCGCTTGCACGTCCAGGTCAAGACCAAGGTCAAGACCGGCGGCAAGCGCAAATTGTCGTCGAAGCTGTGGCTGGAGCGGCAGCTCAACGATCCCTATGTCGTGAAGGCCAAGGCGGCGGGCTACCGCTCGCGCGCCGCGTTCAAGCTTCTGGAGATCGACGACAAATTCCGGGTCTTGAAACCCGGCATGGCCGTCGTCGACCTCGGCGCGGCGCCCGGCGGTTGGAGCCAGATCGCGGCCAAGCGCGTCGGCTCGGTGGAAGGCAAGGGCAAGGTCGTTGCCATCGATCTGTTGGAAATGCCGGAGATCCCCGGCGTGGATTTCGCGCAGCTCGACTTCATGGCCAACGATGCGCCCGAGAAGCTGACCGCGATGCTGGGCGGCGGCG
This sequence comes from Bradyrhizobium sp. CCBAU 11430, assembly GCF_028128855.1. NCBI lineage: Bacteria > Pseudomonadati > Pseudomonadota > Alphaproteobacteria > Hyphomicrobiales > Nitrobacteraceae > Bradyrhizobium > Bradyrhizobium sp. CCBAU 11430. Next base: position 601,271 of record NZ_LBJV01000007.1, read on the forward strand.
CCGATTTCGTGATGTCCGATATGGCCGCCAACACCACCGGCCACCGCAAGACCGACCAGCTCCGTATCGTCGGCCTGGTCGAGACCGCCGCGGCGTTTGCGTGCGACGTGCTCAAGCCCGGCGGCGCGTTCCTGGCCAAGACGTTCCAGAGCGGCGCCGATGCCGATCTGCTCGCCCAGCTCAAGCGCGATTTTGCGACGGTGCGTCACGTCAAGCCGGCAGCGAGCCGGCAGGATTCCTCGGAACGCTACGTGCTGGCGACGGGATTTCGGGGCGGGGCTGCCTGAGCCAATCTCCGCTGTCGTCCCGGACAAGCGGAGCTCCCGACAACGCGTAGCGTTGTCTGGAGCGAAGCGCCGATCCGGGACCCATAGCCACAGGGAGAAGTTTGGCGAAGACTCGGAGTGGCAGACTCGCGCAACGTCTCCTCCCTGTGGTTATGGGTCCCTGCGTTCGCAGGGACGACACCGAGTGTGAGGCGCCCGCTCGCTCAACTCACCCCAACCTTTGATCCCGCACGTCCTGCGTATCCTCGGACGCCGCCTTGACCGCCGCCTTTTCTGCACCCTTGCCGGCACCCTTGCGACTGGCGATCTCCACGGCCTTGCGGCCGGAGATCTCGTGGCCGGCATCGACGGGCATCTGCCAGAAGAACCAGCTCGACGCCGCCGAGGTCAGCGCGACCACGAGGAAGGCGGGGGCGAACACGGTGGCGTCGATTTCGCTGACATGGTTGAACCACATCGTCGTTTCCACGCAAGCCGCGCCGACGGCGACGCCGGCGGAGACCGCGAGTTGCTGGTTGACGCTGACGAGGGTGGTGGCGCGGCTCATCTGCGCAGTCTCGACGTCGGCATAGGCGACCGTGTTGATCGCGGTGAACTCGAGCGAGCGGAAGAAGCCGCCGACCACCAGGATGACCATGATGATGAGCAGCGGCGTCGTCACCGTGAACAGCGCGCAGACGGCGAGGAAGAACGCGCTGACGATCGCGTTCACCGTCATCAGATTGCGGAAGCCGAAGGTGCGGATGATGCGCGCCGCCAGCGTCTTCATGCCCATCGCGCCGAGCGAGGAGGCGAAGGTGACGAGGCCGGAATGGAACGGCGACAGGCCGAAGCCGATCTGCATCAAGAGCGGCAGCAGGAACGGCAGCGCGCCGATGCCGAGCCGGAACAGGAAGCCGCCGAACACGGCGGCGCGCAGCGTCGGCAGCTTCAGGAGCGAGAAGTCGAGCACCGGCGAGCCGGTGCGCCGGGCGTGAATGACGTAGAGTGTCATCGAGATCGCGCCGCCCGCGATCAGCGCGGCGACGGTGCTCCACGGCAGCAGGTTGAGACCAGCAACGGACAGGCCGAAGGCGATGCCGGCGAGGCCGATGCCTGCGAGCACCATGCCGTAGAGGTCGAACGGCTCGCGCTCCTCGCTCTTGATCGGGTCGATGAAGCGCAGCGCCATGAAGATGCCGAGCAGCCCGATCGGGATGTTGATCAGGAAGATCCAGTGCCAGGACGCGTAGGTCGTGATGAAGCCGCCGAGCGGCGGCCCGATCACGGGACCGATCAGGGCAGGGACCGTCACCCAGGCCATGGCGTTGACCAGCGCGCTCTTGTCGACCGAGCGCAACAGCACCAGGCGCCCGACCGGCGTCATCATCGCCCCGCCCATGCCTTGCAGGACGCGCGCGAACACGAAATCGGTGACCGAGGAGGAGAGCGCGCAGCCGACCGAGCCGACCATGAACACGCCGACGGCGATCGCGAACACCATGCGCGCGCCGAAGCGGTCGGCGGTCCAGCCGCTCGCCGGGATGAACACCGCAAGCGACAGCAGATAGGACGTGATCGCGAGTTTCAGCGTCAGCGGGCTGGTGCCGATGTCGGCTGCGATCGCCGGCAGCGAAGTGGCGATCACCGTCGAGTCCATGTTCTCCATGAAAAGCGCGGTGGCCACGATCAGCGGAATGACGCGTTGCTTGTCGACCATGACGGATTGGTAATGAAAATCGGAAGGAAGGGTGGAATTGCGGCTTATCACCGCCGCCGGCCCCCGACCATTGCGGATCGACGCATAGCACCTAGATCCCGCGTAACAACGGTGTGACCTCTCTCCAGGGTTGCGTGTCGCGCTCCTTCGTCATTCCGGGGCGCGCCACTTGGCGCGAGCCCGGAATCCATTGGGCCGCAGGGACCGCTGCGGGATGGATTCCGGGCTCGCGACGTCGTCGCGCCCCGGAATGACGAGAAGGGGCTGCCCCCGGCTATCCACGCTGAACTGGCCAAAAAAGCCTGTGCATGGCTGGCCGGCGGTCCGAATTGCTTTGATTCGTCACGCGACCGTGCTATCGACCCGCGTCAACCCCACCGATGGGCTCCGATTCTCAAGGCGATGCCGCAAGGTACGCCGAGGGCGGCGCTCATCCATAGCTATTTGCGGCAGGGCCGCGGAAGGAGTTGGCACATGGCCACGGTGCAACAAGGCATTCGCGAAGCCTTTACGTTCGACGACGTGCTGCTGAAGCCGGGCCTGTCGGACGTCATGCCGGGCGAGGTCGACATCCGCTCCCGCGTCACCCGCGCCATACCGCTCAACATCCCGATCATGGCCTCCGCCATGGACACCGTTACCGAAGCCCGCATGGCGATCGCGATGGCGCAGGCCGGCGGCCTCGGCGTCATCCACCGCAATTTCGATCCCGAAGGGCAGGCCGCGCAGGTGCGGCAGGTCAAGCGCTACGAGTCCGGCATGGTGGTGAACCCGCTCACCATCAGCCCCGAGGCCTCGCTCGAGGACGCGCTCAAGCTGATGAGCGATCACGGCATCTCCGGCATTCCCGTCGTCACCGGCGCCGGCAAGTCCACGCCGGGCAAGCTGGTCGGCATCCTCACCAACCGCGACGTGCGCTTTGCCACCGACCGCCGGCAAAAAGTCTCCGAGCTGATGACGCATGAAGGTCTCGTCACGGTGCGCGAGAATGTCAGCCAGGACGAGGCGCGGCGGATGCTGCACCAGCATCGCATCGAGAAGCTGCTCGTCGTCGACGAGCAATATCGCTGCGTCGGCCTCATCACCGTCAAGGACATGGAGAAGGCGGTCGCCCATCCGCTCGCCTGCAAGGATGCCCAGGGGCGCCTGCGCGTTGCCGCCGCCACCACCGTCGGCGACACCGGCTTCGAGCGCACCGAGCGGCTGATCGATGCCGGCGTCGACCTCGTCGTCGTCGACACCGCGCACGGCCATTCCCGTCATGTGCTGCATGCCGTGAACCGCATCAAGCGTCTCTCCAACTCCGTGCAGGTCGTTGCCGGCAACGTTGCTACCACCGAGGGCACGCAGGCCCTGATCGATGCTGGCGCCGACTGCATCAAGGTCGGCATCGGCCCGGGCTCGATCTGCACCACGCGCATCGTCGCCGGCGTCGGCGTTCCCCAGCTCACCGCGATCATGGATGCGGTGGAAGCGGCGAAGAAGGCCGACATTCCCGTCATCGCCGACGGCGGCATCAAGTTCTCCGGCGACCTCGCCAAGGCGCTCGCCGCGGGGGCCGACATCGCGATGGTCGGCTCGCTATTGGCCGGTACCGACGAGACGCCCGGTGAAGTGTTTTTGTGGCAGGGCCGTTCCTACAAGGCCTATCGCGGCATGGGCTCGGTCGGCGCGATGGCGCGCGGATCTGCCGATCGCTACTTCCAGCAGGACATCAAGGACACGCTCAAGCTCGTGCCTGAAGGCATCGAGGGCCAGGTGCCCTACAAGGGCCCGGTCGGCAACGTCATGCACCAGCTTGCCGGTGGCCTGCGCGCCGCGATGGGCTATGTCGGCGCAAAGGACATGAAGGACCTGCACGACAAGGCTCAGTTCGTCCGCATCACCGGCGCCGGCCTGCGCGAAAGCCACGTCCACGACGTCACCATCACGCGCGAGAGCCCGAACTATCCGGGCGGGGGTTAGTTACTCCGCTCTCGTGCCCCGGACGCAGCGCAGCACCTCTTCGGTGATGCGCTGCAGAGCCGGGGCCCATGTCTCGGCATTTTGCCGTGTCGCTTTCTGGGTCCCGGCTCTGCGCAGCAACGCTGCGCGTCCGGGACACGAGAGCTGCGCGTGAAACGCCATCACGCGTCACCGCTTTTGTATTGACGCAGCTACCTCCCTCCGCTTCCGTTCACGTCGAAAGACAATCAGGAGGAAGCCATCATGTCCCAAGCCAAGCGCATCGTTCTCGCCGCGCGTCCCGTCGGTGAGCCCAAGCCGTCTGATTTCCGTATCGAGGAATTCGCTGTCCCGGCGCCTGCGGCAGGCGAAGTCCTGCTGCGCACGATCTGGCTCTCGCTCGATCCTTATATGCGCGGGCGCATGAGTGATGGTCCGTCCTATGCTGCGCCGGTGCCGGTCGGCGGCGTGATGGAAGGCGAGGCGGTGAGCGAGGTCGCGGCCTCCAACAATCCGGATTTCGCCAAGGGCGACATCGTCCGTGCACGGACCGGCTGGCAGACGCATGCGATCTCGAACGGCAAGGGCCTGATCAAGGTCGATCCGAAGCTCGGTCCGATCTCGACCTCGATCGGCGTGCTCGGCATGCCCGGCATGACTGCGTATACGGGCCTGCTCGACATCGGCAAGCCGCAAGCAGGCGAGACCGTCGTGGTCGCGGGTGCCTCCGGTGCGGTCGGCTCGGCGGTGGGGCAGATCGCGAAGATCAAGGGCGCACGCGCGGTCGGCATTGCCGGCGGCAAGGACAAGTGCGCCTACGTGGTGAAGGAGCTCGGCTTCGATGCCTGCATCGATCACCGCGATCCCGAATTGGCCGCCAAGCTGAAGGAGGCCTGTCCGAAAGGTATCGACGTCTATTTCGAGAATGTCGGCGGCGCCGTGTTCGAGGCGGTGTTCCCCCTGCTCAATCCGTTCGCGCGTGTGCCGGTGTGCGGCCTGATCGCGCACTACAACGACACCGAAGCCAAGGCGCCGAAATGGGCCGCATCGATGATGCGAGCGACGCTGACGAAGCGGCTGACCTTCCGCGGCTTCATTGTCTCCGACTTCGCCTCGCGCCATGGCGACTTCCTGCGCGACATGTCCTCTTGGGTCCGCGACGGCAAGGTCAAGTACAAGGAGTTCGTCACCGAGGGCCTGGAAAGCGCGCCTGGCGCCTTCATGGGCCTCTTGAAGGGCGCTAATTTCGGCAAGCAGCTGGTCCGGGTCGGGCCGGACAAGGCCTAGCGCGACAGGGACTGGGACTCCCGTGGCTCGGGAGCCACATGCCGCCCCGGGATAGTTAAGAAAGAGTCACCAAATGGTCACACCTGCCCGCAAAAGCCGCAGGTGTGACCGGCTGTTCATTGACGGGATCGCGAAGGCATTGAATCATCGGGCATATTTTAGGTGCTGCGATGTTAGAGATCAGTGTTTTCTGCGTTATCCTGCTTGCTGCCGGCTATTGGCTGGCCATGTTCGTCATGGGCCGCCACGACGACGTCATCCATGGCAAGTTCGTCCATGTCGACGAGGAGGGCGATCTGACGCGCCCCTCGATGCCGGCACCGCCCCCGCCATTCCCAAAGCGCCCGGTCAAGGCCGTGCAGCCCGCCAGGCAGCCGCCTGCCAATGATCTCGCGGCCAAGCCGGTGAACAGCGAGGCGCTGCAATCCTTGCTCGCTGCGATCCAGCAGGACCTCAAGAGCGTCGCCTGAGCGGATCAGCGCGCCTTAATGCTCGCCGCCCATCTGGACGAGCAACTCCTCGATGTCGACATCGACCTGGCCCGCGGCCCTGACGTGGCGGACCTCGAAACCGTCGGGCCGGAAGCGGTATTCGACCAGCCCGACTTCCTTGATCGCGATCCGGTCCTGGCGCTGATCGTTGATGACGAAGCCGGCCGACGGCGCCCAGACATGGCGGGTGTGGCGCCAGGTGAAGTCGCGCCGCTGGTGCACGTGGCCGCTGGCGATGAGGCGCAGGTCGATCGTCCCGAGCATCTCGATCAGCCGTGCCCGTGCCGGCTGCGGCACGTAGCGGATCGCGGTCTCCGGCGTCTCGGGATCGTCGGGCAGGTTGAGAAACACCGGCTTGTGAAGGAACAGTGCGACCGGCCTGCCGTTCGTGCGCGCGATCTGTTGCGACAGCCAGTCGAACTGCTCGACCTCGAAGGCGAGCCCGGAATTCATCACCAGCGAGTTGAGGCCGATGAAGCGCCAGCCGGCGGCCTCGAATGACCAATGGTCTTCGCCGATGAGGTCGCAGAATTGCCGGCGATGCGCTTCCGTGACCGGCGGCTTCGGCCCCGGGCCAACCGCGGTCGGATTGTCGCCGATGTCGTGATTGCCGGGGAGGTAACGGCAGGCGACGGGCAGGGCCTCGTGCAGGTCTTTTGCGAAGACGACATCGTCGCGGCCGGTCGGCCCGTCGAAGGCGACGTCGCCGGTGTTGATGACGAGATCGGGCCGGTTGCCGTCGATATGTTCGCTGATCGCCTGGAAGTTGGCGATCAGGCCGGGGAAGCGCCGGCCGAGATGGGTGTCGGAAATCTGCGTCAGGCGAAATTCGGACATGCGATCACCGTACCCGTGCTTGCGCGTCGGAACGATGACGGCGCGGGCATGGATCGCAACGAACAAAGTTTAAAGCACGCGGTAGCGGATCGTGTAGGCGTCCTGCGGCGCGACGGTGTCGGCGAGCGGCGAGGCGATGCGGTCGGCGAGGTGCCAGGGACCGAACTCTTGGGAGCGATGCGGCTCGGCGGGCAGACGGAGGCGGAACTCGAAAATGCCCTTGCCCGGCAGGTTTACGACCAGCACGCGGTCCGCGGTGCGGTGGTTGAGCACGACCGCGCCGCGCAGCAACGCACGGCCATCCGAGAGGTCGCGCACGCCCTCGACCAGCGCCAGCGTCTGGTTGCGGTCGGTATGCAGCTCGATCTGGCTGTCGGTCATCGCCGTCAGCATCGCCCGGGGCATGCGGATCTCGAACTCCACGGCGGGCTTGGACGGATTGAGACCGAGATAGGCGAGCGCGGCGTGGCGCATGTCGTAGGCGGCGAAGGCGAACAGGGCAGTGGCGGCCAGAGTGGCGAGGCCATGCCTGATGACGTCGCGCGAGGTTCGGTAGCTCAGGCGAAAGTAGACCGTCATCGCCAGCGCGACCGCAAGCGCCATCGCGATACCTGAGAGGGCCGACATCAGGATACCGAGCTGGCCGTCGGCGGATTCGGTCCAGAGGCTGGACAGGGTGGTCATGGCGCCATCTCGCCTCTATCTCGCCTTGGGCTCCCGAAAAGGAGCCGAAATCGCTTTAACTATCGGTGGTTGGTCGCAAGACCGGGAACGCCGGTTCAACTGGTTGATTGTCAGGACGAGGAGCGGCGGCTAATGACGGTTCGCGGCGTTCCGCCTTACGGGAAAGTTCCGATGTCCGTCCAAATGGTCCTGCTCCCTGTCTTCGTGCAGGTCGGCCTTACCTTCGCGCTTCTGATCGGCATGGTGTTCGCGCGCCGCAAGACGCTGGTCTCCGGCGAGACCAAGATCCGCGACATTGCGCTCGGCGAGCCGAACTGGCCGAAGGGCGCCACGCAGATCGCCAATTGCTACCGCAACCAGTTCGAGCTGCCGGTCCTGCTCTACGTCCTGATTGCGCTGGCGCTGCCCCTGCGCCATGCCGATCTCTTCATCGTGCTGATGTCCTGGGTGTTCGTGGTGACCCGCTTCGCCCATGCCGGCGTGTTTGTCTCCTCGAACGATCTCGGCCGGCGCTCCACGATCTGGCTCGCCGGCGTGCTGGTGCTGCTGGCGATGTGGATCTACTTCGCGCTGAAAATGCTGTTGCTGATCTAGGCGCGCCCGCCAATGCCAATCTGAAAGATTCAAATGACTCCCGCTGCCCGGCTGTCCGCAGCCATCGAACTGATCGACACCATCGAGAAGGACCGCGTGCCCGCGGCCAAGGCGCTGAAGGAGTGGGGCACCGCGCACCGCTTTGCCGGCTCGGGCGACCGCGCCGCCATTGCCGGCCTGGTCTGGGACGTGCTGCGCCGCTACGCCTCGAGCGCGTTCCTGATGGAGTCCGGTACCGCGCGTGCCAGGTTGATCGGCATGCTCCGGCTCGAGCGCGACATGGACACGGCCACGATGGGCGCCTTGTTCGACGGCAGCCGCTTTGCGCCGGCGCCGCTGACCGAGGCGGAAGCGGCCGCGCTCGCCTCGCGGTCCCTGAAGGACGCGCCGGCCGCGATCGCCGGCGACTATCCCGAATGGCTGGATCCGCACCTGGCAAAAGTGTTCGGCGAGGACCGTGCCGCGGAGGCGGCCGCGATGGCGAGCCGGGCGCCGCTCGACCTGCGCGTCAACACGCTAAAATCCAACCGCGACAAGGCGCTGCAGTCGCTTGCTCATCTTCATGCGAAACCGACGCCTTGGTCGGCAACGGGCCTGCGCATCGCGCTTTCGGCCGATGCGCGCAACCCCGGGATCCAGGCCGAGGAGGATTTCATCAAGGGCGCCATTGAAGTGCAGGATGAGGGATCGCAGCTGGCCGCCCAATTCACCGCGGTAAAGCCCGGCGAGCAGGTGATCGACCTCTGCGCCGGCGCCGGCGGCAAGACCCTGGCGCTCGCCGCCCTGATGCAGGGCAAGGGCCGGCTGATCGCGACCGACAGCGACAAGCGCCAGCTCGCGCCGATCCACGAGCGCCTCTCGCGCGCCGGGGTCCATAATGCCGATGTCCGCACGCCCAAGGGCGAGGCCGATCCGTTGGCCGACATCCGCGCCTCTGCCGACCTCGTCGTGATCGACGCGCCCTGCACGGGGACCGGAACCTGGCGCCGCAACCCCGATGCCAAATGGCGCATGCGCCCGGGCGCGCTGGAGATTCGCCTGCGCGACCAGGCCGAGGTGCTGGAGCGCGCGGTGCCGCTGGTGAAGGCTGGCGGCCGCATTGCCTACATCACCTGCTCGGTGCTTTCGGAAGAGAACGACGAGCAGGTGAGGGCATTCGTCGCGCGCCATCCCGAGTTCGCGGCCGTGCCGCCCGAGCAGACCGCGAGCGTGCTGTGGGACAAGGCGGAGGCGTTTGGGGAAGCCGCGCTGCAGTCGCCCGAGGGCTGGCTGATGACGCCGCGGCGGACTGGGACGGACGGGTTCTTCGTGTCGGTGTTGAAGAAGGCGGGCTGACAATACTCCGCCGTCATTCCGGGGCGCCCGCAGGGCGAGCCCGGAATCCATCGCGCGGCAGTCTCCGCGGTCCAATGGATTCCGGGCTCTCGCTTCGCGAGCCCCGGAATGACGGGGAGCCAAAAACAAAAACCCCGCGCACCGGATCCCGGTCGCGGGGCTTTCATTTTTCTAACGTTCTGCCGGTACGTCCGTGGTCAGAACGCTGCGTAGGCGTTAGCCGACGCGGAGATTGTCAGCCGAGGACTTGCCGCTGCGACGATCGGCGACGATGTCGAACGAGACCTTCTGACCCTCGTTGAGGGAGGAGAGGCCGGCGCGCTCGACGGCGCTGATGTGCACGAACACGTCCTTCTGGCCGTCGTCCGGCTGGATGAAACCATAACCCTTTTGGGTGTTGAACCACTTCACGGTGCCCATAGCCATGGGAATTTCCTTTAGTTAGTTAGATTGAGTACGCACGCGGACCGGTACGCAGCATTGCGCCCATAGTCCCTGATGAGTCGATGTTTGGAGAATTCATCTGAAGCGTGCGCGCCCGTCAGCAACGAAGCGAAGCGGCCCAGTCGTTCGGCCAAGTATCGATGATCACAATATAGCGAGAATTTGGGGCCAGTTCAAGGCACCACCCGTGAGCCGGCGCGTCGCGCGACTTTGCTATTTTGCGGTGCAAATTAACCGCCCGGCGGATCTCAGTCCACGATGAAAAGGGTCGCTCCGGTCGCGGTCGAGGACCGGTGCGCGGCGTCGCCGTAGTCCGAGACCTGGTAGCTCATCCCGGCCGTGAGCTTGAATTTGCGCCCGTCGCGCAGCTCGCTGTCGAGCTCGCCCTTGAGCACGTAGAGCACGTGGCCGCGATCGCACCAATGGTCGGCCAAATAGCCCGGCGAATACTCGACCATCCGCACCCGGAGATCGCCGATGTTGAGCGTGCGCCAAATGGCCTCGCCATGCTCGCCGGGGTGTGTGGTCGGGCTGACCTTGCTCCAGTCGGTGACGGTGAACGGGGAGGTGGGAAGCTTCATGAGGGAGGTCCTGAATTGGGGGCGATGCTGCTTGGCTCGCTATTAGCAACAAACTTCGTCATTGCGAGGAGCCCTTGCGACGAAGCAATCCAGGAATGTATCCGCGGAAAGATTCTGGATTGCTTCGCTGCGCTCGCAATTTACGGGGATAGACTAGTGCACCAAATGGTTCGCCGAGCCCTGCACGATCAGCCCCGCATCATTCACCCGCAGATATTCGCAGATCTTCTTGCCGCGCTCGTTCGCGTAGAACACCACGACGCTATCGGGGCTGACGAACAGCTCGATCAGCGAAAAATGCAGCTCCGGCAGCAGCCCAAGCGCCTTGCCCCAATACGCCCGCAAGGCGTCCTTGCCGCGCAACGTTCCGCTGGCATCGAACCCCAGCGCCGGAATGCGGTCCGAGGTCATCACGGCGGCCTCGTCATAGAGCGCGAGCACGCGTTCGAGATCGCGCGCGTTCCAGGCCTCGACCCAGGTCCGGCCGAGCTCGGCAAGCGTTGAAGGCTGATGATCCTGCGGCATGGCGTTCTCCCTGACCGGCCCCTGTTTGAAGAGTGGGGCATATTAGGTCAATGATACTTACCTATATCCGCCTTGTCCATACCCAAAGAAGAATGTGGGCGCGCGGCCCGCGCGGTTGCGGGAAAAGCCCCCGTCGCGTATCTGCTGGCCATGACAGCAGCACAGAACGACCGCTCCGCGTCGACGCCCTCGGTGGCCTCGGCGCACGACAAGATTCTCATCGTCGACTTCGGCAGCCAGGTGACGCAGCTGATCGCGCGTCGCGTGCGCGAGGACGGCGTCTATTGCGAGATCGTCCCGTTCAACAAGGCCGAAGCCGCCTTCAACGAGATGAAGCCGAAAGCGGTGATTCTCTCGGGCGGCCCCGAGTCGGTCCACGAGGCCGGCTCGCCCCGCGCCCCGCAAGCGATCTTCGATTCCGGCGTGCCCGTGATGGGCATCTGCTACGGCCAGATGACCATGGCGGCCCAGCTCGGGGGCGAGGTCGAGGGTGGCCATCACCGCGAATTCGGCCGCGCCGACGTCGAGGTGAAGGCGCCGAGCAAGCTGTTCGAGGACGTCTGGTCGTCGGGCGGCAAGAACCAGGTCTGGATGAGCCATGGCGACCGCATCACCAAGATGCCGCCGGGCTTCTCCGTTGCCGGCACCTCGCCGAACGCGCCGTTCGCGATCATCCAGGACGAGACGCGCAAATATTACGGCCTGATGTTCCACCCCGAAGTGGTGCACACGCCCGACGGCGCGAAACTGATCCGCAACTTCGTGCGCAAGATCGCAGGGCTCACCGGCGACTGGACCATGCGCGCCTTCCGCGAGGAGGAGATCGCAAAAATCCGCGCCCAGGTCGGCAAGGGCAAGGTGATCTGCGGCCTCTCCGGCGGCGTCGATTCCGCCGTGGCGGCCGTGCTGATCCACGAAGCCATCGGCGAGCAGCTGACGTGCGTGTTCGTCGATCACGGCCTGCTCCGCCTCGACGAGGCCAAGACCGTGGTCGACCTGTTCCGCCACCACTACAACATCCCGCTCGTGCACGTGGATGCGTCCAAGCAGTTCCTCGGCGAGCTCGAAGGCGTCACCGATCCCGAAACCAAGCGCAAGACCATCGGCCGCCTCTTCATCGAGGTGTTCGAGCAGGAGGCCAAGAAGATCGGCGGCGCCGACTTCCTGGCGCAAGGCACGCTCTACCCCGACGTGATCGAGAGCGTCTCCTTCACCGGCGGCCCCTCGGTGACGATCAAGTCGCACCACAATGTCGGCGGCCTGCCCGAGCGCATGAACATGAAGCTCGTCGAGCCGCTGCGCGAGCTGTTCAAGGACGAGGTGCGCAAGCTCGGCCGCGAACTCGGCCTGCCCGAGATCTTCGTCGGCCGCCATCCGTTCCCGGGCCCGGGCCTTGCCATCCGCTGCCCTGGCGACATTACCCGCGACAAGCTCGACATCCTGCGCAAGGCGGACGCCGTCTACATCGACCAGATCCGCAAGCACGGTCTCTACGACGAGATCTGGCAGGCCTTCGCCGTGCTGCTCCCCGTGAAGACGGTGGGCGTCATGGGCGACGGCCGCACCTACGACTACGTCGTGGGCCTGCGCGCCGTCACCTCAACCGACGGCATGACCGCGGACTTCTACCAGTTCGACATGAAGTTCCTGGGCGAGACCGCCACGCGCATCATCAACGAGGTGAAGGGCGTGAATAGGGTGGTGTACGACGTGACCAGCAAGCCGCCCGGGACGATTGAGTGGGAGTAGGGGGTGCCTATTCAATCTCAAGCGCTTCGGGGAGGCGGCGTCGCTTAGATCATGGGATTTGGGGTATTCATCCATCGATCGGACTCGATCTACGATGACAGCCCCGCTGAACAATATCAATTTCCCAGCCAGTATCTTCGCCGCGTTGAAGCCTGCGTCGGTGATTGGATAATCTACTACGAACCGAGCAAGGTCGCTGAGACGCGGGGCTACTTTGCGATTGCGCGGGTTCAGCAGGTTGTTCCCGATCCAGGTACTTCGGGAATGTATTTGGCTATGATCGAACCCGGAAGTTACCTCGATTTCGCCAATCCGGTCCCCTTCAACGGGCCAACTGGTCCCGTAGAGCGCGGCGTCCTGAATGAGCAGGGACGAATTTCAGGACGCGCTCAGTCTGCAGTCCGTCCAATCTCCCCCGGCGACTTCAACAGAATATGTGAACTTGGTTTGGCGGAGAATGCGCCGCTGTTGCCGCGACGCGATGACGATGTCCGTCCACTCGACCTTAACGAGGAGGCGGTGCCGTTCAGATTCGAACAGCAGCGCGAGCGTATTAGCGTGACAGTATCTAGGATTTTGCGCGATCGAGTCTTCCGTCGCGTCGTGCTTCGCGCCTACGATGAGCGTTGTGCCATCACCGGGCTAAAGCTTATCAATGGAATGGCGCGCGATCAATCATCAATAAGACGGGGTACGCACTTGCGCCGCGGCGAATATCAGATCGCCCACACCCGCACTTCCTGAAATGGCATCGCGAACATGCTTCAAGCAATAGGGAAAGCGAGCGAGGTCAACGCGTAGGATGGGCACTTACCGCGGCGCCAACCCCGCGCCATTCTGGAACGCCAGCAGGGCCCGTAGGATGGGTAGAGCGCAGCGAAACCCATCTCCCGTCATCTACTCCATCTCTTTGAATTGTGAGCCGTCTTCCTATATGATCACTGTAGTCACATAGGTGTCCTCATGCGCGAAATCCAGCTTCGTGATGCCAAGGCCAATCTCTCCGCGGTCGTCGACGAGGCAATCGACGGCAAGCCTGCGGTGATCACGCGTCACGGCAAGAAGCAGGCGGTTGTCCTAAGCTACGAAGAGTGGCAGCGGCTGTCGCAGGTGCCGAGCTTCGGTCGTCTGCTGATGGCGGCTCCCGTGAGGGCGGGCGATTTACCGCCGCGCAATCGGTCCAAGCTGCGCAAGACTGATTTCTGAGACGTGTACCTCGTCGACACCAACGTTATCTCCGCCGCATCACCGAACCGGCCGGTGTCCGCGGCGGTCGTCGCGTGGATGGATGCGCAATCCGGTTCCCTATTCTTGTCCGCTGTGACCATCGCAGAAATCGAGGACGGAATAGCCAAACTCCGGCGCGAGAAGGCGACGCGCAAGAGCAGGGACCTGACCCACTGGCTCGACGCTGTGCTGCATCTCTATGGAGATCGAATCCTGGCATTCGACGTGCCAACGGCGCGGATCGCCGGGCAGCTGTCAGACCGGGCGCGGGGGCAGGGACACTCGCCGGGCTTTGCCGACATCATCATTGCTGCCACTGCGCGTCAGCACGCGTTGACGGTCCTCTCACGCAACGCGAGGCATTTTGTGCCGCTCGGCGTGCCCGTGCTTGATCCCTTCGGCGAGTTGCCGCCGTCCTGATTATCGCGCTGCTCGCAGGATGGGCATCGCTTCGCTCCACCGATCCCGACGGACTGTGCCAGCTTTTCTCAAACAGGTCTCAAGCGTCGCACCTATCGCGGCGCCAACCCCGCGCCATTCTGGAACGCCAGCAGCCCGACGCAGAAGATCGCGGCGCCGACTAACAGCACCACCGGGACCAGGTACGGGGACGAGATGACCTCGAGCACGGGAAATGCCTTGTCCGAAACAAACCGCCTGTAGGCCACCCAGGCGGTTGCGATGAGGGGCGTCAGGGCGACGATGATGTAGAGAGCTCCGAGGATCCAGCCGAAGGCCGTCAGGTCCTTGGACCGCGTGGCCTCTCCTGCGAATCCGAGCGCGGCAATTGAGATGAAGGCACTCAGCGCGCTGACGACAAGCTCGGCAGCCACGACGACGATCGAGACAGTTACATTCATTCCTGGATTCCGTTTGAGAATGGGACGTTCTTGAGGGGGCGTCCGTGATTCATCCTGTGCGTGCAGCCTCGTAGCATCGGTACTGAGGTAACGCCAGCGCAAGCGCGCCCTGGCCTCGTCAGCGCCGGTTGAAGTCCTTGAGGTCGAGGATGAAGCGCGCGACGTCAGGCGCGCTCAAAGTGTGCGGCGGAACCCATCGTGCTCGATGGCAAGGTGACGGTCGCATGCCGTAATATAAGTATTGACTTATATAAGCCTATGCCGATATTCCTTCCCGAAATCAAAGGGAGGTCCGGGATGGAGATCGACGTTGCCAGGGTGTTGGGGCTTGTCACGCGTTCGGTGCGCAATTTCGAGAAGGACGGGAAGGCGGCCAGTGCGGTCACCTTGACGCGGCTCTACGACACCAGCGTCGACGATCTCTGGGATGCGGTGACGAGCAGGGAACGCATCCCGCGCTGGTTTCTGCCGGTCGAGGGAGATCTCCAGCTCGGCGGAAGATATCAGCTCAAGGGCAATGCGGGCGGCACCATCACGGCCTGTGCGCCGCCAACTCATTTTGCGGCGACGTGGGAATTTGCAGGCGCGGTGAGCTGGATCGACGTCACGCTGGCGGCAGAACGGAGCCAGGCGCGCTTGACGCTCGAGCACAGCGCGATCATCGAGGATCATTGGAATCAGTTCGGTCCGGGTGCGGTCGGCATCGGTTGGGACCTCGCCATTGCCGGGCTCGAGCGATACGTTGCGACGGGGGCATCGGTCGACCACGAGACGGCCGAGGCGTGGATGGGCTCGCCCGAGGGCAAGGAATTCATGACCGGGAGCGGTGAGTATTGGCGCGCAGCGCATGTCGCGAGCGGGGTGGATGCGGCCTCGGCGAAGCAGCGCTCGGACCGTACCATTGCCTTCTATCGCGGCGAGATGCCGCCTGACATCGCGCACCCCGGCACAGGAAGCTGATGCACGTCTTCGAAGTCCTCGCCGATCCCGTGCGCCGACGCATCCTCGAACTGCTCGCCCCGGGAGAGATGGCCTCCGGGGAAGTCGTCGAGGCGATCGGCGCCGAGTTCGGCATCACGCAAGCCGCCGTGTCGCAGCACCTGAAGGTGCTGCGCGAGAGCGGCTTTGCGACCGTTCGAGCGCAAGCGCAACGACGCCTCTACTCGGTCGACGTGGCCGGACTTCAGGCAGTGGATGCCTGGGTCGGTCGGTTCAGGACTTTCTGGGAGCCGAAGCTCGACGCGCTGGCGACGGAAATCGTGCGCGGCAAGCGGGAGCGGCGCAATGCGCCGCTGACCAAGCGGAGCGGCAAGAGGGCCTGAGAGCCGTGCCGGACCCGAAACGTCTCACTCATGCGCCTCCTGCCAATGTGGATAGGTGACGTAGGCCGTGACGGCGCCTTGCTCGTGCGAGCGGATAGTGACCTTCTCGCCCTTGGGCATGTAGATGATCTCGCCGGGGCCTGCCGTGACGGTGCCGGCTTCACTCGACACCGATAGCTTGCCCTCCAGCACGAGCATGACATCGTCCACGGCGAGCTTTTCATCGAGGCTCTGGTTCGGCGCATAGCGGCCGTATCCGATGGTGATCGGGCCGCCGTGGCGCCGGTCGATCACATTGCCTGCGAAAATATCTCCGTCCTGCCCGGGCGAGCGTTCGAACGACGCATCCGCCACGGCAAACTTGCGAACCTTCATGGGATCCTTCCGTTCCGCGCCTGAGTTGACAGGGTGAAACGGTAGACGCCTGACGCCGGTGTTTGTTCAACATCGCCGCGGGGCGGTTTGACGCAGCGCTCGCAGCGCCATCCATCAAGGGGTGCGATGTCCAGATTGTCGCACGCTGCGCATACGGGATCGGAGTCGCAACAATGCCACAGTCGCGACGAGACGACATTCTTTAGACCCATTCAATTTCGCTTCCTCGTTTCCGTGTGCCCATAAGTCCGCGTCTGATTTTTTGCTCACCGGGGATTGGAATGCTGAGTTTGAATGCCGTGAGGCATGGTTTTCTCGCGACCTGCAGTTTGTTCGTGTTGGATGCAGGACTTGACGGCAAGAGTTACGCTCAATCTCAGCTACCGCCAGTGACGGTCGATGCTCCAAAGCCGCAGCAGGCCCGCCGCGCGCAGTCCGCGCGGCCCGGTGCCGCAAGCGAGATGCGACGATCGGTGCGGCGGCCGAATCCGCGCAGGGAGGCGCAGATTGCTGCAGCAGCTCCGGTGTCGGCCACGACTCTTCAGAGTGCGATGGGTCCGGTCCAGGGCTTCGTCGCAACGCGCAGCGCCACCGGCACCAAGACGAATACGCCGCTGATCGAGACGCCGCAGTCCGTCTCGGTCGTGACGCAGGACCAGATCCGCGACACCGGCGCACGAACCGTCGGCGAGGCGTTGGCCTACACCGCCGGCGTGCAGACGCAGCCATACGGCTTCGACCCGCGTTATGATCAGTTTCTGATCCGGGGCTTTGCGGCCAACCAGTACGGCAATTATCGGGACGGCTTGCGGCAGGGCAACGGCTCGTTCGCCTATTTCCGCAACGAGCCCTATGGCGCCGAGCGCATCGAGGTGATGCGCGGTCCGTCGTCCGTGCTGTACGGTGCCAATGAAGCCGGTGGCATGGTGAACTATGTGAGCAAGATGCCGCTCGACAAGCGGCTCAACGAGGTTGGCCTCGATATCGGCAATTTCGATCGCTATCAGGGACGTTTCGACTTCAGCGGACCGAGCCTTGATAACGACAAGCTGCTCTATCGCTTCACCGGGCTGGTGCGCGACAGCGGCACGCAGATTCCCGGGACGTGGGACGACCGCGTGTTCTTCGCCCCGAGCGTGACCGCCAAGCTGAACGAGGATACGACGCTGACCGTGCTGGCCGAGTACGAGCGCAGCAAGACGTCGATGTGGCCGTATTACCTTCGCAACCCGGTGACCGGCGTGGTCACCAATATTCGTCTCGGCGATCCCGCATTCGACGCGCTCACGCAGTGGCAGGCCTCGGTCGGTTACAGGCTCGAGCATCGCTTCAACGAGGCATTGGCGTTCCGGCAGCATGTCCGGCTCGGACATGTGTCGTTCGAGGGCAACATGGTCGATGCGCTCGGTTTGTCGCCGGATGGCCGCACCCTCAATCGCTACGCGGCGACCTTCCGTGAGCGGCTGAACACGTTCAACGTCGACAACCAGATCGAGGCCAAGCTGGCCACCGGTCCGATCAAGCATACGGTCCTCGCGGGTGTTGATTATTTCCGGCAAAGCACGACGCTGGACTATTATGCCGGCTTGGCGCCGTCGCTCGATCTGACCAATCCGGTTTACGGCAGTTCGGCGCCGACGATGCCTCTGGGGCTCATGAGCACCAACAGCCAAACGCTCGGCCAGGTCGGGCTTTACGCACAAGACCAGATGGCGTGGGGCGGCTGGCGGCTGACCGTCGGCGGCCGGCAGGATTTTGCCGAGCTCTCGAACCGCAACGACCTGACGGGTGTGACGAGCAACAGCGAGCCAAGCAAGTTCACCGGCCGCGCCGGATTGTTGTATCTGTTCGAGTCGGGGCTTGCCCCCTATGTGAACTATGCGACATCGTTTCTGCCGCTAACCGGCACGACGGCACCCCAGCGCGGCGGTACACCATTCGCGCCAACGACGGGTGAATCGTTTGAAGCCGGTATCAAGTATCAGCCGCTTGGCTGGAACAGTTACTTCACCGCGACCTGGTTCAACCTCACCAAGGACAACGTGTTGACCATCGATCCGGCCTTTCCGACTTTTTCGGTGCAGACCGGTCAGGTTCGTTCGCGCGGCGCCGAGCTCGAGGCCGTGCTGTCGCTGGCCGAGGGTCTCAAAGGTGTCGCGTCCTACAGCTATACCGATGCCATCGTGACGCGCAGCAATGGCCTTGATCTCGGCAAGGTGCCGATCGGCGTGCCGTTGCAGCAGGCGGCGATCTTCCTCGATTACACCTGGCAGAATGGCCTGCTTGCAGGCTTTGGCGTCGGTGCCGGTGCGCGATGGATCGGGCAGACCTGGGCGGACGAGGTCAATACGATCAGGAATCCGGCCGTCACGGCGTTTGATGCGGGCGTGCATTACGACTATCGCGGCATGCGCTTGGGTCTGAATGCGCGCAATCTGTCGGATGAGCGCGTTCCGATCTGCAATGGTGGGACCTGCGCGTTCACGCAGGGACGGACCGTGCTGGGGAGCGCGACAGCGCGGTGGTGAGCAGGGCTGGCGCTGCCGCCGATCCGATCGGCGCGCAGGGACCCGGCGCAAACGTCGGATGTCCGTCACGTTCGGCCGTGATACGACATCCGCATCGCCCTCTCCGGAGCCAGCCTGCATGTCCACCGCGATCGCCCCCAGCCAACAGCCCGCAACCGCCGCCGAGACCGATCCCGAGACCCTCGGCTGGATGAAGGGCTTTCCGCCGGCGCCGGATCGCACCATCACCTTCCAGGACGGCTCGTTCCGCAGCTTTCCCGAGTTGCGCTGGGCGTGGAGCAATGTCCGGCAGCTGGTGCCGACGGTGAACGTCTGGCGCGGGGCAGGGCCGGCCTCGCTGCTGCCGCGCGAGGACCGTGACATCGGCGCGGTCGCCTCGACCACGATGGACGGCCGGCCCATGACCTTCGCAAAGATGCTGGAGGAGACCTATGCGGACGGCATCGCCGTGCTGCATCGGGGCAAGCTGATCTATGAGCGCTATTTCGGCGCGTTGAAGCCGCACAAGCCGCATATCGGGATGTCGGTGACGAAGTCGTTCACCGGTGTGCTCGCCGGCATCCTTGTCAGCGAGGGCGAGATCGATCCGCAGGCGCCCGTCACGGACTACGTGCCGGAGCTGAAGGCCAGCCCGTTCGGGGACGCGCGTGTGCACGAGGTCATGGATATGACCACGGGCCTCGCATACACCGAGGTCTACACCGACAAGAATTCCGCCGTGTGGGGATTGCGGCGCGCCAACGGCATGGCGCCGATCGAGCCCGATTATGACGGCCCGACCACCATTTTCGATTTCCTGATGGCGCAGAAGAAGCAGGGCGAGCACGGCAAGGTCTTTGCGTACAAGACCGTCAACACCGACG
Source organism: Bradyrhizobium sp. CCBAU 11430 (assembly GCF_028128855.1). Lineage (NCBI taxonomy): Bacteria > Pseudomonadati > Pseudomonadota > Alphaproteobacteria > Hyphomicrobiales > Nitrobacteraceae > Bradyrhizobium > Bradyrhizobium sp. CCBAU 11430. The sequence goes on from NZ_LBJV01000007.1 coordinate 620,903, forward strand.
TGCTGGCCTGGATCATCAGGCGCGCCAGCGGCATGACGCTGTCCGATCTTCTGTCGGAGCGCATCTGGATTCCCATGGGTGCGGAGGAGGACGCGTATTATCACGTCGACCGCATCGGCACCGAGAGCGGCGGTGGCGGTCTTTCCACGACACTGCGCGATCTTGCCCGCTTCGGCGAGACCATGCGCAACCATGGCCGCTTCAACGGTCGCCAGATCGTGCCATCATCCGTGGTCGAGGACATCGCGCGCGGCGGCGACCCCGAAAAGTTCAAGCCCGCCGGCTACACCACCTTGCCCGGCGCCTCCTACCGCAACCAATGGTGGGTCAGCCACAACGCCCACGGCGCCTACATGGCGCGCGGCGTCTACGGCCAGGGCATCTATGTCGATCCGAAGGCCGAGATGGTGATCGCGCGCTACGCCTCGCATCCCGTCGCGGGCAACGCCGCCAACGATCCCGTGACGCTGCCGGCCTACATGGCGCTGGCGAAGGCGCTGATGGCGGGATAGGTGCGTAGGGCGGATTAGCCGCAAGCCGTAATCCGCCGCTGCTCGTTCAAGATGGCGGATTACGCTTCGCTAATCCGCCCTACGGGCCGGCGAATGCCGCGATATCCTCTCAAACCGCAAGATCGGTCGAGCGTGTCACGGCCTTCTGCGGCTAGATGGAGCCGCCACGGAGGAGGGACGATGAAGGCGGCGCTGCAAAACTATCAGGACCGGATGCGACGGGTGCTGGATCATATCGATCGGCATCTCGACGATGATCTGGCCCTCGACGGGTTAAGCGCTGTTGCCGCGTTCTCGAAGTTTCATTTCCACCGGCAATTCACCGCGACCTTCGGGTTGTCAGTGCATCGCTATATCCAGTTGGCCCGCATGAAGCGCGCTTCACATCAGCTGGCCTACGGTAACGCCCTTGGCGTCACCGACATCGCGATGGATGCCGGTTACGCTACGCCTGACGCCTTCGCCCGCGCCTTTCGGCAACGGTTCGGGCAATCGCCGTCGTCGTTCCGGAAGTCTCCCGACTGGGAGCCGTGGCTTGCGGCCTTCGGGCCTCTCGATAACGCGAGGAACAAGCTCATGAAGACGTTTAGCAGTGACGACGTGACGATCCGCGATGTGCCCACCACGAAAGTGGCGATCATGGAGCATCGGGGCGACCCGGCGACGCTTGGCGCCACCATCCAGCGCTTCATCGCCTGGCGCAAGACAGCCGGCCTGCATCCCCGGACAAGTCCGACTTTCAATGTCTGGCGTTCCGAGCGGCGTCCTTCATCGCCTGCCGATTACAGCGTGGACCTTTGTGTCGGCGCCGAGCAGTCGATCGAGGCGAATGGCGAAGAGATCAAGGCCGGCGAGATCCCCGGCGGACGCTGCGCCGTGCTGCGAATCGTCGGCTACACCGACAATCTGGAGCCCGCCGCGCTCTATCTCTATCGCGACTGGCTTCCGGCCAGCGGCGAGGAGGCACGTGACTTCCCGATCTATTGCCAACGGCTGAGCTTCTTCCCGGAAGTGCCCGAGCACGAGACGGTCGCGGATTTGTTTTTGCCGCTGAAATGATTGCCTAAGGTGGATTATGCCCGCGGCTGCGCGAAGCGCAGTCGCGGCCAACCCGTACTACATATTCCGCGACATCTTCTCGAACTTCTTCACCAGCCGCTCGCGCTTCAGCCGCGACAGCCGCTGGATCCAGAACATGCCGTCGAGCTGGTCGATCTCGTGCTGATGGCAGACGGCGCGCAAGGCTTCGGACTCCTCGCTCTGCAATTTGCCGTCGAGATCCCAATAGCTGATCCGCACCCGGGCGTGGCGCTGTACCTCGTCATTGACGCCGGGCATCGAGACGCTGCCCTCGCGGTGCAGGATCATCTCGGGTGACGTCCATTCAATGACCGGATTGACGTAGGTGAGGGGGCCGTCCTTGGCATCGAGCTCCAGCACGACGACGCGCAGCGGCACGCCGACATGCGGCGCGGTGATGCCGATGCCGGGCGCGGCGCGCATGGTGTCGAGCAGATCCGCTGCAAGCTCGCGCAGGCCGTCGTCGAATGCGGTGACGGTGCGTGCCGGCATCGTGAGCCGGCGATCGGGGTAACGGACGATGGGGCGGATGGTCATGCAGGGCTCCTACCACTCACGGAGGGGTGAAGCACGCCGTTCTTGACGGCCTACCAACTGGAAGGTAGTTAACCTGCCATGACCAAGATTTCCTCGACCGCCGACGACATTCTGGACTGCGCCCGCACGCTGATCATTGCAGGCGGCTACAACGGCTTCAGTTACGCCGATGTGGCCGAGATCGTCGGCATCCGCAAACCGAGCATCCACCACCATTTCGCCAGCAAGGTCGATCTGGTCCGCACCCTCGTGTCGCGATATCGCGAGGAGGCCCAGGCTGGGCTGGCGGCCATGGAGCGAAACGTCCCCGACCCGGGCGAGCAGCTCAGGAGCTATGTCGCGTATTGGGAAGCGTGCATCAAGGACGCGACGGCTCCGTTCTGCGTTTGCGCGCTGCTCGCCAGCGAGCTTCCGATCCTGCCTGAGGAGGTCGCGCTCGAGGTCCGGGCTCACTTCCGCTCGCTGGCGTCGTGGCTGACATCGGTGATGGAGCGCGGCAAGCGGCAGGGGCGGCTTCAGCTCTCCGGCACGGCCCGGGTCGAGGCTGAAGGATTCATGGCGACCGTTCACGGCGCGATGCTGTCCGCGCGCGCCTATGGCGATCCAAAGATGTTCGGGATCATCGCCCGTCCGCTGCTGGATCGGCTTTCCCCCAGGCACTGACGCAATCAGCATCGCTGCAATCGAGGTGAATGGCAGCGATTTCGCTTCGCAAGAAATCTACCAACTAGTAGGTAAGGAAAGAACATGAGAAATCTTGAGATGACTTCGGATACGTTCGACCGCGCGCAATGGCTGAAGCAATACTATTTCCTACGCGCCGCGTTTTCCCTCGCCTGGGTCATTGCGGCCTTCGCCATCGCGCCGTCATCTGCGGTGATCGCGGCAACGTTGCTGATCGCCTATCCGGCATGGGACGCCGCGGCGAACTATCTTGACGCGCTCTGCAGCGGCGGATTGAACCAGAACCGCACCCAGGCACTGAACGTGCTGGTCAGCCTGGCGACCACCATCGCGGTCATCCTGGCCTTGCGGGTGAGCATGAACTGGGTGCTCGGGATCTTCGGCGCGTGGGCGATCCTTGCCGGATTGCTTCAACTCGGAACGGCGGTCCGGCGCTGGAGGAGCTACGGCGCGCAATGGGCGATGGTGCTCAGTGGTGGCCAGTCGGCGCTGGCGGGCGGCTTCTTCATCTTTCAGGCTACGATGCCCGCAATCCCGTCGATCGCGAACGTCGCGGGCTACGCTGCGGTCGGCGCGCTGTACTTCCTGGTCTCGGCGGTCTGGCTCACCGTCGGCACGTGGCGCCGTGGCGCGGCGCTGTGAGACGTCACGCCGGATAGGGCGTGCCGTCCCTGTGCAGGAATCGGCCGTCGGATGCCGGGCTCATCATGTCGATGTCGGAGCAGGTGATGAGGTCGTCGGGTGAGCGCGAGCCGATCTCGAGATAGACGGCCGTTGCATCTGACCGGTTGACCATGTGATGGCCGTTGCCGCTTGCCTTCGGGAAGGCGGCGCAGTCGCCCGCGCGCAGGACGGTTTCGCCGCCGTCCTCGATCAGCGTCACTTCGCCTTCGAGCACATGGACGAACTCGTCCTCGTGCGAATGCCAGTGCCGCTGGCTCGACCAGTTGCCCGGCGGCAGGCGCATCAGATTGATCCCGAAATCCCTCAGGCCCCCGGCGTCGCCCAGCCGCTGGCGGATGCGATCAGCGCAAGGCGCATTGAAGGGCGCCGGATAACCGGAGCCTTTGCGCGATGGCACGGCAGCGATGTCGATCTTTGGCATGGATTTGTCCCTGGTATGGTGCTGGTGTTTTGCCCGATGAGTCAAATCGCGTCACGGTTGTCGCAAATCATCTGCCTCGTAAGTCATTGATCCGACAGCGCCCGGCTACTTTGCATGGGGTCGTTTTTCGACTTTTTTGTTGGCTGGTCACGAACCCGTGCGGCAAAAATGAGGTGAGCCATGTCGGCCGGCGCAGTTCCCATTCGTCTTCCACGTGAGACAGACCTGACGGGAGACCGAAATGACTTCTTCCAACTATCGCTGGGTGATCGTCGCCGCCGGCGGCCTGCTCGGCTGCGTCGCGATCGGCGGCATGTTTTCGCTGCCGGTGTTCCTGCAGCCGATCGCCAAGGACACCGGCTGGTCCGTGACCGGCATCTCAAGCGCGATGACGATCGGCTTTCTGGCGATGGCCTGCACCAGCATGGTCTGGGGCACACTGTCCGACCGGTTCGGGCCGTTGCCGGTGGTGCTGACGGGATCGACGGTACTGGCGCTCAGCCTGTTCACGGCGAGCCATGCGACCTCCCTGATCGTGTTCCAGTTCGTGTTCGGCCTTCTGGTCGGCGCCTCCTGTGCGGCGATCTTCGCGCCGATGATGGCGACCGTGACCGGCTGGTTCGATACCCATCGCAGCCTTGCCGTGTCGCTGGTGTCGGCCGGCATGGGCGTGGCGCCGATGACGATGGCGCCGCTCGCGGCCTGGCTCGTCTCGAACCATGACTGGCGCACCTCGATGCAGATCATCGCGCTCGTCGTCGGCGCCATCATGATCCCAGTCTCGTTCCTGGTGCGCCGCCCGCCAGCGCTCGCCAATGCGGCGGTCGCACCAACGGGCGAGGGGGCCGCGCAGAGCGAGATGTCGATGGGCGAGGCGCTGCGCTCGCCGCAATTCCTCATCCTGCTCGCGACCAATTTCTTCTGCTGCGCCACCCATTCCGGTCCAATCATCCACACCGTCAGCTATGCCGTGAGCTGCGGCATCCCGCTGGTCGCGGCGGTGACGATCTACAGCATCGAGGGTTTTGCCGGTCTCGGCGGGCGCATCGCCTTCGGCCTGATGGGCGACCGTTTCGGGGCCAAGCGCGTGCTGGTCTCAGGGCTGCTGCTCCAGGCGTTCGGCGCGCTCGCCTACGTCTTCGCCCATCAGCTCGCGACCTTCTACGCCGTCGGCGCGGTGTTCGGCTTCATCTATGCCGGCACCATGCCGCTCTACGCCGTGCTGATACGCGAGAACTTTCCGCTGCGGATGATGGGCACGGTGATCGGCGGCACGGCGATGGCCGGCAGCCTCGGCATGGCGACGGGCCCGCTCGCCGGCGGCCTGATCTACGACGCCTTCTCCAGCTACGCCTGGCTCTACATCGCTTCCTGGGCGATGGGCTTGGGTGCCTTCCTGATGGCGATGAATTTCAGGCCGTTTGCGAAGCCGCAAGGCGAGGTGGCGCCGGCGGCGGCGTAGGTTCGACATCGAGGCGCAAGGTCAGAGCTGCGCCTCGATCGCGGTCTTGTCGATCACCGACCAGACCTGCCGGATCTTGTCGTTGCCGAATTCGTAGAACACGTTCTCGCAAAACGACACGCGCCTTCCGTTGACGGCAAGCCCAAGGAACGTCCCGACCGGCGTGCAATCGAACTTCAGTCGTGCCGCGACGCGCGGTGGATCGATGATGAGCATCTCGATGTGGAATTGCAGGTCGGGTATCTCCCGAAAATCCTGCTCCAGCATCGCGCGGTAGCCGGACAGGCCGAGCGGACGGGCATTGCGGGCGACCTCATCATGCACGAACTGGCCGAGCGCCGGCCAATCCTGCCGGTTCAGGCAGGCGATGTAGGCACGGTAGATGCCGGCGAGCTCTTCTTTCTCCATACCGGCTCCTTCCGGTTCACGCGCGCCGCCGCAGATGCTCGATCAGCGCGCGCAGCTTCGGTGCGACGTTGCGGCGGCTCGGGTAGTAGAGATAGAATCCGGCGAAGCAGGGGCAATAGTCCTCCAGGATCGGCACCAGCTCGCCGCGCGCGATCGCGGGGCGAAAGCTCGCCTCCATGCCGAACGTGATGCCGGCGCCGGCCACCGCCAGCTTGATCATCAGCGCCATGTCGTTGGTCGTGATCTCGGGCGCGACCGCGACGCTGAACTCCTTGCCGCCGTCGGCAAACTCCCAGCGATAGGGGACAACGTTCGGCGCCGGACGCCAGCCGATACAGCGAAAGGACGCAAGCTCGGACGGATGCGAGGGCACGCCGAAGCGGTCGCGGAAATCCGGCGCGCAGACGGCGAGCTGGCGTTCCTCTCCGGCGATCGGCACCGCAATCATGTCCTGCTCGATGACCTCGCCAAGGCGGACGCCGGCGTCATAGCCGGCGGCGACGATGTCGAATTCCGCATCCGTCACGGTGATGTCGAGCTGCACCTCCGGGTTCGCGTCGGCGAAGTCCGCAAGAAAGCGCCCCGAGAGAAAATGCTCGGCGATCGAGGAGACGGCGAGGCGTAGCAAACCGCGCGGCCGCCCGCGTAGTGCCTCGGTGCCGTCGAGCGCGGCGCGCATGTCCGCGATCGCAGGCGCGACCTCCGCATGCAGCCGCTCGCCGGCTTCGGTCAGGCTGACGCTGCGGGTGGTGCGCTGGACCAGCGCGATGCCGAGCGTTTCCTCCAGCCGCCGGATTGTCTGGCTCACCGCCGAGCGGGTTACGCCGAGACGGTCGGCGGCGGCGCGGAAATTCCGCTCTTCGGCGACCAGCGCAAAGACGGCGAGGGCGTTGAGGTCTGGTTCCATCGGTTAGCGTAGCTTGTCAGTGTGGTTAGGGATCGTCGTCTTATCACAGCGATGGCGCCGGTCCATCTTCCCGCAATCACTCCGAAAGCAACGGGAAGAACCCTCATGCCAATCGACAAAGTCATTCTCATCACCGGCGCCTCCAGCGGTATCGGCGCCGGCATTGCCCGCGAGCTGGCCGCGGCCGGCGCGAAGATTCTGCTCGGCGCGCGGCGCACCGACCGTCTGAATGCGCTTGCGGCCGAGTTGAACGGGCGGGGCGGAACGGTGCTCGCGCATCCACTCGACGTCACCGACCGCGCCAGCGTTGCCGCCTTTGCCGACGCAGCGCGCGGGGTCTGGGGCCGCGTCGACGTCATCGTCAACAATGCCGGCGTGATGCCGCTGTCGCTGATGGCCTCGCTCAAGGTCGAGGAGTGGGACCGGATGGTCGACGTCAACATCAAGGGCGTGCTCTACGGCATCGCCGCCGTGCTGCCGGAGATGGTGGCGCGCGGGTCCGGCCAGATCGTCAACATCGCCTCGATCGGCGCGCTGAGCGTGTCGCCGACGGCAGCCGTCTACTGCGCCACGAAATATGCGGTGCGGGCGATCTCGGATGGCCTGCGCCAGGAGCACGACAATATCCGCGTCACCTGCATCCATCCCGGCGTGGTCGAAAGCGAGCTTGCCGGCACTATCACCGATCCCGTGGCCGCCGAGGCGATGAAGGCGTATCGGGCGATTGCGCTTCAGCCAGACGCCATCGCCCGCGCGGTGCGCTTCGCCATCGAGCAGCCCGATGACGTCGACGTCAACGAGATCGTCGTGCGGCCGACGCGGACGAGGTGACGATACCCATCCGCATCAGATGCGCTTCTCGAAAAACAGGTCCGGGTAGGGATCGTCATTGTAGCGTGGGATCTCGCGCCAGCCCGTTGTGCGGTAGAGCTGGCCGGCTTCGGGCAGCGCGCTGTTGGTGTCGAGCCGCAGCAGCGTGATGCCGAGTTCGCGCGCGGCGCTCTCGGCCCCGTCCATCAGGCGCCGGCCGAGCCGCAATCCGCGCGCGGCGGGCGCGACCCACAGTCGCTTGATCTCGGCATAGCCGTGATCGGTTCCCTTCAGGCCGACGCAGCCGATCGGCAGCGTGTCCGACATCGCGACGATGAAGCTGCCGCGCGGGCGGCGCATGTCCTTGGCGTCGGGGTCGCGCGACAGCGAAACGTCGAAGCCCTGCTTGAAGCGGCGGCCGAGCTCGGCGTAATACTCGCCGAGGCAGTAGCGCGCTTGCTCGCTCCGCGGATCCATCTCCTCCAGCGCAACACGCTCGCGCGTCAATGCGGACGCGATCAGGTCCATCGCCGCCAGCAGGGCGTCAGCCTGCGAATGCTGCGCGAGCAAGCCCTCGGCCTGCGTGTTCGACAGCGCCTCATAGGCTGCGAACTCGCGCCGGCCTGCACGCGTCAATGTCGCGACCCGGCGGCGGGCATCGTCCTCATGCGCGGCGGTCTCGACCAGGCCATCCTCTTCCAGGCTGCGCAGCAGCCGGCTCATCAAACCGGAATCGAGGCCGAGATAATCGCGGATCTCGGCCACGTCCGAACGCCCGTGCCCGATCGCATTGAGCACACGCGCCGCGCCGAGCGGGCGGCCGCGCCCGAGAAACGAGGTATCGAGCGCGCCGACAGCGGAGGTGACTGCGCGGTTGAAGCGGCGGACGCGGGAAACGGGGTCGAGCATGATAGCTGACTTTAGTCAGATATCGTGGTCTGTCAATCGGGCGGGAGCTGATCGGGCTGGATGCTAGGTTTCCGGCCGGATCAGCTTGATGTCCTGGTCGGCGGCCCATCCGGCAACATCCTCGCGCTTCAGGGCGGTTGCCATCAGATCCGGGAATTGATCCGGCGTGCAGGCGAACACGGGAATGCCGAGACTTGCGACCTTCGCAGACAGCGCGGGATTATAAGAGGGATGGCCGGTGTCGGTCAGCGCCAGCAGGACGATCACGTTGATGCCGCGCGTCGCGAGCCGCGCCAGCCGGTCGACCAGCGCGTCCGCATCGCCGCCCTCATAGAGGTCGGTGATCAGGATCAGATGCGCTTTCGCCGGCCGTTCGATGCGCTCCTCGCAATAGGCGACGGCGCGGTTGATGTCGGTGCCGCCGCCGAGCTGGACGCCGAACAGCACCTCGACGGGATCGGCGAGCTCCTCGGTGAGGTCGACGATCGCAGTGTCGAAACAGACGAGCTTGGTTGTGACCGCCGGCAGCGAGGCCATCACCGCCGCGAAGATCGAGGCATAGACGACGGAGGTTGCCATCGACCCCGACTGGTCGACGCACAGAGTAACCTCTTCGAGATCGACGATGCGACGCTGCTGGCGCAGGAAGCCGATCAGCCGTTCGGGCACCACGGTGCGGTGCTCGGCCTGGTAGTGGCGCAGATTGGCCTTGATGGTGCGCGGCCAGTCGATGTCGGCAAAGCGCGGGCGATGGGTGCGCAGCGAGCGGTTCAAGGCGCCGCGGACCGCGTCCGCGGTGCGCCGCTCGAGCCGTTCCATCAGCTCGGCCACCACCTTGGCGATGACGATGCGGGCGGTGTCCTTGGTCTTCTCCGGCATCACACCGCGCAGTGCGACGAGATCGGCGATCAGGCTCACATCCGCCTCGACGGTCGCAAGGAATTCAGGCTCGAGCAGCATCTGGCGCAGGCCCTTGCGCTCGAAGGCATCTTTCTGGATCACCTGCACCACGGGCGCGGGGAAGAACTCCCTGATGTCGCCGAGCCATTTTGCGACGCGCGGCGCCGAGCCGCCGAGCCCGCCGCGGCCCTTCCTCGGCGCCTCGTCGCCGTCGCCATAGAGCGCCGTCAGCGCCTCGGACATGCGGCGATCGCTGGCGGACAGGGCGGGGCCATTCTCGGCGCCTTCCGCGTCGACGCCGAGGGCGAGCGTCCAGCGGCGGCTGCGTTCATCGGCTTCGCTCATCGCGCAGCTCCCGAGGTGAGAAGTTCGAGCACGCGGGCCTGATGCGCGGGCCAGATCTCGCCTGCGCCGGCGAGCAGCCGATACCCTTTGGCGGCATCGGTGCTGCGCGCGAACAGCGCGTCCATCAATCGCCTGCGCTCGGTTCGGTCCAGCGCCGAGAAGACGCGGCGGAACAGCGGCAGGCTCGCGGTGAAGGCATCCTCGTCCAGCGTCATCAACCAGGCGTCGACGGCGCCGCGCAGCGTTGCATCGTGGATCAGCCGCTGGCCGGCGCCCTCGAAGAAGCCTTCAAAGAAGCCGGCGGCTTCCGCCACGGGTGTGCCGGGCGAGAGCATCCGCGTCAGCAGGTCTGCCGCGTGATCGGCGGTCAAGAGCTCGGCCTCGTAGAGCAGCCGGGCCGCGGTGCCGGCGATCAACCGGGTCGCCTGATCATCGTTCAGCAGCGCGCTCAGCGCATCGCGCCAGCTGGCGACGATTTCGGGCTCGATCTGGGCAAGCTGGATCGCGGCGTCGGCTGCGAGCAGCGCGCCGCGCAGCCTGGCCGCCGCGGGTCCGTCCAGATTGCGCGCGGCATAGGGCAAAGCGAGTGCGGCCTGCACCACGATGCGCGGCATCAGCGCCGCCAGATGCTCGACCGTGCCGGCGCGCGCCTCGCCATAGCGCAGGATGTCGGCCATCGGCGGCAACGCACCAAGCAGAGACTGTCCGTCGCTGGTCAGCGCCGCCTTGGTCTCCAGCGCCGCGATGCCGAACGCGGTGGCACGGGACAGGTCGGCGATCATGGCGTTGCGCACCAGCGTCGCGAGCGGAGCCAGCTCGGCTTCCTTGCTCATCGCTTCGATCAGGCGTCCGCCGGCAGCCTCGGCGATGGTCGAACCGTGGAGCAGATTCTCCACGAGCCTGACTGCGAATTCCGGCTCCCAGCGCAACTGCCAGTTCTCGCGAAACGTACCGCGGCTGCGGCCCGCATCGGTCAGCCGTCCCCAGGGCACGTCGAGCGCGTTCAGCCGGTGCAGCAGCGTGGAGCGCATCAGCCCGCTTTCGCTGCGCAGATCGAGCGTCAGCGGCCGATCGAGCGCCTCCGGCTTGAGCCGCGTCGCCTTCTGCTGCCGCTGGAGATCTTCGAGCAGCGGCGCGAGCGGTGTTGTCGCTGGAATCGCGCCGACACCTGCGCCGATCAGCAGCTCGGCCGAAATGTCGTCCCACATGGCGCGTTCGCCGTTGCAGAGGCAGGCGATCGCCGCCTCGCGCAGCTCCGCGAAACCCGGCGCGGGGCGGCCGCGCAGCGCCGCAAGCGCCGTGCCCAGCCGCTGCGCCTCGATGACCGAGGCGGTCGAGACGAAATGGCCGCGATCGCGCAGCACGCGGGTCGCCTTGGCAAGCCACTCCGCGGCACGATCGCGCTCGCGCGTGTCCCAGACATGAGCGCACCATCCCGGCGCCACCACGCCCGCGCCATAGCCGCTCGCGCGCGCCAGACGCGGCGCGGTCCAGGGCGCCCAGGTCGCCTTGATCTTCGTCTTCGGCCGGCCCTTGAGCAATTCGCGATCCGCAGCAAGGCTGCGACGCTCGGCGAGTGCCGGCACGTGCCAGGCGCCGCAGACGACCGCGATGGCGCCATCGTGGTCCTTTGCCGCCTTCGCGATCTCGATCCGCATATGCGCCTCGCGCGCGGCCTCGCGGGCCGATAGCGATTTCTCGTCTGCGCGCAGCGCCGTCATCGCATCGGCAACGGCGGCGAAGATCGGGCCCGTTGCAGGGTTTTCCTCGATGACGTCGGACCACCAGGACTCGCCGTCGTCATAGCCTGCGGCGGTGGCGAGCGCCCCGATCGGGTCGTGGCTGACTGGATCGGCCTCCGCCCTTGCAGCAATCTCCTCCGCAATGTCGCCGTCGGTGGCACCCAGCCGGTCCGATGCTGGCAGGTCGATGAAGCGCAGGGTCGCGCCGTGGCGCACCGCCCAGCGTGCGGCCTGGTATTCCGGCGAATAGTCGGCGAAGGGGAAGAAGCTGGCGTTGGCCGGATTGTCCTCGGCGTAGGTGAGCAGCGCCACCGGCGTCACCATGTCGGGATCGGCGAGCATGGGTAGTAGCTCCGATGCATCCGCCGGGCCCTCGATCAGCACCGCGACCGGCTTCAGCGCGTCGAGCGCTTCCACCAGCCGCCGCGCGGAGCCGGGACCGTGATGCCGGATGCCGAAGAGGGAGACCTGGTCTGCCATCGCTCGCGCCGCGCTGTCAGATCCGGTCGGTCAGCGAAGCATAGTAGCCTTCGAAGCCACGCCGCTTCTTCAGCACGGTCTCGAGATACTCGCCGAGCACGGCCGTATCCTGCACCGGATCCTTCACGACGGCGCCGATCATGTTGCTGGCGAGTGTTTCCGGCGTCAGCTTGCCGTCGTTGAAGAAGGTCGCCTGGCTGATGCCGCCGATCATCACCGCGATCGCTTCGGCTGTCGACAGCCCGCCCGAGGGCGACTTCAGCGCGATCTTGCCGTCCTCGGTCGAGCCCGAGCGCAGCTCACGGAAGATCGAAACGACGCGCGCGACCTCGTCGGCGACGTTCTTCGGTGCCGGCAAATCGAGATTCTCAGCCATCTCGCCGACACGCTTGACGATGATCGCCACTTCCTCCTCGGCGCTGTCGGGCAGGGGCAGCACGACGACGTTGAAGCGGCGCTTGAGCGCGGACGACAATTCGTTGACGCCCTTGTCGCGGTTGTTGGCGGTGGCGATGATGTTGAAGCCGCGCTGGGCATAGACGGCAGTGTTGAGCTCAGGAACCGGCATCATCTTTTCCGACAGCACCGTGATCAGCGTGTCCTGCACATCGCTGCCCATCCGCGTCAGTTCCTCGAAACGGCAGAGCTTGCCGCCCTCCATCGCACGCATCAGCGGCGTAGGGACCAGCGCTTCGCGGCTCGGCCCGTGCGCGAGCAATTGGGCATAGTTCCAGCCGTAGCGGATCTGGTTCTCGTCGGTCCCGGCCGTGCACTGGATCACGAGTGTGGAGTCGCCGGTGATGCCCGCGGCGAGGTGCTCGGAGACCCACGATTTGGCGGTGCCGGGCACGCCCAGCAGCAATAATGCGCGATCGGTCGCAAGGGTTGCAACGGCGGTCTCGATCAGCCGCTTGTCTCCGACATATTTCGGCGTGATCACGCTCCCGTCGGCAGCCTTTCCGCCCATCAGGTAAGTCACCACTTGCCGCGGCGAGAGCGCCCAGCCCGGCGGACGATGCCCGTCGCCCGCGGCAAGCGCCTTCAATTCGGCGGCATAGCTGTCCTCGGCGGGCAAGCGCAGTTTCTCGCTCATGGTTTCGCTCCATTGTCGTCCAACGCGGCGTTGAGCCGCAGCATGTCGAGGCGCGGGTCTCCTTGCAGGAGGCCCGCAGCCGTCAGTCGTTGCAGTGATTGTCGCGCGCCGTCTCGCGAGGCGAGAAGGCCGAGCGCGTGAAGCTCCGGGACCTGATCGCCGGGCCTCGCGTCATCGCGATGAAGCGCGGCGAGCAGGGTCTTGCCGGCGGGCGCGGAGAGCGGATCGTCCAGCCGTGCCGCTGCGCCTGCGAGTTGTCGGGCCAGTTCGAAGCTGATGCCGTGGGTGCGCAGCGCCGCCTCGGCATGCCCTGTGCGTTCGGCGGGCGCAAGGCGTGGCGCGAGCGCGGCAACGAGGCCCGTGGCATCACGTTCATCGACGGCATCCGCCGCTTGCGCGACCAGCGCATCCGTCCCGGTCGCGACGATCAGGTTGATCAATGACATGTCGGCGGCGTGGTCCAGGTTCCAGTCCCAGGCGGCGATCAGCTCCTGCGGCGCAAGCCCCAGCGCTGAGGAAAACGAGGCGAGGTCGGCGCCGTCGAACAGCGCCTTGCGGCGTTGCACTTGCGCCGGCGTCTTGAGTGGTTCGGCCTGGACCACGCGCGAGCGGCGTAGCAGCCCCTTGGTCTTGACCGAAAAGAAGCCGGCAAGTTCGGCGACGTCCTCGCCGGCCGCAGGGCCTCGGCCAAGACGCGCGAGCAGCGAGGCCGCAAGCGCCTTGACCTTGGGGGCGCGATCGTCGGCCGCGATGCGTTCGAGAAAAGGGATGTCGTCGTCGGAAAGCCGCTCCGACAGCAGCAACAGCAGGCGCAAGCGTGCGTCGGCAGTCTCGCTCGCGAGCTTGGCCTCGAGCACCGCGCGTGCGGCGGACGAGTCGCGCCGCCTGAGTTCGGTCAGTGCCGCCTTGCGCGCAGCGGGCCAGAAATCGTCCCAGTTCTCGGCGGTGAGGCTGTCGTTGGTTTGCCGGGCGGCGCTGTCGGAGTCTGCAAGCGCCGCCCAGTCGCGCCAGCTGGCATAGACGTCCGGCGCGTCGTCATCGTCGGCTGCCGGCATCCAGTCGGCCGGATGCGTTGTCCAGCCGCGCGCCGCCAGGAAATGGACGAGTTCGGTTGCCGCCTGCGCCTGTTTCTTCGCCGCGAGGATCCGGCGCACGAGCGGACGCAGCTCTTCGGGCACCGTCGGCAGTGCAAGCGTCGGGATATCGGGCAGGACGCGGAGCACTGAAGCCGGCTCCATCGTCACCGATGTGCCGAGGAACTGGCCCGAAAGCGCAAGCAGCCGCAATTCCGCTTCGGCGGGATCGTCGCCGAGCTCGGTACGCCAGAACGTGGCTGCGGGCGCGGCCGCGGATCCCATGGTCCAGCGCGTGAGGACCGCGCCCATCGCATCAAGGATCGTCTCGGCCCTGGTTGCCTCAGTCATGGCCGCCGATCCGCCCCCAAGGGGTCTGCGCGGCGAGGATCGCGAGCCGATTGCCCGACCAGATCGCGGCGGTGCGCGCGAGATCGGGGCCGCACAGAATGCCATTGACCTCGGAGGCCACCGGCAGCGTCGCGAGGCCATCGGCCGATCGCCACCATGTGTGTCCGGCAGCGTCGCGCGCGATGCGCCCCTGCGGCAGCAGCAGCGGAATGTCGATCACCCAGGGCTCTGCCAGCAACGGTCGCGTCAACGCCTCGGAGAGTGTGCCATCCGGCGCGGGCCATGCCGGCGGCGGCATCGCGTGCGTGGCGTCGCGCCGGACGAGCAGGGCGCGAAGCGGCTGCGCCGACGGATAGAAGACGAGCTCGCCATGAAAGCGCTCGCCGGGCGTGAAGACCGAACCGCGCCTTCCCGCGCTTGCCGGGAAAAAATCGAGCAGCATTGCGAAGCGTGGGCCGGCCGCGGCGAGGTTGAGCAGCCATGTCGTCTGTGACACCAACCCGTCACGGCGCGTCTGCACCTGCTCGGCAAGCACCTCCCAATCCGCATCGACCCGTAGCGCATCTGGATCGGCCAGCACCGTCTCGCGCGTCTCCGATGCGGCGACCGCGCGCCGGATCGCGGTATTGCGCGGGGTGGCGCGGAAGGCGCGCGCGAGCAGAACGAGCTTGCCGAGCTCGACCACGGCGCCGCGCGGACGGTCGCCTGCGGAGAGCGCGAGGAGGCGGGACGGCAGCTCGTCGATCCGGCCGGCGAGCACCGCGGCCTTGCCATCGACAAGCCGCGCCGCGATCCGCCGGCATCGCGCCGTGGCATCATCGATGAAGCCTGACAATCCCATGCGAAGCTGGTCGCCGATCCATTGATCGAGCGCATCCAGCGCATCGAAAATGGCGCGCTCGGTCTCTTCGTTACGTTTGGCTACCTGGGCCTCGCGCCGCGCCACGTCCTTCGGGTCGTCTGCGACCTCAGGCTCGGCGGCGCGCGCGGCACCCAGATCCTTGTCGCCGCCGGGCGGCGCATTGGTTGCAGGCTTTGCCGCGGACGGGCCGCGCCTGCGGCCGAGCCAATCGCTGACCCAAGCCGGCGTGTCGGCGGGCGTGAACGGCACCACCGCTTCTGCATTCAGCCACAACAGGCCGAGCACATGCTTGCAGGGGAATTTGCGCGAGGGGCAGGTGCACTTGTTGCCGAGGTCGCGCAGATCGGCCATCACGCGGTACGGATTGGCGCCGGAGCCCGCGCATTCGCCCCAGATCAGCGCGGCATCACGGCTCATGCCGACACCGGACCATTTGGCGGGCTTGGCGAGGCCGGCGGCGGCCTTGAGTGAGGATTGATCGGTAGCGAGTTGCTCGACCGCCTTCAGATCAATCGCCACGCCGATGCCCTAAATCGAATCCAGAAGTGGCAGTATAACGGGGAACAATGAAAGCTCAATGTCGCCGCGAGCGATCCCTGTGCTGCACGCGGGAATGGTCATGATCGCTCCGGTGAGGCGAGCCCGAGTTCCTTGCGTGTCTTCCGCGTCAGCTTTGCCGCGATCAGCGCGTGCGCCTGCGCCAGATACAGGATGAGCTCGGCATCGGGTAAGGCGTTGTTGCTGACGAGTTGCACCCATTTGGCGCGCGCCAAATACGGCGCAGGCCGGGCCAGGCCGTGCTCGATCAGCATGGCGTAGGCCATGTTCGCGGTCTTGAACATGTAGCCGCCGGAGCGCGCGGCAAAGCCGCCGCCGAGCGCGAACATCTTGCCGCCGACCTTGAAGACGGAGGTGCCCTCCCATTGCACCACCTTGGTGACGGCGGGCAGGCGCAGGCAGCGGGTTTCGAAGGATTTGGGTGTCATTGCCGGAGCGATAGCAGGCTGCGCGCGGCTTGCAACGTGCATGCTGACGGCCTCGCGGAGAGACGCTCGATTGTTTCGCTTGGTTCGCACGGCAAGGGCGAAGTTGATGCCGTGTGCCGCCCTTTGTGAGTTGTGCCGGCGCCGCAGGCCGCTACCATGTGCCAACTGCCGTGGAACACGGCAGCGAGCACAAGCGGAGGCGACATGAGCGGACAGGAGCGCAAGGTGAAGGGATCGGACCTGTTTGTCGCGGCGCTCGAGAACGAAGGTGTCGATCGCATCTTCGGCGTTCCCGGCGAAGAGAATCTCGATCTCGTGGAATCGCTCCGCACCTCCAAGATCGAGCTGGTCCTGACCCGTCACGAGCAGGCCGCCGCCTTCATGGCCGCCACGCATGGGCGGTTGACCGGCAAGCCCGGCGTTTGTCTCTCGACGCTCGGGCCCGGCGCGCTCAATCTGTCAACGGGCGCCGCCTATGCGCATCTCGGCGCGATGCCGATGATCCTGATCACCGGCCAGAAGCCGATCATGAGCAGCCGACAAGCGCGCTTCCAGATCGTGGACGTGGTCGCGACCATGAAGCCATTGACGAAGCTGTCGCGGCAGATCGTCAGCGCCTCCAGCATTCCGACCGTGGTGCGCGATGCCTTTCGCGTCGCCATGGAGGAGCGGCCGGGGCCGGTGCATCTCGAATTGCCCGAGGACATCGCGGGTGACGAAGTGCCTGACGTTCCCGTGATCCCGGTCCATCCGATCGAAATACCGGTCGCTCATCGCACCACGCTCGACCGCGCCGCCGAGATGATTCTGTCGGCGAGACATCCGCTGGTCATGATGGGCGCCGCGACCAGCCGGCCGCGCGCGACCCACGGTATCGCCAGCTTCGTGCGGCGGACCGGCATTCCGTTCTTCACCACGCAGATGGGCAAGGGCACCGTGCCCGGCGGTACCAATCTCTACATGGGGACCGCCGCGCTGTCCGAACGCGACTACGTTCATGACGCGATCGATGCCGCCGACCTGATCATTGCGATCGGTCACGACCCGATCGAGAAGCCGCCCTTCATCATGGGGCCGTCAGGCCCGAAGGTCATTCACGTCAGCTACACGTCGGCCAGTGTGGAGCTGGTCTATTTTCCCGACGCGGAGGTCATTGGCGACGTCGGCCCCAGCCTGGAACTGCTTGCCGACCGGCTCGAAGGCAAGCTGCCGCAAGCCGCGTCGCTGCTGCCGCTGCGCGAGAAGATTCTCGGCCACATCGCCGACCGCGCCACCGAGGCGCGCTGGCCGCCGACGCCGCAGCGGATCGTGCACGACATCCGGCAGGTGATCCCGGAGAACGGCATCGTCGCGCTCGACAACGGCATGTACAAGATCTGGTTCGCGCGCAACTACCGCACCCGCGTCGCCAACACGCTGCTGCTCGACAATGCGCTGGCGACCATGGGCGCAGGTCTGCCGTCGGCGATGATGGCCGCGATGCTCTATCCCGACCGCCGCGTGCTCGCGGTCGCCGGCGACGGCGGCTTCATGATGAACAGCCAGGAGATGGAGACCGCCGTCCGCCTCAAGCTCAACCTCGTCGTGCTGGTGCTGGAGGATAACGCCTACGGCATGATCCGCTGGAAGCAGGCCGTCGATCATTTCGCCGACTACGGCATGACCTTTGGCAATCCTGATTTTGTCCTCTACGCGAAGGCCTATGGAGCGAAGGGGCATCGGGTCGAGAGCATCGACAGCTTTGGCCCGACGCTGGATGCCGCTTTCAAGGAGGGCGGCGTGCATCTGGTCGTGATCCCGATCGACTATTCGGAGAACGTGCGGGTGCTCGTGGACGAGCTGCGGGCCCATGAGAAGGCAAAGGGGTGATGTTTGGTCTCGTGCCCCGGACGCAGCGCAGCGCTTCTTCAGCGTTGCGCTGCAGAGCCGGGGCCCATGCGTCAGCCACCTTCGCCGCCTCCTGGGTCCCGGCTCTGCGCAGCAACGCAAAAGCGTTGCAGCGCGTCCGGGACACGAGAGGGCTTGTCTGGAGAGACTCGATCACCCACACTCCCAAAGACCGAACAAGCACAGGACAACAAAATGACTCGTGTTCGCTGCGTCACCGAGATGGGTATGGGCGTCGATGTCCACGGCAGGGACGCCACCAAGGCGGCCAAGCGCGCGGTGTCGGATGCCATCAGGCACTCGAGCCTCGGCTTCTTCCGGATGATCGGCAAGACCGCGAACGACATGTTCGTCGACGTCACGATCGCGGTACCCAATCCGGAAGCCGTCGACAAGGAGGCTGTGGCCAAGGAGCTTCCTTACGGCACCGTGACCGTCACCGCGGTCAAGGGCGGGCTGGAGATTCCCTCGGCGACCGAAGTGGCCAACGATCCCATCCTCATCGCCAATGCCGCTGTCATCGTCAGCTTCGACAAGGACTAGGCCGGTGTCCGACAGCGATGAGGCGCTGCTCGATCGTCCGATCTGGAGCGCGCTGACGACCAGTCACAAGCATCTGGCCGAGGGCGGGCCGCGGGCGCTGCGCTATCCCGTCGACATGACGCCGTTTGCCGACATGGTCGACATGTCCGCGGCAAGCTTTGTCGCGCTCGGTGATCTGCTGTCGGGTTCGCAGGTCGCAGCATTGTTCACGCCGGATCCGGTTGACGTCCCCGCCGGTTTCAAGGTCGTGATCGCCGGGCCTTGCGAGCAGATGATCGGCTCGCCCGCGGTCAGTCCGCTCCGCGATGCCGAGATCGTCACTCTGGGGGCCGACGACGTCCCCGCCATGATGGCATTGACGGAGCTGACGAAGCCCGGTCCGTTCGCGCGGCGCACCCATGAGCTTGGTACGTTCCTCGGCATTCGCGCCGGGGGACAATTGGTCGCGATGACCGGGGAGCGCATGAAGCCGGGCAAGTTCACCGAGATGACGGCCGTGTGCGTGCATCCCGACTATCGCGGCCGCGGCTATGCGCAAGCGCTGCTTGCGGCCGTCGCGCGCGGGATCGAGGCGCGCGGGGAAATTCCGTTCCTCCACGTGTTTTCGAGCAACGCGTCGGCGATCGCGCTGTACCAGCGACAGGGCATGCGCATCCGCCGTTGCCTGCACGTCACAGCGTTCATGAGGGAAGAATAGGCGCCCTCGGGGGCGGCCTTCATTTCCTGCCGATTTTCGCTATATCCGTCCCAACCACAATTTGGGGGAAGTCCATGGACGCCAGAACGACCGATTTTTCCGCCGCACGGACGGCGATGCAGCGCTACGTCGATCAGGAGATCATTCCGGGTGCATCCTGGGCCGTGCTGCGCGGGGGCGAGGTGGTCGACCAGCAATGCGTCGGTTTTGCCGACCGCGAAGCTAAGACCGCGCTTCGTCCCGACCATATCTTCCGCGCGTTCTCCAACACCAAGATATTCATCACTTGCGCGATCATGCTGCTGGTCGAGGAAGGCCGCATCGGCCTCGATGACCCGATCGAGACATTCCTGCCGCAGCTCGCCGGTCGCAAGGTGCTGAAGCCGGGCGCCTCGAGCCTTGCCGATGTCGAGCCGGCGAAGAACCCGATCACGATCCGCCAGCTCCTGACCCACACCTCCGGCCTCAGCTACGGCATCTTCGATCCCGGCACGGTGCTGTTCAAGGCCTACAACGAGGCGCGCGTACTCAATCCGCTGACGCCACTCGCCGACATGATCGACCAACTCGCCGATCTGCCGCTGTCTTATCATCCCGGCACGAGCTGGGAATATTCGGTCGCCACCGACGTGCTCGGCCGTGTCGTGGAGGTCGTCTCCGGCAAAGCGCTCGACGCCTTTCTGAAGGCGCGCATCTTCGACCCGCTCGGCATGACCGACACCGGCTTCCATGTTCCGGAAGCGCAGCAGGGCAGGCTGGTTGCGCTCTACAATGGCGCTGATGTGCTCGACCCCATGAAGCCCGGCCTCACGCGGGCCGACAATCTGCCGTTTCCGCAAGCCTATCGGCGGCCGTTCCCGCGGCTCTCGGGCGGCGGCGGTCTGGTCTCGACCCTGCCCGACATGCTCGCGCTGGTCCGCGCGCTGCTGCCCGGTTCGGATGCGCTGCTGAAGCCGGAGACGCTGCGGCTGATGATGACGAACCAGCTCCCGGCAGGGCAGACCATCCGCTTCGCCAATCTCGGCCCGATCCCCGGCAAGGGCTTTGGCCTCGGCGGCGCGGTTACCTTCGCGCCGACGCCGTTTGATCCGCGGAACTCGACCGGGGAATTCCAGTGGGGCGGGCTTGCCGGCACGCATTGGTGGATCTGTCCGCAGGCCAATACCGCGGGGGTCCTGATGGCCCAACGTTACATGGGCTTCTGGAATCCGTTCTTCTTCGAGTTCAAGCGCCTGGCCTATCAGGCCGTCGGAGGCTGACCCGCGAAAAAAATTACGCGCCCCGCGAATCCTTTCCGGCCGGCGCGCCCTCTTGATGGTCGAGGCAATTTGCCTCGGCTCAACTCGGAGGATGCGATGGCATTTTACAGGAAGAACATCGGCGGCTTGCACCAGACAGTGCGGATCGCCTCGGGAGTCGCGGTGGTGGTTGCGGCATCCGTTTATCTGGCCGGCCCGACGGCGTGGCTGGTCGCGCTGGGTGGCGCCGGCTTCGCGCTGACCGGCCTTGTCGGCTATTGCCCGATGTGCGCGATGGCGGGGATCGGGCGAGGAGGGGTGTCGTGAGTGCGGCGGCGATCTCGCCGAACCTGTTCGAAGCGGCGCGGCTCGGCGATCCCCACGCGATCGCCTCGCTGCTCGAGACGGCGCAGCCGGATATCCGCCGCTACGCCCGCGCGACCTGCCGCAGCTCGGCGGATGCCGAGGATGCGGCGCAGGAGGCGCTGTGGATCCTGTTCCGCCACGTCGGCACGATCCGCTCGCTGCTGGCGTTTTCGGCCTGGCTGTTCAGCGTGGTCCGCCGCGAATGCCTGCGGTTGGCGCGCAAAGCAGGCCTCGCGCGGCCTATCGATGAGAGCGAGGCGGAAGCGCTGCTGCTGACGCGCCCTGAAGCCGATCTGCGACTCGACGTGGCTGCGGCCTTCGAGGCACTGCCGCCGCATTATCGCGACGTCGCGCTGATGCGCGACGTCAAGGAAATGACCATCGAGGAAATCGCCGTCGCGCTCGGCGCGTCCCGGCAGACCGTAAAGGCCCGGCTGCACCGCGCTCGCGCCCTGATGCGCGAATATCTGACGAGATGAAACGTGAGCGCTGTTCCTGCAACATCGAGGTGGCAGCTTGGGGTGAACGAACTTCGGCAGCGGCGGCGTCGCGCGCGTGAATAACTATCTCGGCATCGACGGATTTCGTTTCGGCTGGGTCGCGGCCTGGATCGGCGAGCGCGGCGATCATGGCTTCGACTATTCGCCGGGCCTGACGCGTTTGCTCGCGTTGCCGCATGTGCGTGCGATGATCGACATGCCGATCGGATTGAATCCGGCCGGCTATCGCCTGTGCGACCTGCGCGCGCGCGAGCTGATTGGCCCCGCCGTGTTTCTCGGTGCGCGCCGCGATCTCTGGACGTTCACCGACATGGCCGAGGCCAACCGTTACTACTGGGCGCATGAAGGCAAGGGCAGGGGCGTGTCAGCGCAGCTCTGGAATATCAGGGACAAGATCAGGGAGGTCGACGAGATCATGACTCCGGCGCGGCAGGCAACGACCGGCGAAGCGCATCCGGAATTGGTGTTCTGGAATCTCGCAGGGCGAGTCCGGCTTGCGAAGAAGGCATCCGCGCTCGGCCGCAAGCAGCGCGTCGCGCTGCTGGCGCAACGCGGCTTTACGCGCTTGCCGAAATGGCTGACGCAGCGACATGGCACCGGCATCGGCCGCGACGATCTCATCGACGCCTGTGCCTGCGCCATCGCGGCGCGCGACAGCACGCAACGTGTCGGCTGGGAGGAGACCGATCCGCGCGGACTGCGTATGGAGATCAATTATTGAGGCTGCCAGCCCATGAGATGGAAATCGGGAAAAAGTGGCAATTTATTTGACCTATGCAGGAACTGTCGATGGCGGGTCCGCGTTCCCCGTGTGGACCGATGACAGAGAAGCTCGTGCGATGAGGGATGTCAGTCAATTCGCGACCGCGATGCTTGCGCTCGTCTTCACCGGCGCACTGCTCGTCACCGGGCAGCTCTTCATCAAGCAGCGCGCCCAGCGCGATGTGATTTACGCCACCAGTCATTTGCTGCGGCCCTTGTGACCTCATCCCCGTGCGGGAAATGATGTGACCGCTCGACCTTGCGTCGTTCGTCCGCTCGCCTAGATTAGGCGGCATCGCATGAGCGAAGCTGGAGTCCCGATGTCTGATCTGTCCGCCTTTCCCGTAACCAAACGCTGGCCGGCCAAACATCCCGAGTTGCTCCAGCTCTATTCGCTGCCGACGCCGAACGGCGTCAAGGTCTCGATCATGCTGGAGGAGATCGGACTTCCGTACGAGGTCCATCTCGTCGATTTCGGCAAGGACGACCAGAAGACGACTGAATTTCTCTCGCTCAATCCGAATGGCAAGATCCCGGCGATCCTCGACCCCAACGGTCCCGGAGGCAGGCCGCTGCCGCTGTTCGAGTCCGGGGCGATCCTGCAATACCTCGCCGAGAAGACCGGCAAGCTTCTGCCGGAGGATGCCGCGCGCCGCTACCAGACCATCCAGTGGGTGCACTTCCAGATGGGCGGCATCGGGCCGATGTTCGGCCAGGTCGGCTTCTTCCACAAATTCGCCGGCAAGGATTTTGAGGACAAGCGGCCCCTTGACCGCTACGTCGCCGAAGCCAAGCGCCTGCTCGGCGTGATGGAGACGCATCTTTCGGGACGGCAATGGTTCATGGATGACGACTACACCATCGCCGACATCTCCATGCTCGGCTGGGTGCGCAATCTCATCGGCTTCTACGGTGCCGGCGAGCTCGTCGAATTCACCCAGTTCAAATCGGTCGGTGCCTGGCTCGAACGGGGCCTCGCGCGTCCGGCGGTGCAGCGCGGGCTGAACATTCCGCCGCGGCCGTAAGATCAGGTCAGCGCCTTGTACGTCATGTAGAGCGCCATCAGCGAGACGAAGGCGATCATGACCCGGCGCAGCACCGATTTGCTGACGCCATTGGCCAGGCGTGCGCCGAGATCGGTGCCGATCCAGAGGCCGGCCAGAATACCTGTGATGGCCGGCCAGCCGACCATCAGGCCCTTGCTCCAGTAGATCCAGGCCGCCGGCAGGTTGGTCGGGATGACCGAGAAAACGAGGCTGACGAGCTGCGCCTGATGCTGCGGCACGCGCAGGCCCGCAGCAAGGCCGACCGTGATGGCCAGGCCCCCGCCGATGCCCATGAAGCCGGAGGAAAATCCGGCGAGCAGGCCGATGAGCAGCAGGGGTAGCCGGGGCTGCTGGTCCTGGTCGTCGGCCTCACGGCCGCCGTCCTTGCGATCGCGGCGCAGGATCAGCAGGGCGATCAGCGCGGCGAGATAGATGACATAAGTCCATTGCAAGACCCGGTCGGAAACCGCCGCCGCGGCGTAACCGCCGCCGGCACCGCCGACGAGAAATCCGATGCCGATCCAGACGATCCACGGCCAGGGGCTGCGATTGCCGCTCCGCCAATAGCGGCGCGCGCCGGCGAGGCCCGTCGGCGGAATCTGGGTGATCAGCGAGGTGCCCTGCGCGACGTGTTGTTCGGCCCCAAACAGCAGCACGCTGAAGATCACGAGCCCGCCACCCGGGCTCGTTCCCATCAAGCCCGACGTCAATCCGCTGACCAGGCCGACGCCGGCGCCAGCGAGCAGGTCGTGGATTCCTGACATCGCTTACGTCCTGGTTCGCCGCTTGATGTCAGGCCTGGTCGTGCGACAGCCGTCGATCACCCCGGCCACCGCCGCCATGCAGGCCTCGACGTCGAAATCCTCGCCCCAGCATTTTTGCAGCACAAAACCCTGGAAGATCGCGATCAGCACGCGTGCGATCGCTTCGGCACCGAGGTCGCGCCTGATCAGGCCGTCATGCTGGCCGCGCTCGACCAGCGCCACGATCAGCGCGCGCGGCATGTCGATGCCTTCGACGACGCTGGTGCGGACGCGGCGGTTGCGCAGGGCTTCGGCCCAGCCGTGGATGCCGACACGGCGGCGCGGTTCGCCGGCGGGGTCGGTCAGCCATTGCGCGTAGACGCGGATCAGCGCGTGAAGCCCTTCGATCGGATCGCCGGATCCTTGCGCGACCGAATTGAGCACGGCTTCGCGCCGATGCCGGTCGTCGGCGAGTGCCTCGATCAGATCGTCCTTGCTCTGGAAGTAGAGATAAACCGCGCCGTGGCTCAGTCCGGAGCGTTTCACGATGTCGGCCATGCCGGTCTGGTGAAAACCGTCTTCGGAGAAGCAGGCGAGGGCAGCTTCGAGAATTTGCTGCCGCCGACTTTCGCGCTGCTTGTCGCTGATCTTGGGCATCTCGCCGTCCTTAAATAACTGACAGGTCGATCGTTTTACCGTTGATCCCAATTGGGCAGAACATAAGTGGACCGTAATAAAAAACGATCAGTCAGTCATTTTTAATGCAGAAGAGGATTTTGGTCAAGTCTGGCTGGTCTGGGGGCCTGGCAGGAGAAGGATGATGTCGTTGCGAATGCGTCGACAGAGGCGACGCTGCACTCGATCGCGCGCGGCTAGAACAGCCGTCCGCCGTTCGGCACCGGCCTGCTGGGCTGCACCAGCACGACCTTGCCGTCGGCATCGGGGAAGCCGAGCGTCAGCACCTCGGAGATGACGGGTCCGATCTGGCGCGGCGGGAAATTGACGACGGCCGCGACCTGTTGTCCCACCAGCGTCTCGAGCGGATGGTTCTCGGTGATCTGCGCCGAGCTCTTGCGCACGCCGATCACCGGGCCGAAGTCGATCCACAGCCGAAAGGCCGGCTTGCGCGCCTCTGGAAACGGTTTCGCATCGACGATGGTGCCGACGCGTATATCGACCGCGAGGAAGCTGTTGAAGTCGATGGTCGGCGTGGCGGCGGCTGCGGGATCGTGGGTGACGTGCATGGGATGTCCGTTCGGCGAGTTGGCGTCGTTCGCAATATTGTCGCGCGAGGCGGAGTTTCGTACAACGCTGCGAACATCACGTACGCCATGCGCGAGGAACATCTTGCCCAACACCATCTACGGCATCAAGAACTGCGACACCATGAAGAAGGCGCGCGCCTGGCTCGACTCCCATGGCGTCGCATATGAATTTCACGACTACAAGACAGCGGGCGTGGACAAGGACAAGCTCAAGCACTGGAGCGACAAGGTCGGCTGGGAGACTCTGCTCAATCGCGCCGGCACGACGTTCAGGAAGCTGCCCGATTCCGACAAGGATGGCGTCACCGAGAAGAAGGCGCTGGCGCTGATGCTAGCGCAACCATCGATGATCAAGCGGCCGGTGCTCGAGATCGGCGGCAAGCTGCTGGTCGGCTTCAAGCCGGACATCTATGCCAAGGAAGTCGGAGCCAGGACGCGTTAGAGTCTAGTTCAGCTCGATGATCTCGTTGGTGACGCGGGAGCCGGCTGGTCCGCGAACTCGACGACGTCGGCCGTTGCGATGCGGCCAGGCGCGCGATGGAAGAGATCGCGATCGATCACGGCGCGCAGTTTCGGGCGCGGCAGCGCGTCATTTCCGCGCATCAGATTCTTGATCTCGAAGCCGCCGTCCTCGCAGAAGGTCTTGACCGAGGCGATGACGTGGCAGACTTGGCCGCCCGTCTGGAAAGGTAGCAGCAGCCGTTCATACGCGACGATGCGTCCGTAGATGTCGTCGACATCGGCAACGCTGTAGACGGGCAGCCCGCGTGCCACGCATTCATAGTAAACCGGCATCACGAAGGGGGCGAGCCGCGGCCCGAGATAATCGTCGAGCAGAACGCCCTTGCCGGTATGTCCATAGGCGCGGGAGATGCGCGTGTTTTCGCTCTGGATGGTGAGGCGCGGCGCCGGCGTCGAAACGTCCACCGTATAATAGATGAGATCGGACAGCTCTTCCTCGAGCCGCGCAGGCTGATATTCCCAGACCGCCGGCGCGATCTGCTGGCGCGCATAAAGTCGCAGCCACGTGTTCAGGAGATCACGCTGCCTGATCGACTTGACGACGGACGGAGCGGCGCTTGCGAAATCCAAAACAATAATCCCGGAACGTCAAAACCAGCACATGATGTCTCCTGCGGGAAAATTTTCTATGAAGGCTGGCGCGCCGGACGAAAGACCGTTAACGACGGCTTGATGACCGGTGTCTTGCGAACCGGGAGGCCGGGCAGGCACGACATCAAAACATCTCCGACTAAGGGAGCATTTGTATCCCAGCCGGAGACCTGATCTGCTCAGCTTTCCGCCTTGCCTAACCCCCGTCACCTCCGGCATATTCCGCGCCCGGAGACGGCGTTCCGGATGGGCTCCAAGGATAGGCTCCAAGGCCCCCGGAAAGCCGAAGCAACAAGGATAGCCACGCGGCTCGCGCGGGCAGGGGGAAATCTGTTTGGCCGATGAGTTTATTCTCGAAACGGAAGGCTTGACCAAGGAGTTCGCGGGCTTCTTCGCCGTCCGTGACGTTGCGCTCAGGGTTCGCCGTGGGAGCATTCATGCGTTGATCGGCCCGAACGGGGCCGGCAAGACGACCTGCTTCAATCTTCTGACCAAGTTCCTGAAACCGTCCGCAGGAAAAATCCTCTACAAGGGGCAGGACATCACCGCGATGGCGCCGGCCGACGTGGCCCGCATGGGGCTGGTCCGTTCGTTCCAGATTTCGGCGGTGTTTCCGCATCTCACGGCGCTGGAGAACGTCCGTGTCGCGCTTCAGCGTCAGCACGGCTCTTCGTTCGATTTCTGGCGCTCCAAGTCGGTGCTCAACCGCTTCAACGATCGCGCGCGCGAATTGTTGAACGATGTCGGCCTGAACGAGTTTGCCAACACTCCCGCGGTCGAGATGCCCTATGGACGCAAGCGTGCACTGGAGATCGCAACCACGCTCGCGCTCGACCCGGAGATGATGCTGCTGGACGAGCCGATGGCGGGCATGGGCCACGAGGACATCGACAAGATCGCGGCGCTGATCAAGCGCATCTCGGCGAAATACACCATCCTGATGGTGGAGCATAACTTAAGCGTCGTGGCCAACCTGTCCGACATCATCACCGTGCTGACGCGCGGCCAGGTGCTCGCGCAGGGCCATTACTCGGAGCTCACCAAGGACGAGCGCGTCAAGGAAGCCTATCTGGGAGCCGGTCATGCCTGACACTGCGATCGCCGAGGCTCCGGCCAAGGCTGCGACCGGCGGAAACATCCTTCAAATCCGCAACCTGGAAGCCTGGTACGGCGAGTCTCACATCCTGCACGGGATCAACTTCGACGTGAACGCGGGCGAGGTCGTCACCCTGCTCGGGCGTAACGGCGCCGGTAAGACGACCACGCTGAAGTCGATCATGGGCATCATCGGCAAGCGTAACGGCTCGGTGAAGTTCAACAACCAGGAGATCATCCGCGCGACCTCCGACAAGATCGCGCGCATGGGCATCGCATTCTGCCCGGAAGAGCGGGGCATATTCTCCAGTCTCGATGTGCGGGAGAATTTGATGCTGCCGCCGGTGGTCCGCGCAGGCGGGCTGCCGCTCGATCAGATCTTCGATCTGTTCCCGAACCTGAAGGAGCGGCTCAACAGCCAGGGCACCAAGCTGTCCGGTGGCGAGCAGCAGATGCTCGCGATCGCGCGCATCCTGCGCACCGGCGCGAGCTTCCTGATGCTGGACGAGCCGACCGAGGGCCTGGCGCCGGTCATCATCCAGCAGATCGGCCACACCATCGCGCGGCTCAAGAAGGAGGGGTTCACGATCCTCCTGGTCGAGCAGAATTTCCGCTTCGCATCCACCGTCGCCGACCGCTACTACGTGGTCGAGCACGGCAAGATCATTGACGGATTTTCCAATGCGGATCTTGCCGCGAACATGGACAAGCTCCACACCTATTTGGGTGTCTAGAACTGCCAACGAGAAAATTCAAAAAGGAAAGTTGCATGAAGACGAAGTCGATTGCATCATTGCTGCTGACCACCGCGCTCACCTTCGCCGTAACAGGCGTCGCCTCCGCGCAGGACAAGACCGTCAAGATCGGCGCGCTGTCCGATCAGTCCGGCCTCTACGCCGACCTCGGCGGTCCCGGCTCGACGCTTGCCGCACAGATGGCCGTTGAGGATTCCGGCCTGGCGGCGAAGGGCTGGAAGATCGACATCATCTCCGGCGATCACCAGAACAAACCCGACATCGGCACCGCGATCGCGCGGCAGTGGTTCGACGTCGACAAGGTCGACATCATCGTGGACGTGCCGAATTCCGGCGTGGCGCTCGCCGTCAACAACGTCATCAAGGAAAAGAACGGCGTCTACATCAATTCGGGCGCGGCGACCTCGGATCTCAGCAACGCGCAGTGCTCCCCCAACACCGTGCATTGGACCTACGATACCTACATGCTGGCCCATACCACCGGCCAGGCGCTGGTGAAGGCCGGCGGCGACACCTGGTTCTTCCTGACCGCCGACTATGCCTTTGGTGCGGCGCTCGAGCGCGACACCACGGCGGTCGTCACCGCCAACGGCGGCAAGGTGGTCGGCGGCGTCAAGCATCCGCTGAACACGCCCGACTTCTCGTCATTCCTGCTCCAGGCGCAGTCATCCAAGGCAAAGATCATCGGTCTTGCCAATGCCGGCGGCGACACCACCAACACGATCAAGCAGGCTGCCGAGTTCGGCATCGGCAAGGGCGGCCAGAAGCTCGCGGCGCTGCTGCTCTTCCTCACCGACGTCAAGGCGATCGGGCTGG
The DNA here is from genome assembly GCF_028128855.1 of Bradyrhizobium sp. CCBAU 11430. Lineage (NCBI taxonomy): Bacteria > Pseudomonadati > Pseudomonadota > Alphaproteobacteria > Hyphomicrobiales > Nitrobacteraceae > Bradyrhizobium > Bradyrhizobium sp. CCBAU 11430. The sequence goes on from NZ_LBJV01000007.1 coordinate 649,975, forward strand.
AGACGGCGCAGGGCCTCAACTTCACCGAGACTTTCTACTGGGACATGAACGACCAGACCCGGGCGTTCTCGAAGCGCTTCGCTGACAGGATGAAGAACAACGCACCGCCCACCATGGTGCAGGCCGGCGTCTATTCGGGCGTGCGTCACTATCTCAAGGCGCTGGAAGCGCTCGGCGGCAATCCCCATGACGGCGTCAAGGTCGTCGAGAAGATGAAGTCGATGCCGACGGAGGACGATCTGTTCGGCAAGGGCGAGATCCAGCCCAACGGCCGCACCATCCACAACGCCTATCTGTTCGAGGTGAAGAAGCCCTCCGAATCCAAGGGGCCGTGGGACTTCTACAAGCTGGTCGGCACGGTGCCGGGCGATCAGGCTTTCACGCCGCTGTCCGAGAGCAAGTGCGCGCTCTTGAAGAAGTAAGATAACCGCCCGCAGGCCATCAGGCCCGCGGGCGACTTTCAGGGAACGCCGAAGGGACCGGGTGCGGGATCGATGCAGGCTCTATACGCTCAGCTACTGGTGGGACTGATCAACGGCTCGTTCTACGCGCTGCTCAGTCTCGGGCTTGCCGTGATTTTCGGCATGCTCAACATCATCAATTTCGCCCATGGCGCGCTCTACATGATGGGCGCCTTCGTTGCTTATTTCCTGTTGAGCCTCGGCGGCATCAACTACTGGTGGGCGCTGCTGATCGCACCCGTGATCGTCGGCATCTTCGGCATGATCCTGGAAAGGACCATGCTGCAATGGCTGACCGGGCTCGACCATCTCTACGGCCTGCTCCTGACCTTCGGCATCGCGCTGATCGTGCAGGGCGTGTTCCAGAACTATTTCGGCTCCTCCGGTCTGCCTTACGCCATTCCGGACCAGCTCAAGGGCGGCATGAATCTGGGCTTCATGTTCTTGCCGATCTATCGCGGCTGGGTGGTCGTGTTCTCGCTGGTCGTGTGTCTGGCGACCTGGTTCCTGATCGAGAAGACCCAGCTCGGCGCTTACCTGCGCGCCGCCACCGAAAATCCGACGTTGGTGCGCGCCTTCGGCATCAACGTGCCGCGCATGATCACGCTGACCTATGGTCTCGGCGTCGGCCTTGCCGCGCTCGCGGGCGTGCTCTCGGCGCCGATCAACCAGGTGCGGCCGCTGATGGGCGCCGACCTCATCATCGTCGTGTTCGCGGTGGTCGTGATCGGCGGCATGGGTTCGATCATGGGCTCCATCATCACCGGCTTCGCGCTGGGCGTGATCGAGGGTCTGACCAAGTATTTCTATCCCGAGGCCTCCAACACCGTCGTGTTCGTGCTGATGGTGCTGGTGCTCTTGGTGAAGCCAACGGGATTGACGGGAAGGGCGGCCTGATATGACAACCCTGACGGACGACACGCTGCCGGTGACCCCTCGCGCGATGCGCGACGAGATGATCGCTTTCGTCGTGATGGCGCTGCTGCTGGCGTCGGTGCCATTCACGGGCGTCTACCCGTTCTTCGTGATGCAGGCGCTGTGCTTTGCGCTGCTCGCCTGCGCCTTCAATCTGCTGATCGGCTATGGCGGCCTGTTGTCGTTCGGCCACGCCATGTTCCTGGGTACCGCCGGCTATTGCTGCGCGCATGCGCTGAAAGTGTGGGCGCTGCCGCCCGAGCTCGGCATCCTCGTCGGCATCGCCGCGGCTTTCGTGCTCTCGCTCATCACCGGCTACATCTCGATCCGCCGCCAGGGCATCTATTTCTCGATGATCACGCTGGCGCTGTCGCAGCTGCTGTACTTCATCTACCTCCAGGCCCCGTTCACCCACGGCGAGGACGGCATCCAGGGCATCCCACAGGGACACATGTTCGGCGTGTTCGATCTGTCCAAGCCGACGGTGCTTTATTACGTCGTGCTGGTGGGGTTCCTCGCCGGCTTCCTGCTGATCTTCCGTGTCATCAACTCGCCGTTCGGCGAGGTGCTGAAGGCGATCCGGGAGAATGAACCGCGGGCGATTTCGCTCGGCTACCGGACCGACCAGTACAAGTTCCTGGCCTTCGTGCTGTCGGGAACCCTAGCCGGTTTTGCCGGTGCGCTGAAGGTGTTCGTGGCGCAGAACGCCTCGCTCACCGACGTCCATTGGTCGATGTCGGGCGAGGTCGTGCTGATGACGCTGGTTGGCGGCCTTGGAACCATCTTCGGCCCCGTGGTCGGTGCGTTCGCGATCATCGCCATGCAGCAATATCTCGCCGGCTTCGGCCAGTGGGTGACGGTAATCCAGGGCTCGATCTTCGTAATCTGCGTGCTCACCTTCCGCCGCGGCGTCATCGGCGAAATCGCGCATTACTTCCGGCGATCGCTCTAAGTAGCTGATTCAAAAGTGTTTTACTGCCCGCCTGAAAGCGGTGGATGATCCGGCTCCGCGGGCGTGAGATGACACGCGCGCGGATCGAAAATGGTCTATGACAGTTTCATGACGGCCCGACAGGGCCGGGCCATTTCCAACCGGTAGCCTACCCCCATGATGCGATGGTTTCGTGCTTTCCTTCCCAAGGAAGAACGGTTCTTTGACCTGTTCGACCGGCATGCCCAGACGGTGATCCAGGGCTCCATCGCGCTCCAGGGTATGCTGAACGGGGGCGAGGAGACGCCGGTCTATTGCCAGCGCGTCAACCAGTTCGAGAATGATGCCGACAACATCACCCGAGAGGTGCTGACGGCGGTGCGCCGCACCTTCATCACCCCGTTCGACCGCGGCGACATCAAGAACCTGATCACGTCGATGGACGACGCCATCGACCAGATGCAGCAGACGGCCAAGGCGGTGATGCTGTTCGAGGTCCGCACCTTCGAGCCGCCCATGCGCGAGATCGGCGGGCTTCTGATCGAATGCGCCAATCTGGTCGGCCGCGCGCTGCCGCTGATGCAGTCGATCGGCCCGAATGTCGCCATGCTGACCGCGATCACGGAGGAGCTCGGCAAGCTCGAGGGCCGCGTCGACGATCTCCACGACATCGGCTTGAAGGAGCTGTTCCTCAAGCATCGCGACGGCAATGCGATGGACTTCATCGTCGGCGTCGAGATCTACGACCACCTCGAGAAGGTGGCGGATCGCTTCGACGACGTTGCGAACGAGATCAACAGCATCGTCATCGAGCAAGTTTAGGACAGGCCGCTGTGGATGCCGCGTTGGGTCTTCCCGTCCTGGTCGGCTTGATCGCCGTCGCGCTGCTGTTCGATTTCCTGAACGGCCTGCACGATGCCGCCAATTCGATCGCGACCATTGTCTCGACCCGCGTGCTGCGACCGCAATTCGCGGTATTCTGGGCCGCGTTCTTCAATTTCGTCGCCTTCATGGTGTTCGGCCTGCACGTTGCCCAGACCATCGGCACCGGCATCATCGATCCCTCGATCGTCGATGCCCAGGTGATCTTCGCGGCCCTGGTCGGCGCCATCGTCTGGAACCTCGTGACCTGGGCGCTCGGCATCCCGTCCTCGTCGTCGCATGCGCTGATCGGCGGGCTCGTCGGCGGCGGCATGGCCAAGGCCGGGATCTCGGCTGCGGTGTGGAGCGGATTGACCAAGACGGTGCTGGCGATCGTGCTGTCGCCGCTGATCGGCTTCCTGCTCGCGATGATGCTGGTGGCGATCGTGTCCTGGGCCTCGGTGCGCTCGACGCCTTTCGCGGTCGATCGCGCCTTCCGTATCCTGCAATTCGCCTCCGCCTCGCTCTATTCGCTCGGCCATGGCGGTAACGATGCGCAGAAGACCATGGGCATCATCGCGGTGCTGCTCTATTCGCAGGGCCATCTGGGCAGCGACTTCTCGGTGCCGTTCTGGGTGGTGCTGTCCTGCCAGGCGGCGATGGCGCTGGGCACCCTGATGGGCGGCTGGCGCATCGTCCGCACCATGGGCCTGCGCATCACCAAATTGACCCCGATGCAGGGCTTTTGCGCCGAGACCGGCGGGGCCGCGACTTTGTTCATGGCAACCTATCTCGGGGTTCCCGTCTCCACCACGCACACCATCACCGGCGCCATCGTCGGCGTCGGTGCCGCCCGCCGCGTCTCGGCGGTGCGCTGGAACGTTGCCAGCTCGATCGTCTACGCCTGGGTGATCACGATCCCGGCCTCGGCCATCGTGGCGGCGCTGACCTGGTGGGCGGTCAAGGTCTTCGTCAAGTAACGAGCTTCAGCCCGACGATCCCGGCGACGATCAGCCCGATGCTGGCAAGACGGAGGGCCGTGGCCGGCTCGCCGAACAGGATGATGCCCAGTGTTGCGGTGCCGACCGCGCCGATGCCGGTCCAGACCGCATAGGCGGTTCCAACGGGCAGGGATTTGAGCGCGAGCCCGAGCAGGATGACGCTGCCGGCCATGGCCACGAGCGTGACGACGGACGGAACAAGCCTGGTAAAGCCCTCGGTGTATTTCAGGCCGATCGCCCAGGTGATCTCGAGAAGGCCCGCGACGAACAGGATGCTCCAGGCCATGACGACCCTCCATTCAAGGCAGGGTCGTCCCCGCGGCTAACGTGCTGATGGGCTGGGGAGGCCGTCCTCCCCCAAGGCCAGTATGGCCAAGGCCGATATGGGGCTGGCCGGGGGGCTCCGCAATCACCAAATGAGGCTTGATCAGGCCCGTTTTCCCTGCCACACGCTCCCGCCATGTCCGACATCGCCATCACCACAGCCGAATCGCCGGCCCGTTCCCCGCTTGCCGCCGAAGTGGCGCGGCGGCGCACGTTTGCGATCATCTCCCATCCCGACGCCGGCAAGACCACGCTGACCGAAAAGCTGCTGCTGTTCGGCGGCGCCATCAATCTCGCCGGCCAGGTCAAGGCCAAGGGCGAGCGGCGCAACACGCGATCGGACTGGATGAAGATCGAGCGCGAGCGCGGCATCTCGGTCGTGACCTCGGTGATGACCTTCGAGTTCGAGGGCCTCGTGTTCAACCTCCTGGACACGCCGGGCCACGAGGACTTTTCGGAAGATACCTATCGCACCCTCACGGCGGTCGATTCCGCCGTGATGGTGATCGACGCCGCCAAGGGCATCGAGGCGCGCACCCGAAAGCTGTTCGAGGTGTGTCGTCTTCGGGATATCCCGATCATCACCTTCATCAACAAGATGGATCGCGAGAGCCGCGACGTGTTCGAGCTGCTCGACGAGATCGAGAAGACGCTGGCGCTCGACACCACGCCGATGACTTGGCCGGTCGGACGCGGCCGCGACTTCCTCGGCACCTACGACGTCGTCAATGGCGGCGTGCGCCTGCTCGAAGGCGGCGGCGCCAAGACCGGCGCGGCGCAGCAGATCGAGATCGCCGAGCTCGCCAAGCTCAACGCCAATCTCGACGTCTCCGCGGTCAAGGACGAGCTCGAGCTCGTCACCGAAGCGTCAAAACCGTTCGAGCTCGACGCGTTCCGCGAGGGCCACCTGACGCCGGTCTATTTCGGCAGCGCGCTGCGCAATTTCGGCGTCGGCGATCTCCTGGAAGGCCTTGGCAAGTTCGCGCCCGAGCCGCGCGCGCAGGACAGCGACCAGCGCAAGGTCGAGGCCACCGATCCGCGCATGAGCGCCTTCGTGTTCAAGATCCAGGCCAATATGGATCCGAACCACCGCGACCGCATCGCCTTTGCGCGCCTCTGCTCGGGCAAGCTCAGCCGCGGCATGAAGGCCAAGCTGGTGCGCACCGGCAAGAGCATGCCGCTGTCGAGCCCGCAATTCTTCTTCGCGCAGGACCGCTCGGTCGCGGATGAAGCCTTCGCTGGCGACGTCGTCGGCATTCCCAATCACGGCACGCTGCGCATCGGCGACACGCTGACCGAAGGCGAGGATTTCAACTTCGTCGGGGTGCCGAGCTTTGCGCCGGAAATCGTTCGCCGCGTCCGTCTCACCGACGCGATGAAGGCTAAGAAGCTGAAGGAAGCGCTGCAGCAGATGTCGGAAGAGGGCGTGGTGCAGGTGTTCCGCCCGCGCGACGGAGCGCCGGCGCTGGTGGGTGTCGTCGGCGCGCTGCAGCTCGACGTGCTGAAGGCGCGGCTGGAGGCGGAGTATTCGCTGCCGGTCGAATTCGAGGTCAGCGAATTCCAGCTCGCGCGCTGGGTCTCCTCGGAGGACCGCAAGAAGCTCGACACCTTCATCGCCGCCAATACCTCCAGCATCGCCGACGACGTCGACGGCGATCCCGTGTATCTGGCGAGGAACGAATTCTATCTCGGCTACACCAAGGAGCGCGCCGAGGGCATCGAGTTCACCAACGTCAAGGACGTCAAGAAGAAGGGGTAGGGCGGCGCCTCATCTTGCGCGCGAGCATGTGAACCCGCGCGGGCTTGACGCGTGCATGGACGATGCCACTTTTGTCGAAGTGACATCGCGAACTCGCATCATGTGGCGCGGCATCCTCGTTTTCATCCTATTGGCGATCTCTACGATCGCTGCCGACGCGAGGCCGCGGCAGATCAATCCGATCCCGTTCGCGCACGAGCCCTGCAGCGTGCTCGACGGCCGCCCCTGCACGCCGTCCTATTGCAGCCCGCTCGAGCCCGGTCCCTGCATTCCCGAGATCGACTATCCCTACGGCCAGAATCTCCAGCTCACCATCCAAAGCGTCCCATCAGAGGCCGATCGCGCCAAATACCAAAAGCCCGATCACGATCTCGACACGATCGGCGACCTCTTCGCCGAGTTGCGTAGCTGCTGGTCGCCGCCATCGGACAATGCGCGCGCGGGCATGCAGATGTCGGTGCGTTTCAGCTTCAACAGGGCCGGAGGCCTGATCGGCCCGCCGCGCCTCACATTCGCGACCGCCGGCGTCCCCGCCGACACCCGCACGACCTATCTGAAGGCGATCAACGCATCGCTGAATGCCTGCCTGCCGCTGAAATTCACTGGCGGGCTCGCCGGCGCCCTGGCCGGACGGCCGATCGCGATCCGGTATGTCGACAATCGGCAGGTCGCTCAGTAGCGCGCGAGTTGCGACCCGCGGCCAATCGATGATACGCCATTGGCGGGGGCTGCTTTACGGGGGAGGATGTCGTGGGTCTGCTGGTCATGATCCTGGGGCTTGCGCTGTTTTTTGCGACCCATGTGTTCACCACCAAACGTGAGGCGCGCGCGCAGGCAATCGCAAGGCTGGGCGAGGGGACCTACAAGATTCTCTATGCCGTGGTCTCGCTCGCGGGGCTCGCGTTGATCATCTGGGGTTTTGCCCACTACCGCAGCTCCGGCTGGATCGACGTCTGGTATCCGCCGAAGGCGATGAAGCACATCACGCTCGCGCTGATGCTGCCCGCGGTCATCCTGGTGGTCGCCTCTTACCTGCGCGGCCGCATCTACGCGACGCTGAAGCATCCGATGCTGGCCGGCATCAAGCTGTGGGCGGCGGCGCATCTGCTCGCCAACGGCGATCTCGGCTCCATCATCCTGTTCGGCTCGTTCCTGGGCTGGGCGGTATACGACCGCATTTCGCTCAAGCATCGCACCGATAGCGGTGGCCCGCCGATCCCGGTGGGCGGCGTCAGCAATGATCTGATTGCGATCGTCGTCGGCGTCGTCGCCTATCTCGCGCTGGCCTTCGCGTTCCATCCGGTCGTGATCGGTGTTCCCGTGATCGGGGTCTAGCCGGTCAGCACAAGACGAAACCCGATGTCCATGCGCGGAAGGCAATAAGAGCAACAAGCCGAGGGCCCTTCGATGGACTGGTCGCAATCTCAGATCCCGCCGATGCGGTTCGAGGCGCGCTTTGGCGATCGGGTGGTGCCGGCCTTTTGCGACCGGCCGGCGAGCGTGTGGGAGATGATCGCGCAAGCCCGCGCCCGCAATGCCGATGGCGAGGCGCTGATCGCAGGCAATGTCCGGCTGAGCTGGCGGCAGGCCGTGGAGCAGGCAGCGCAGATCGCCGCGGGCTTCCGCAAGCTTGGCCTGCAGCGCGGCGACCGCGTCGCGATCCTGCTCGGCAACCGCATCGCATTTCCGCTGCTGCTGTTTGCCGCCGCGCATGAGGGGCTGGTCACGGTGCTGCTCAGCACGCGCCAGCAGAAGCCGGAGATCGCCTATGTCCTCGCCGATTGCGGCGCCAGGATCCTGATCCACGAAGCAGGGCTCGCAGAGCGGCTGCCCGATGCGCAGGAGGTGCCCGATGTGATCCATCGCATCGCCGTCGACGACGATCCGGCTCGCTCGCGCTTCGCCGCGCTCGCCGACAATCCGCCGGCGCCAGCGCCGGTCGAGGTGAGCGAAGAGGACACGGCGATGATCCTCTACACCTCGGGCACCACAGGCAAGCCGAAGGGCGCGATGCTGGCCCATTGCAACATCGTCCATTCCTCGATGGTGTTCGCGTCCTGCCTGCAATTGACGCAGGCGGATCGCTCGATCGCGGCAGTACCTCTCGGCCATGTCACCGGCGTCGTCGCCAACATCACGACCATGATCCGCTGTGGCGGAGCGCTGATCATCATGCCGGAGTTCAAGGCCGCCGATTACCTCAAACTCGCCGCGCGCGAGCGGGTCACCTACACGGTGATGGTGCCGGCGATGTACAATCTCTGCCTGCTGCAGCCCGATTTCGACGGCTACGATCTGTCGAGCTGGCGCATCGGCGGCTTCGGCGGCGCGCCGATGCCGGTCGCGACCATCGAGAAGCTCAAGGCGACGATTCCCGGACTGAAGCTGATGAACTGCTACGGTTCGACCGAGACGACGTCGCCTTCGACGATCATGCCGGGCGAGTTGACCGAGAGCCACATCGACAGCGTCGGCCTGCCGTGTCCCGGCGCGCGCATCGTCGCGATGGATCCGGATGGGCGCGAGCTGCCCCATGGCGAGATCGGCGAGCTCTGGATCCAGAGCGCCTCCGTCATCAAGGGCTATTGGAACAACCCGAAGGCCACCGCCGAAAGCTTCACCAGCGGATTCTGGCACTCCGGCGATCTCGGCTCGGTCGATGCGGAAGGGTTCGTCCGCGTGTTCGACCGGCAGAAGGACATGATCAATCGCGGCGGCCTGAAGATCTATTCGGCCGAGGTCGAATCCGTGCTGGCCGGCCATCCCGCGGTGATCGAGAGCGCGATCATCGCCAAGGCCTGCCCGGTGCTGGGCGAGCGTGTCCACGCCGTGGTGGTGACACGCAGCCCGGTCGCCGACAGCGACTTACGGGCTTGGTGCGCCGAGCGTCTGTCCGACTACAAGGTTCCCGAGACCATGGCGATCACGCCGGACCCGCTGCCGCGCAATGCCAACGGCAAGGTGCTGAAGCGGCAGCTCCGGGAGCTCCTGGGCGCTTGAGCCGGGCAGGCGCCATCCGGGCTCTCCCGGGTGGTTAACGCCTTGATCGGGCTCGCTTTGCCTTGCCAGCGCCATATCGTTAGGGTACCTCGCCGCCACGTGGGGGACGGGATTCCTGACGCGAACGCTTCCGCGCGCGTACCCGGATGGGCATGGGATTAGCATAAGTGTCTGAATTATTTAACGAAGTCGACGAGGAAGTACGTCGCGAACAGCTCAAGAAGCTGTGGGATAGATATTCGATCTACTTCATCGCCCTGATGGTGCTGGTTGTGGCCGGCGTCGGCGGCTGGCGCGGGTATCAATATCTGGAGGCCAGGAAGGCCGCCGAGGCCGGCGCCGCCTTCGAGAGGGCCGCAGAGCTGTCCGACCAGGACAAGCATGCCGAGGCCGAGGCCGCCTTCACCGAACTCGCCGCCAAGGCGCCGTCGGGCTATCGCACCCTGGCGCGGCTGCGTGCCGCGGCCGAGGCGGCGCCCCGCGACGCCAAGGCTGCCGCCAAGATGTATGACGACATCGCTGCCGACCGCAGCGTCGGCGGTGAGTGGCAGGATCTGGCCAAGGTCCGCGCCGCCGGCCTGCTGCTCGACAGCGCGTCCTATGCCGACATGCAGCAGCGGCTCGAGCCTTCCGCAGCGCCCAAATCGACCTTCCGCCACAGTGCCCGCGAGATGCTGGCGCTGTCGGCCTGGCGCAACAACGACATGACCGCGGCCCGCAAATGGCTCGACGCGATTAGCGAGGACGGCGAAACGCCGCCCGGCCTGCGCTCGCGCGCCGAGGCGCTCCAGGCCCTGCTTCCGCCCGTCGCCAAGAGCTGAGCAAAAAGAGCTGACGACGGGCCCTCTGACGTAAACGAGACACACAAGATGCGCCGTACGCCACGCTTGATCGCAGCCGCCGTCCTGATCGCCTTCACGGGTGTCCTGGGCGGCTGCTCCAGCTTCGATCCAAGCGACATGCTCGACTTCCTCGACACCAAGAAGAAGCTGCCGGGTGACCGCAAGCCGGTCTTCCCGGAGGGCGTGCCGGGCCTCGAGCAGGGCGTCCCGAAGGACATGTACAAGGGCGCTCAGCAGCAGCCCGATCCGAACGCACCTGCCGTCGCGGCTTTGCCCGCCGAGCCGCCGCCCGAGGCCAAGCCGGCGAAGGGAGCCCACGCAAAGAAGACAAGGCAGCCGGCCGCCGCAGCCGTCGCGCCCGCGGAGGCGCCCGCCGGCGAAGTTGACGGCGAGGCCCAGCCGGAGGCGGCGCCGGCCACGGCCGCTCCGCCGCCCAAGCACAAGATCGTCCGCAAGCGCACCACCGCACCGCCGCCAGATCAGCCGGTCCAGCAGGCGCAACCGACCCAGACCACGCAGCAGCAGACGCAGGGCGGCTTCCCGGCGCCGCTGCCGAGCGGCAGCTTCTCGCGCTAATAATTCCACCTGCATTGACAGGCGCAGCCCCGGCAGCGCACGAATGACCGATGTCCTTCACGATTGCCATTATCGGCCGGCCCAATGTCGGCAAATCGACGCTGTTCAACCGCCTGGTCGGACAGAAGCTCGCGCTCGTCGACGACCTGCCGGGCGTCACCCGCGACCGCCGCGAGGGCGAGGCGAGGCTCGGCGATCTCGAATTCACCATCATCGATACCGCCGGCCTCGACGAGGGCGCCAAGGGCTCGCTGACCGCGCGCATGCAGGAGCAGACCGAGACCGCGATCGCGCAGGCCGACGCGCTGTTCTTCGTCATCGATGCCCGCGTCGGCCTCACGCCCACCGACCGCGCCTTCGCCGATTTCGCCCGCAAGGCCAACAAGCCCGTGCTGCTGGTTGCCAACAAGAGCGAGGGCAAGCACGGCGATGCCGGCGCGATGGAATCCTTTGCACTCGGCCTCGGCGATCCCATCCAGATCTCGGCCGAGCATGGCGAAGGCATGGGCGAGCTCTACGATGAACTCGCCAAGCTGATGCCGGAGCCCGTCGACGACGACGAGACCGAGGACGACGAGCCGCTCACCGAGGAAGAGGCCGCGACGCGCCCGATCCGGGTCGCCATCGTCGGCCGGCCCAATGCCGGCAAGTCGACGCTGATCAACCATCTGCTCGGCGAGGAACGCCTGCTGACGAGCCCGGAGGCCGGCACCACGCGCGATTCCATCGCGGTCGAGATCAACTGGAAGGGCCGCGAGTTTCGCGTGTTCGATACCGCCGGTCTCCGCCGGCGCTCCCGCATCGAGGAGAAGCTGGAAAAGCTCTCGGTCGCCGACGCCCTGCGTGCGGTCCGTTTTGCCGAAGTCGTCGTGATGATGATGGATTCGCAGAACCGCTTCGAGGAGCAGGATTTGCGCATCGCCGATCTGATCGAACGCGAGGGCCGCGCGGTCGTGCTCGCCGTCAACAAATGGGACCTGATGGAGAGCAAGGGGGGCGGCGCGATCTCGGGCCTGCGCCGCGATGCCGACCATTGGCTGCCGCAGATCAAGGGCGTGCCGATCGTCGCGGTCTCGGGCCTGATGGGCGAGGGCATCGATCGGCTGATGCAGGCAATCCAGGACGCCTACGCGCTCTGGAACCGGCGCGTGTCGACTTCGGCGTTGAACCGCTGGTTCGAGCAGGCTGTCCAGGCCAATCCGCCGCCCGCCGTGTCCGGCCGACGGCTCAAGCTCAATTACATCACGCAGACCAAGGCGCGCCCGCCGAGCTTTGTACTGTTCTGCTCGCGCGCGGACGCGGTGCCGCAGTCCTATCTGCGCTACCTCATCAATTCCATGCGCGAGACTTTCGAACTGCCGGGCACGCCGGTGCGCATTACTCTCCGTGAAAAGGCCAATCCCTTTGCGCACAAGCGCAAGCGCCCGTCGTGAGTGACGGCGCCGGCGAGGCGACGGCGCAAGGCGCCGTGCCGGCGAGGCGCGGCGCGGTCGCCTTCATCTTCGTCACCATCCTCTTGGACATGCTCGCGCTCGGCGTGATCATGCCGATCCTGCCGAAGCTGATCGAGAGCTTCGTCGACAACGATACCGCCCACGCCGCCCGCATCTTCGGCCTGTTCGGCACCGCCTGGGCGCTGATGCAGTTCGTGTTCTCGCCGTTGCTCGGCGCGCTGTCGGACCGTTTCGGGCGGCGGCCGGTGGTGTTGCTGTCGAATTTCGGCCTTGCCGCCGACTACGTGCTGATGGCGCTGGCGCCGTCCCTGGTGTGGTTGTTCGTCGGCCGCGTCATCTCCGGCATCACCTCGGCCAGCATCTCGACGGCCTTTGCCTATATCGCCGACATCACGCCGCCGGAGCGGCGCGCGGCGGTCTTCGGCCGGATTGGCGCGGCGTTCGGCGCCGGATTCATTCTTGGGCCAGCGCTCGGCGGCCTGCTCGGCGATATCGATCCGCGCTTGCCGTTCTGGGCGTCGGCAGCCCTCAGCTTCGCCAATGCGCTCTATGGGCTATTCGTCCTGCCGGAATCGCTCGCGCCCGACAAGCGCGCGCCGTTCCGCTGGCGGAGCGCCAGTCCGGTCGGGGCGCTCCGCCTATTGCGCTCCAATGCAGTGCTCGCTGCGTTGTCCGTCGTCAATTTCATCGCGCAGGTCGCACATGTCGTGCTGCCCTCGACCTTCGTGCTCTATGCGACCTATCGCTACGGTTGGGATTCCAAGACCGTGGGATTGACGCTGGCGATGGTCGGCATCTGCGCCATGGTGGTGCAGGGGCTTGCGATCGGCCCGATCGTGCGCGTGCTCGGCGAGCGGAACGCGCTGTTGCTGGGCCTGTGTTGTGGCGCGCTCGGCTTCGTCGTCCTGGGCGCTGCGCCGACCGGGCCGCTGTCCTGGATCGGGATTCCCATTCTGGCGCTGTGGGGCATCTCGGGTGCCGCGTCGCAGGCATTGATGACGCGGCTGGTCGCGGCCGAGCAGCAGGGCCAGCTCCAGGGCGCGACCGCGAGCGTGCAGAGCGTCTCGCAGCTCGTCGGCCCGTTCCTGTTCACGCTGACCTTTTCCTATTTCATCAGCGCGGGCGCGCCGCTGCATCTGCCCGGCGCACCGTTCCTGCTCGCGGCAGCGCTGATGGTGGTCTGCGTGGCGATCGCGGTGCGGACGCTGGGGGCGGCGAAGGCAGGATCGTAGGGTGGGCAAAGGCGCGCCGCGCCGTGCCCACCATCTGTTCATGATAGCAAGAAGTCGTGGGCACGCTTCGCTTTGCCCACCCTACGGCAGTTGTTCCTTCGTCATTCCGGGGCGATGCGAAGCATCGAACCCGGAATCTCGAGATCCCGGGTCGGGTGCTTGCGCACCATCCCGGGATGACCGCTACGCGGTCACTTCTTCACCAGCGGGCAGTCGCTGTCCTTGAGCGGCTTGGCCGCGTCTTCCGCCGAGATCGTGGCGATCTGCTTGTAATAGTCCCACGGCCCCTTCGACTCCTCGGGCTTCTTCACCTCGAACAGGTAAGCGGGGATGAGGCGGCGGCCGTCCTGGCGCAGCGGACCGTTGCCGAACAGCGGATCGTCGGTCGGCAGCTCCTTCATCTTGGCGACGACCTTGGCGCCGTCATGCGGATTGCCGCCGAGTGCGTCCATCGCCTTCAGATAGTGCAGCACCATCGCGTAGTTGCCGGCCTGCGTCATCGAGGGCATCGCGTTCTTGCTGGCCAGCGCCGAGAAACGCTTGGACCATTCGCGGGTCTTGTCGTTCAGGTCCCAGTAGAACGATTCGGTGAAGGTCAGGCCCTGGGCGGTCTTGAGGCCCAGCGAATGCACGTCGTTGATGAACAGCAGCAGGGCCGCGAGCTTCTGGCCGGCGGAGACGATGCCGAATTCGGCCGCCTGCTTGATCGAGTTCGTGGTGTCGCCGCCGGCGTTGGCAAGGCCTACCACCTTGGACTTGGAGGATTGCGCCTGCAGCAGGAAGGATGAGAAGTCCGCGGTATTGATCGGATGCTTGACGCTGCCGAGCACCTTGCCGCCGTTCGCGGTCACGACCGCCGTGGTGTCGCGTTCGAGCGCGTGGCCGAAGGCATAATCCGCAGTCAGGAAGAACCAGCTGTCGCCGCCGGCCTTGGTCAGCGCCTTGCCGGTGCCGTTGGCCAGCATGTAGGTGTCATAGGTGTAGGAGATCGTGTTCGGCGTGCAGGCCTTGCCGGTGAGGTCGGCGGAGGCGGCGCCGGAATTCAGCAGCACCGCATTCTTTTCCTTGACAAGGTTGCTGACCGCCAGGGCGACACCGGAGTTCGGCGTGTCGGCGATCGCGTCGACCTTCTCGTTGTCGATCCACTGCCGGGCGATGTTGACGCCGACGTCGGGCTTGTTCTGGTGATCGCCGCTGATGACGTCGATCTTCCAGCCCTTCTTGAGCAGGCCGGAATCCTCGACCGCCATCTTGATCGCAACCACGGAGTTGGGGCCGCCGATGTCGGCATAGAGGCTCGACATGTCGTTGAGCACGCCGATCTTGACGGTCTTGTCCTGCGCGTAGGCGGATGTTGCAAAACCGAAGGCGGCACAGGCCAGAAGGGCCGCGGAGCGGCGCGCGAACGTCGTCGTCATAAAAGGTTTCCTCCCTTGTCAAATATGCGGACGGCTCTCTTGCGAAGCCTTGTTCCGGCTGATTGGCTCTAGCCTTTCCCAGGGCCGGCGGCAATGCGCCTAAAGCCGGATGACGCTGCGTCGTAGCGTCATCCTTCGGTTAACTTTTGGGCAAAATGCGTTGAGACGCTATTTGAGCGCGTCCGATGTCAGCTTGAATTTCTGGATGCGCTTTCCGGTATCGACCTCGGCGGTATAGACGTTACCCCTCGCGTCGATCGCCATGGCATGCACCCAGTGGAATTGACCGGCGTTGCGGCCGTTGTGCCCGAAGCTGCCGACCACGCTACCATCTTCGCGCTTGATGACCCTGATCTCGTTGTTCTCGCCATCGGCGCTGAGCAGATAGGTCTGCTTCGGATCGGGCCAGATCGCGACGTCCCACACCGCGCCGTTGCCGAGTGTGTTCTTCTCGAAGAAGAACTCCTTCACGAAGCTGCCGTCCTTCCTGAACACCTGGATACGGTTGTTGATGCGGTCGCAGACATAGACGAGGCCGTCATTGGCAAGCTTCACGCAGTGGACCGGGTTGCCGAATTGCTGCGCGACCTGCGCCTTGGGATCGTAGGGCGCCTGCTTGGCGTCGTCGGGCTTGTTGCCGTAGGCCCCCCAGTGTCGCTTGTAGGCCAGCGTCGTCGCATCGAACACGATGACACGGCGGTTGCCGTAGCCGTCGGCGACGTAGATTTCGTTCGCCTCCTTGTCGAGTGCGGTCTCGGCGGGCTTGCCGAGCTGCGTCGTGTCGTTGCTGCCGAGGCTCGGGGCGAACTTGCCGATCTGGGCGACGAACTTGCCGTCGAGCGTGAACTTCAAAATGGCGTTGTCGTTGTCGGCATTGCCGCCGACCCAGACGAAGCCGCGCTCGTCGACCTCGATGCCGTGCTCGCGGCCGACCCATTCATAGCCCTGGCCGGGACCGCCCCAGGACCGCAGCAGATTGCCGTCGGCGTCGAACTCGAGCACGGGCGGCGCCGACACGCAGCATTTCGAGCGCGGCGGAGTGAGGCTTGCGCCTTTCTCGTCGTCGGTGAGCGAGCGCGGGCGATGGATCACCCAGATATGGCCCTGCCAGTCGATCGTGATGCCGCCGACCTGGCCGAGGATCCAGTTGTTGGGCAGCTGCTTCGGCCAGGAGGGATCGACCGCGAAGGTCGGGACGTCGCCGGCATTCGATGCAACCGGAGACGCGAGCGCGACGGCTGCGATCAGAATGGAGAGTGCGTGACGTGCGAGCGCAGACGCAAAGCCTGCGCGATCATGCCATGGCGCCATGGCAACCTCCCTTTTTTGGCGTGCGGCTTGCTGCCGCTTGCGCGCGGGCAGTCAATCGCGGGGAGGCAGGCGAGTCAATCAGGCAAGGAAATTACGCAGGCGAGCGGAAGCTCATCAGGTTGCGGGTCTTGTAGTCATAGAACTTGCCGGTCTCGGTCCAGTCAGGCGCGCACATCGGCACGATGAATTCGGCGACCTGCTCGGGCGTGTCGAGCGTCGCGGGGTCTTCGCCCGGCATCAGCGTGGCGCGCATGCGGGTGCGGACCGGGCCGGGGTTGAACAGGTTGACGCGGAGCTTCGTGTTCGCGGTCTCCTGCGCCCAGGCGCGCGCCAGCGTCTCCAGCGCGGCCTTGGACGCTGCGTAGGGGCTGACATAGGCGGTCGCCTTGTTGGCGGCGCCCGAGGTGATGAACACGGCGCGGCCCGCATCCGACTGCTTCAGCAGCGGCTCCATGCAGCGGATCAGCTGGAAGTTGGCGGAGACGTTCACGGCCATCACGTCGGTGAAGGTCTTCAGCTCGATATGGCCGATCGGCGAGGAGGGGCCGAGCACGCCGGCATTGCCGACGAGGATGTCGAGCTTGCCATAGCGCTCGTGCAGGCCGGCGCCGAGCCGCGCGATGCCGTCGGAATCGGTGAGGTTGAGCGGCACCAGGGTGGCGCTGCCGCCGATCTTCCGGATCTCGTCATCGAGCTCCTCGATCCCGCCTTGCGTGCGCGCCACCGCCACGATATGCGCGCCGGCTTTGGCGAGCGCGATTGCTGCGGCATAGCCGATGCCGCGCGAGGCGCCGGTGACGAGAGCAATGCGATCAGCGAGGAGTTTTGTCATGGCGGGGTTTTACAGGCGTGGATGGCCGGGACAAGCCCCCATCCGCATCTGTCATTTCCGGGATGGTGCGAAGCACCAGACCTCAGATGCGCAATCGCGCATCGGGGAATCTCGAGATCCCGGGCTCGATGCTTCGCATCGCCCCGGGATGACGACTACGCCGTCAGCTCGCCTCAGCCAGCAGGGACAGCTGCCGGGGCTGCTGCTCGGTCTGGGTCTGGTCGGTGAGGTGAGTCGGATAGGCGCCGGTAAAACAATGATCCGAGAACTTCGGATTGGCCGGGTCGCGGCCGGGCTCGCCCATGGCGCGGTACATGCCGTCGATCGACAGGAAGGCGAGCGAGTCGGCGCCGATGATCTCGCGCATCTCCTCCAGCGAATGCGTCGCGGCCAGGAGGCCGCCGCGGTCGGGCAGGTCGATGCCGTAATAATCGGGATAGAGGATCGGCGGCGAAGCGAGGCGGAAGTGCACTTCCTTGGCGCCGGCATCGCGCATCATGCGCACGATCTTCTTCGAGGTGGTGCCGCGCACCAGCGAGTCGTCGATCAGGATGATGCGCTTGCCTTCGATCGCGGCGCGGTTGGCCGAATGCTTCATGCGCACGCCGGATTCGCGGATCGCCTGCGTCGGCTGGATGAAGGTGCGGCCGACATAGTGGTTGCGGATGATGCCGAGCTCGAACGGCACGCCCGAATGCTGGCTGTAGCCGACCGCGGCGGGCACGCCGGAATCCGGCACCGGCACGACGACGTCGATCGGCACGTGGCTCTCGCGCGCGAGCTGCGCACCGAAGGCCTTGCGGACCTCGTAGACCGAGCGGCCGTGGACGATGGAGTCCGGGCGGGCGAAATAGATGTATTCGAAGATGCAGGGACGCGGCGCCATCGGCGGGAACGGCTTGTGGATGTCCTGGCCGTTCTCGTCGAACACGATGACTTCGCCCGGCTCGATGTCGCGGATGAAGCGCGCGCCGATGATGTCGAGCGCGCAGGTCTCCGAGGTCAGGATCGGGCAGCCGTCGAGCTCGCCGAGCACCAGGGGACGGATGCCGCGCGGATCGCGCGCGCCGACCAGCTTCTTGTTGGTGAGCGAGACCAGCGCATAGGCCCCCTCGATCTCGCGCAGCGCGTCGATGTAGCGCTCGATGAAGCGGCTGCGCCTGGAGCGCGCGACCAGATGCAGGATCACCTCGGTGTCGGTGGTCGACTGCATCATGGCGCCGTGGCGCACCAGCTCGCGGCGCAGCGTCAGGCCGTTGGTGAGGTTGCCGTTATGGGCGACCGCCAGACCGCCGGCATTGAGCTCGGCGAACAGCGGCTGCACGTTGCGCAGGATGGTGGCGCCGGTGGTGGAGTAGCGGACATGGCCGACGGCCATATTGCCGGGGAGGCGGTCGATTACTTCGCGGCGGGAGAAGGTGTCGCCGACGAGGCCGAGGCGGCGTTCACTGTGGAAGCGGCTGCCGTCGTAGGAGACGATGCCGGCGGCTTCCTGGCCGCGGTGCTGAAGGGCGTGCAGACCAAGCGCGGTGATGGCGGCGGCGTCCGGGTGACCATAGATGCCGAAGACGCCGCATTCCTCGCGCAGCGTATCTCCCTCCAGGTCGTCCTGAACCTCTAGAGCGGCCGGGCTTGGGCCGGCGTTTGGATCGAGATCAAGTTGGGCGTCCTGGTCAGGGTGTCGCATCTCGTCCGCGCCTCTCTTTAAGGGCAATCAACGCGCCGCAGGTTTCTCGATCAGTTTCTTCAAACTGTCACGAGCAGGTTTACTGTATCCGTCGCCACTGCCCGAAGGCTGCTGCTCGGATTCAGCTTGATCATCATCTGGTTTGTTTTTCTTGAATCTCTTCAAGATGGTGTTCTCGGGGTCGTCAGGCAAGAGGGCCATTAGCCAATCCCCGGTTCCCTGGAGCACAACGCGGGATTTGGCCCCCGTCACCCAGTCCGGGCGCTGCTTGTCCGGAACCAGCCAGGTGAAGAACAGGAAGGCGACCACGACGATCAAAAGCCCGCGAGCCAGGCCAAACAGGAAGCCGAGGGTGCGGTCCAGCGCGCCGATCCTGGAATCCAGGATCATGTCGGAGATCCGGACCGTGATCACGGAGACCACGACCAGGGTGCCGACGAAAACGCCGGCGACGACGACCACGCTCGCGACGGTATCGTTGTTGAAATAGCTCTTGGCGGTCGGCAGCAGCTTCGAGAAGGAGTACAGCGTCACGATCGCCGCAGCGCCCCAGGCCGCGATCGACAGGATTTCGCGCATGAAGCCGCGGACCATCGCGAGCAGGCCCGAGATCAGCATCACACCGAGCAGGATCAGGTCGAGGAGTGTTACTGGCATCGGCTGGTCTGGTCCGCTCGTACGTCGAAGGTGCTCTAGCGAATCGGTGTTTGGCCGCTGCCCTAAAAGAGGGGCAGACGGCGTTCCCGGCAAGGCCGCAACCACGCAATCCCATGCTGCTTTTGTGACGGCTGTATAGCGGCGGGGGCCTCCGGCGTCACCTCCACCTAACCCTCTCCACGGCGGAATCTTGCCGGTGTGGCATTTTTCTCTGCCGGCGCGTTCGATTCGCCCCGGCGCGAGCCCTTGGCGGCAATCTCTGCGACCAATGTCGTCAGGCTGTTGACCGCGTTCAGGGACAGTCCGGCGTCACCGCCGGCATCCCCGCCTCGGGCCGATTCGGGCAGCACGGCGCGCTTGAAGCCCAGCTTGACCGCCTCCTTGAGCCGGGCCGGGGTCTGCGCCACCGGCCGGATCACGCCAGAAAGTGAAATCTCGCCGAAATAGACCGCATCCGTGGGTAACTGCGCGTTAACCAGGGAGGACACCAGCGCGGCCGCGGCGGCCATGTCGGCCGCGGGCTCGTGGATGCGCAGGCCTCCCGCCACGTTCAGATAGACGTCGTGGCCCGACAGCTTGACCCCGCAATGGGCCTCCAGCACCGCCAGCACCATCGAGAGCCGACTCTGATCCCAGCCCACCACGGCCCGTCGCGGGGTGCCGAGCGAGGTCGGCGCCACCAGCGCCTGCAATTCGACCAGGACGGGCCGCGTGCCCTCGATGCCCGCGAACACTGCGGTGCCGGGCGTGCCGAGATCACGCTCGGACAGGAACAGCTCGGAGGGATTGGTGACCTCGCGCAGGCCAAGGCCCGTCATTTCGAACACGCCGATCTCGTCGGTCGGGCCGAAACGGTTCTTCACGGCGCGCAGGATGCGGAACTGCTGCGAGCCTTCGCCCTCGAACGACAGCACGGCGTCGACCATGTGCTCGACCACGCGGGGGCCGGCAATCTGGCCGTCCTTGGTGACATGGCCGACCAGGATGATGGCCGCACCGGTTTTCTTCGCAAAGCGGATCAGCGCCTGCGCCGAGGCGCGCACCTGGGTCACCGTACCCGGCGCGGATTCCACCGTGTCGGTCCACATCGTCTGGATCGAATCGATCACGATCAACCGCGGGACCGCGCCCTCGGACAGCGTCGAGACGATGTCCTCGACCGAGGTCTCGGCGGCGAGCTGCACCGGCGCATCGGACAGCCCGAGCCGTTCGGCGCGCAGGCGCACCTGCGCGACGGCTTCTTCGCCGGAGATGTAGACGATGCGGTGGCCGGCGCGTGCCATCATGCTGGTGGCCTGCGTCAGCAATGTCGACTTGCCGATGCCGGGATCGCCGCCGACCAGCAGCACCGAGCCGCGCACGAAGCCGCCGCCGGTGACGCGGTCGAGCTCGGTCATCCCTGAGGACAGGCGCGGCGCATCCTGGGTTTTCCCCGACAGGCTCTCCAGCGCAAACGTCCGTCCCTTACGCTTGGAGCGGATCGAGACGGGGATGCTGCCGCTGGTGTCCTCCTCGGCAAGCGTATTCCACTCGCCGCAGGATTCGCACTTGCCCTGCCAGCGGTTATAGGCCGCGCCGCAGTTCTGGCAGACGAAGGAAAGCGTGTTCTTGGCCATGGGGCGTCAATCGTGCTCAGGGAGATTGCGTCGCGTTCCATAGCATGGAGAGCCCGGCCGCGACCATGATCGCGTCCATCAGCAGGCGGAACACGTCCGGCTTCAGGTGCAGCACGAAGCGTTTTGCGATGAAGGCGCCCGACATCAGCGAGGCACCCGCGATCAGGCCCTTCATGAAGACATCGCCGGTCAGCGCGCCGAAACGCTCGAAGGTCACCGATTTCGCGAAGTAGAGGCCGAGCGAGGAGGCCGCCTCGGTGGCGAGGAAAGCGCCCTTGCTGAGTCCGTAGAACAGGAACAGCGGCACGCTGAGCGGGCCGGTCGAGACCACGATGCCGGTGAGATAGCCGATCACGGCGCCGCCGATCGCCAGATGCCAGAGATTGGCCTTGAGGTCGTGCCGCGCCAGCCAGTGCCGCACCGGCACCATCGCGATCAGGAATATGCCGATGGCGAGGTCCACCGCATGAGAAGGCAGCGCCAGCAGCGTCCGTGCGCCGAGCACGGCGGCCGGAATGCCCGTGACCGAATAGGCCGCGCAGGCCCGCCAGTCGACCTCTCGCCACCAGGCCAGGATCCGCGAAAAGTTCGCCATCACGGACGCGACCGCCATGATCGGCACCGCTTCCTTCGGCCCATAGGCATAGACCAGCACCGGCATCAGCATGATCGACGAGCCGGTGCCCACGATGCCTGAAATGGTGCCGGCGACGAGGCCGACGATGAGGACGAAGAGGAAGGCCAAAACGCTCTCCACGAATCGGGAGAGTTTAGCCGCGGGCAGCGATATGGGCGATTCGTGCTAGGCGAGGGAACCTATTGCGCTACGCATCGGCATGCCGGTCTGGGCGCCGGCCTTGAGACATTTCAATGCGGCGGCTTCGCAGCTCACCTCGAGCGCACGCGGCAGCGACGCGCCTTCACCGAGCATGGCCGCAAACGCGCCGACAAAGGTGTCGCCAGCGCCGGTCGTGTCCACCGGCGTGATGCACGGGGCGGGCGCACGCAGGCGGGTGCCGTCGGCCGCCACGGCCAGCGCGCCTTGCGCACCGGCGGTCACGATGCAGGTGAGGTCGCCGGCCCTGGCGAGGTCCGCGGCAGCGGCCTCGTAACTGGACGTAGCGAGGTCGATGGCGCCGGCGGCGTCCAGCGCCTCGTGCTCGTTGACGAGGAGATGGTCGGTCACGGCAAGAAGCTTTGTCACCATCTCGCGGGTCATCCTCTCCGGGACGGGCGCGAGATTCCAGACGACGGTGCCGGCGGCCAATGTCGTCCTGCGCGCAGCCTCGAGCGCCTGCGCGAAGGGCACTTCCATCTGAAGCACCAGCACCGTGTCGGGACCAAACAGCCTGGCCGGGAGATCCCCGGCATTCGCGGCCATGTTGGCGCCGCTTGCGACCGTGATCGCATTCTCGCCGGCCTGGTCGACCGTGATAAAGGCGCAGCCGGTCGGCTCGTCGGCCCCGACGACGAGGCCGGTGTCGACTTCGTTGGCCCGGAGGTTCTCGATCGCGCTGTTGCCAAACCCGTCCCGGCCGACGCGGCCCGCCATCCGGACTTGTCCCGGTCCCGCGATCCGCGCGGCGGCAACGGCCTGGTTGGCGCCCTTGCCGCCGAAATGCGTCTGGTAGGACGGCGCGAGCACCGTCCGGCCGGGGCCTGGAATGATCGGGACCTTCGCGACGAGGTCGATGTTGAGCGACCCGAACACCAGGATCATGGTGGAGAGGCCCTCAGCCTTGCTCGTCCATGACGCGCAGTTTCTCGACCCGACGGCGGAAATCCTCGTCGGTCGAGAATTCCGCGGAGAGGTAGGACGAGACGAGATCCACGGCGAGCCAGGCGCCGACGATCTGCGCGCCGATGCACATGACGTTGACGTCGTCGTGCTCGACGCTCTGATGGGCGGAATGAACGTCGTGACAGACCGCGGCGCGGATGCCCTTCATCTTGTTGGCCGCGATCGAGGCGCCGACGCCGGTGCCGCACACCATGATGCCGCGTGCGGCTTCGCCCGACGTCACCTTCTGCGCCACGGCCCGCGCGATGTCGGGGAAGTCCACCGGCTTGTCGTCATGGGAGCCGACATCGACGATGTCGTGGCCGAGCTTGCGGATGTGGTCGATAACGGTCTGCTTGAGCGGCCAGCCGGCGTGGTCGGATCCGATGACGAGACGCATGTGGTGTCCTTCTTGATTTTTCATTGACCGTGACAGCCGGAAAGCGGCTGTCACGGCTTCTCTTTCGTTCAGCTACGCATGTCGGGCGGCAGCTCGACTCCGTGGAATTTCTTGTAGATCGCGTTGAGCTTGCCGTTCTTGACGTTCTCGGTGATCCAGCCGTTGAGCTTGTCCATCAGGCGCTGCTCGCCTTTCTTCAGGCCGATGGCTAGGTCGAAGGTTGCGAGCGGAATCTTCGACTCGAAGATGCGGGCGGGATTCTTGACGCCGATCTGGTTGATGATCGTGGCCGACGTGCCGACGCAATCGACCTGACCGGAGACGGCCGCCGTGACTTCCGTGGCGTCGTCGTCATAGCGGGCGATCGTCAGCTCCTTGTCCTTCATGTTGGACAGGGTGGTATCCTGCGTGGTCCCGCGCGAGACGCCGATGGTCTTGCCTTTCAGGTCGGGCCAGTCCTTGACGTTCATCGACTTGAGGCAGCCGACGTCGGACTGCAGCGTCGCATAGCGCTTGGTGAAGTCGATGACCTTGGCGCGCTCGGGCGTCACCGACAGGGTCGAGATGATGATGTCGGCCTTGCCGGTCAAGACGTTCGGGATGCGGGTCGCGCCGGTGGTCTGGATGAATTCGAGCTCGAGGCCCCAGTCCTTGGCGAGCAACTGAGCCACCTCGACGTCGGAGCCGGTCGGCTTCATGCTGGAATCCATCATGCCCGAGGGCGGAATCGCAAGATCGGTTGAAATGCGAATCTTCTTGGCCTTCATCACGTCGTCGAGCAGGTCGGCCGATGCCGGCGTGGCGGACAAAATGACGAGGCCGAGCAGCGCGGCGGCGGTCCCCAGCAGTGTCTTGTTGGTCATCCCTAGTTCTCCTCTCCCTGTTATGATTTTAGATTTCCGGTGCCCACGAATTGCGTGAGCTCCGGCGTCGTCGGCGATGTCAGGATCGAGGCGGGGCCGGTCTCGTGAACCTTGCCGCGATGCATGAACACGATCCGGTCGGCGATGCCCTTGGCAAAGCCCATCTCGTGCGTGACCATCACCATGGTCATGCCGTCCGCCGCCAGCTGCTCGATCACCTTCAGTACTTCGGCGGTGAGTTCGGGGTCGAGCGCAGAGGTGACCTCGTCGAACAGCATCACCTTCGGCTGCATGGCGAGCGAGCGCGCGATCGCGGCGCGCTGCTGCTGGCCGCCCGACAATTGCTCGGGATAGGCGTGCAGCTTCTCTTCGAGCCCGACCTGCGCCAGCACCTTGCGCGCGAGGTCCTTGGCCTGCGAATTCGCCAGGCCCTTCACGGCGCAGGGCGCCAGCGTGATGTTCTGCTCGATCGTCAGGTGTGGAAACAGATTATAGCTCTGGAACACGATACCGACGTCCTGGCGCAGCGCGCGCAGATCGACGTCGGGACGGTCGACCCGATGCCCGCAAACGACGATCTCGCCGCCGTCGACCTTCTCGAAACGGTCGATGCAGCGCAGCGCCGTGCTCTTGCCGGAGCCTGAGCGGCCGATCAGCGCCAGCACTTCGCCGCGCTCGACTGCGAAGCTGACGCCATCGAGGACCCGGAGCGAGCCAAAGCTCTTTTGCACGTCGCGGAGCGACACGATTGAGTCGGAGGAGGGGTTCTGTTGCATGTCAGGCCGGCGCGAGGTTGGATCTGCCACGCCCCATCCGCCGTTCCAGCCTCTGGCTGAACAGCGACAGCGGATAGCACATGGCGAAATAGATGACGGCGATGATGGCGTAGATGGCGAAGGGCTCGAACAGCGAGTTGTTGACGATCTGCCCCGAGCGCATCAGCTCGACGAAGCCGACGACGGAGGCGAGCGAGGTGTTCTTGACGATCTGCACCATGAAGCCGACGGTGGGCGGCGTCGCGATGCGAATGGCCTGCGGCAGGATAACTTTCATCATGCGCTGGGTCCGGCTCAGCGCCAGGCCTTCGGCGGCCTCCCATTGCGGCTTCGGCACGGACTGGATGCAGCCGCGCCAGATCTCGCCGAGATAGGCGGCGACGTACAGCGTCAGCGAGGCGCCGGCAGCAGCGAGCGGCGAGACCTTGAGGCCGATCGCGGCGAGACCGAAATAGCCGAGGAACAGGATGACGAGTAGCGGCGTGCCCTGGATGAGCTGGACATAGACGGCGCTGGCAATCCGCACCGATTTCAGCGGCGATATCCGCGCGAGCGCGATCACGAAACCGACGATGCCGCCGCCGATCAGCGCGATCACCGACAAGCCAATGGTCCACAGCGCGCCCTGGCCGAGGAACATCAGATGATTGATGTTGAGATGTCCGCCCATGATCATCTCACAACGGCGTGCCGAGCCGGCGACGGCGCGGAAACAGCACGAGGCCGAGGCCCCAGAAGCCGGCGCGCATCACCAGCGACAGGATGACGTAGAGCACGGCGACGATGATGTAGGTCTCGAACGCGCGATACGTATCCGACTGGATGTAGTTGGCGACGGCGGTGAGCTCCTCGGCCGAGATCTGCGAGCAGACCGAAGAGGCCAGCATCAGCAGCACGAACTGGCTGGTCAACGCCGGATAGACCTTCTCGATCGCCGGCAGCAGGATGATGTGCCAGTAGATCTGGAGGCGCGACAGCGCCAGGCCCTCGGCCGCCTCGATCTGTCCCCGCGGGATCGCCTCGAAGCCGGCGCGCATGATCTCGGCGGTGTAGGCGCCGACGTTGATCGTCAGCGCGGCCACGGCCACCGTGAAAGCGGAGAATTTCAGCCCCAGACTGGCCAGGCCGAAATAGACCAGGAAGATCTGAACCAAGAGCGGCGTGTTGCGGATGGTCTCGACATAGGCCTTGCAGGCGCCTGATATCAGCGCGTTGTGCGTTCCGCGCCCGACCGCCGCGAGCGTGCCGAGGAGGGCGCCGAGCACCGTCGCGAAGGCGGCAAGCTCCAGCGTGAGGACGGCGCCGGCGAGAAAGCTCGGCCAACGCTCCAGCACTGCGGGGAAGTCGAGTTGAAGGCTCATCGCCACCCGTTCAGCCGGTTGTCTGGTTGGTCATGCGGTCGTAGACGCGGAACAGCGCCTGGTTGCCGTTGCTTCCTTCGCCGTGCGCGCGCGCATCGACATACTGGCTGGTCACGAGCGCGGTGCCGGGGAGCGGCACGCTGAGCGCCTGCGCGTGCTCCTGGACCAGGCGGAGGTCCTTGAGCTGGAGATCGATCCGGAAGCCGGCGGAGACGTCGCCTGCGATCATCTGGGGGCCGAGCTTGTCGAGCATCCAGGAGGCCGCGGAGCCACCGAGCAGAACCCGGCGCAGCAGATTGAGATCGAGGCCCGAAGCGCGCCCAAGCGCCAGCGCCTCGCAAATCGCCTGGATGTTGATGCCGCAGATCAGCTGGTTGCAGAGCTTGACGGTCTGGCCGGCGCCGGACGCGCCGACATGCGTGATGGTGGTGCCCATCGCACGGAAGAACGGCTCGGCCTGCGCAAAGGCGTCCGCATCGCCGCCGGCCATGATCGAGAGCGCGGCATTCTTGGCGCCAACCGGCCCGCCGGAGACCGGCGCGTCGATGAAGCCGACGCCGATCTTTTGCAGGTCGGCATGGATGCGGCGGACGGCGACTGGCGAAATCGTGCTCATGTCGACGACGAGCTTGCCTGATGGCGGCGACTTCAGCAGGCCGTGCTCGCCGTAAATGGTCGCCTCGACATGGGGCGTGTCGGGCAGCATGGTGATGACGATGTCGGCGCCTTGCGCGGCATCGGCTGGACTCTTGGCACGAGCAGCGCCTTCCCTGGCGCTGTCGGCCAGTGCCGCCTCGTCGAGATCGAACACGCGAACTGCGTGGCCGGCCATCAGCAAGTTGCGCACCATCTCTCGGCCCATCGTGCCGATGCCGATGAAGCCGACATTGCCCTTGTCGTTCCGTCCCATGTAATCAGTCCGTTTCTTGGTTGATTGGCTTCTTGGTTGACCGCGCTGCCGCGATCATCCCGAGGCGCTGGTCTTGTCGATGTCGCCGACGATGGCGCGCCGCCGGTACTCGTCGCCGATGGCGAAATGCTTGCGCAGCGTCGCGTCCGCCCGCTCCGGGTCGCGCGCAATCACGGCCTCGAAGATGCGGCGGTGATCGTCGATCAGATAGGTCTTCATCGACGGGAAGGCCTGCACCAGCTCACGGCGGCTGCGATGCGAATGGGTCAAGAGGCCGGCCAACGAACCATGCAGGACCGTCAGTGTCTCCGAATGCGAGGCGACGACGATGGCACGGTGGAAGTCGAAATCGGCCATGCCGCCGGCATCGGCCTCGTCGATCGTCTCGCCGATCTTCGCGAGCGCGCGCTGCAGGCGCTCGAAATCTGCAATGTTGGCACGCTCGCAGGCGAGGCGGATCGCCTGGCATTCGATCGCGACGCGCGCCTGCATGACGTCGTCGAGCATGTCCGCCTGCTGGGCGAGCGCGAAGGTGAAGAAGTCGTTCAGCACCGACACGTCCGGCCGGGTCACCACGGTGCCGATGCGATCGCGGATCTCGACGATGCCGAGCACGGTGAGGGCACGCAGTGCCTCGCGGACGATCGGCCGGCTGACGCCGAGGAGAGTTGCCAGCTCGCGTTCCGAGATGAGGCGGTCGCCGGGCTTGAGCGAGCCGGCGAGCAGGCGTTCGCGCAGGAAGGCGAACACCTTCTCGAACCCTTTTTCGCCTTCGGTGGCCCGCTTGAGCTCCATTCCCGTCCCGCTGGTCTGATCTTGGTCAGACCAGTATGCTGACCAAGGGGCTGAGGTCAAGAGGCTCGGCTCTCAAGCCGGCCTCGGTTCCGGCCTTAGTCCACCGGGAGCCGCTTTTGGCCGTCGATGTCGACATCGCCCAGTCCGTGATCGGGTCGTCGGGGCGGCATCGAGGCGGCGCTCGCGGCAAACTGGACGGCGAAGCTCGACTATCTCCACATCGACCTTGGCAGCACCTATTCGACGAAGACGTTCATTCTCGACAACGACGAGTTACCGATCCGACATCCGCAACAATGTCGATCGCGTCGGCTTCAACTCAGCGGACGATCCTCGCAGCGATACTGACACCCATTGCGGGTCGGAGTTTCGGAAACGCTTGAACGTCACGTTCTGCGCCTGTGCGGCACCAATGCAGGCGAGCGACATCGCAGCGATCAGAATAATTCGCACCGCGAATAATCTCGGAATAGATCAGGTGGGCTAAGAAATTATCGCGAAACTGGCGCAACCATGGCTTTCGTGTCGGACACCGTCCAGTCGCTCAGGGTTGGCAACCCTTCTCCTGTTCGGCCAAAGATGGCAGCGATCGGGTTCGATCTTGCGGCGCGCTCTCCGAGTTGCCATCATCCGTGCGAACCGCGATCATGATGCCGTGACTCTCAATTCTCTCAGAAGCAATGTCCGTCGCCTTTACGAGGGCGCAACGCCAAGCGGCGTGCGCTTCCGCTACGCGCTGCTCGCCTTCGACATCGTGACGGTGCTGTTCATCATCGCAACCTCGTTCCTGCCGCCCAGTGAGATCGTTGAAACGCTCGATGTCCTGTTCGGCGTCACGTTACTCGCCGACTTCTCGGCGCGGCTTCTGGTCGATCGGCATCCGTTTCGAAAATTCAGTCAACTCGCGACTTGGGCTGACATGGTTGCGATCGTATCGTTCCTGGCACCGCTTGCCGGCGAGGCGGGCGGCTTTTTCCGGATCTTGCGAACGTTGGGCCTGCTTCGCGACTACCAGATGCTGGTGAGGTTGCGCATGGATTCTCCCTTCTTCCGTCGCAACGAAGACGTCATCTTCGCCGTCACGAACCTGGCCGTCTTCATCTTCGTCATGACCGGGATCGTTTACGAGACCCAGAAGTTTCGCAACGATGAGATCCGGAACTATGCCGATGCCCTGTATTTCACCGTCACGGCGCTGACAACGACCGGCTTTGGCGACATTACCCTGCCGGGCACGCTCGGTCGCTTGATCACCGTCGTGATCATGATTTTCGGCGTGACGCTGTTCTTCAATCTCGCACGCGCGCTCCTCAGTCCCCACAAGGTGCGATTTCCGTGCCCGACTTGCGGGCTCCAGAGGCACGATGCCGACGCCGTGCATTGCAAGGCCTGTGGCACCGTTCTCAATATTCCCGACGAAGGGGCCATCTGAATCCCCGAGGTATCGTGCCGGTGTTTTGCCCGACGGCAGGCAGGTCGAATTGCGGAAATCAGTAACTCATTGATCCGACAGCGGTCGGCTACTGTGCATGGGGTTGTTTTTCATATTTTGGTTGAGGCGTCCTGCTGCTGACAGCATGTTGGCAGCAGGGGCTGGCTATGCCCCAGTTCTGACACAACGGGAGGGGTCATGCCGATCGAGGCAAGTTGTCATTGCGGTGAGACGGTGTTCGAGGTGACGGAGGTGCCTTCGAGCGTGACGCGCTGCACCTGCTCGCTCTGCGCCAAGCGCGGCGCGCTGTGGGCCTATTACACGCCGGCGCAGTTTCGTCTGCTGTCACCGCCGGACAATGTCGCGACCTATCTCTGGGGTAGCCGCACCGTCAAACATCATTTCTGTGCAAGCTGCGGCTGCGGCACCTATTCGGAGTCGCCGGACTGGTCGACCGGCAAGCCCGATTTCGACAATCCCAAGGTCGCGGTGAATGCGCGCCTGTTCGACGATTTCGATCTGGAGGCGGTGCCGGTCAACATGATTGACGGCAAGAACTTGTGGTGAGCATGCATGCGCGCAGATGTCCGCTGCACGTTCGCGCTCTTGAGGCCATTTTGAAAAGCTGATTTGGTTCCGGCCCTGGAGAAAAGGGGAGGAAGCCATGATGCGTCTTTTTGCGCGAGTCATGCTCGCAATGTGTCTCGCCGTTGCAGCCGGCTTCAATGTCCAGGCGCAGACCAGGCCGAAGGTGACTTCGCTCGGACCGGACTTCCCCAAGGCAGCGCTGTTCGTCGGCAACAGCTTCTTCTACTACAACAACGGCATGCCCGGGCATCTCACCTTCATGGAGCGGGCTGTGGATCCCGCGAACAAGGCGGTGTACCGCAACACCATGGTGACGATCGGCGGCTCCGGCCTCGATTGGCACGACATGGACAATCTGCTGCGGCCGGGCGGCCTCGGCGCGTATTCCTTCGACGAGCAGAACAACGTCATCTTCAACAAGCCAGGCCGGCAGTACGACGCCGTCGTGATGATGGATTGCAGCCAGTGCCCGATCCATCCGCAATTGAAGGACGCGTTCGCGACTTTCGCGAAGAAGGACAGCGAGATCGTTCGCGTCCACGGCATGCGGCCGGTGCTGTTCATGTCCTGGGCCTATGCTGACAAGCCGGAGATGACGGAATCGTTGGCCGAGGCCTACACGATCGCAGGCAATGCCAACGATGCGTTGGTCATTCCTGCAGGTCTTGCCTTCGCGCGGGTGCGCAAGCTGCGGCCGGAGCTCAATCTGTATGCGCTGGACAAGCGGCATCCGAGTCCGGCGGGCACCTATCTTGCGGCATGCGTGACGTTTGCCGCGTTGACAGGCCGTTCGCCTGTCGACAATGCCTACACTTTGGGGCTGGATGCGGGGACGGCGCAGCTTCTGCAAAAGGCGGCATGGGACACGGTGCAGGACTATTATGGGCGCTGAACTCGGGTGATCGCAGGGTGGGCAAAGGCGCACTTGCGCCGTGCCCACCGTCTGTCTCCGTAAACGAGTTTGGTGGGCACGCTTCGCTTTGCCCACCTACGGCACTTCTGCTATTTCAACACCACCCATGCTGGCGCGTGATCGCTGGCGCCATCCTCGCCGCGGATATTCTTGTCGACGCCGGCCTTGGCCAGGCGCGGGGCGAGGGCTGGGCTGAGCAGGAGATGATCGAGCCGCAGCCCCGCATCGCGCGGCCAGCGGTTCCGCTTGTAGTCCCAGAACGTGTAGATGCGCTGGTCCGGATGCAGCTCGCGGATCGCATCGCACCAGCCTTGCTCGACGAGCGAAGCAAAGGCTGCCCGGCTCTTCGGCTGGATCAGCGCATCCTTGTCCCATGAGCGCGTCGGATAGATGTCGACCTCTGCAGGCGCGACGTTGTAGTCGCCGGCGAGCACGACGGGCAGATCCTGCTTGATGAGGCTCTTGGCGTGGCGCTTGAGGCGCGCGAACCAGTCGAGCTTGAAGTCGAATTTCGGCCCCGGTTGCGGATTGCCGTTCGGCAGATAGATGCTGGTGACGATGATCCCGCGCACGGCGGCTTCGAGATAGCGGGCTTCGAGATCGCTGGGTTTTCCAGGCAAGCGGTCGCGGGTCAGAATGGGCTCTGCATTGCGGGCGAGGATCGCGACACCGTTCCAGGTCTTCTGTCCGCGCCACACCGCGCCATAGCCGGCCTTTTCGATCGCGGCCGCCGGAAATTCGCCATCACTTGCCTTCAATTCCTGAAGCGCGACGACATCGGGCTTTGCCGCGCGCAGCCATGCCAACAGATTGGGCAGGCGGCGGTTGACGTTGTTGATGTTGAATGTCGCGATCTTCATGTAGAGCTACCGGCTCCTGCCTTCCGTACCCGGAGATAAAATGTCCAAGTTGAACTTTGCCGCCATCGTCGTCGCCCTCGCGTTCTCCGGGGCCGCGTCGGCACAATCGTCCGACCCGCGCGGTGCGTGCAAGGCAGACTATGATAAATTCTGCGCCGGCATCGCGCCGGGTGGAGGGCGCGTCGTCGCCTGCCTCACCGACAAGCGCGATCAGCTCAGCGCGACCTGCAAGGCGGCGCTGGACAACAGGAAGAAGAAGTAAGCGATCCCTTCCGTGTCCCGGACGCGCGTAGCGCGAGCCGGGACCCAGACAGCGACACGGTGCGCTGTAGAGAGATGGGCCCCGGCTCTGGAGCGCATTACGCCGCATCCGGGGCACGAGAGTTCAGCCCGGCAGCGGCGGCGGGGCTGCCGGCTGCTCGATTGGCGGCGGGGAGGGCGGTTGCTCGGCGGCCTGCGCTGGCTCCGGCTTCACCAGCGTTTCCTCCACATTGCCGCCCTTGTAGAGGCGGGCATAGCGGTGGCCGAGGCTGGTCAGCACCTCATAGCCGATGGTGCCGAAATGATGCGCGAGCTCGTCGACGGTGATGCCCTCGCCGAGCAGCGTCACCATGTGGCCGCGCCGCGCTGCATTCGGCGGCAGATCGGTGATGTCGATCGCGATCAGATCCATGGAGACGCGGCCGGCGACGGGGCAGCGCTTGCCGGCGACGATGACCTCGGCGCCGCGGGTGCCGTCATTGGAGCTGGCGGCGCGGAAATAGCCGTCGGCATAACCGACCGCGATGATCGCGAGCTTTGTCGGCCGCCGCGCGGTCCAGGTGCCGCCATAGCCGACGGTCTCGCCGCGCTCGATAGTGCGGATCTGCACGATGCGCGCCTTGAGGTCGACCACCGGCTGCATCGGATTGTCGGCCTCCGGCGTCGGGTTGACGCCGTAGAGCGCAGCGCCCGGCCGCACCATATCGAACTGGAAGGGCGCGCCGAGGAAGATGCCGGAGGAATTGGCGAGCGCCGCCGGCACGCCGGTGAATTCGCTGGCGATGGCGCGGAAGGAAGCGAGCTGCTTGGCATTCACCGGGCTGTTGAGCTGCTCGGCCGAGACCAGATGGCTCATCACCAGCGTGATGCCGTGATCGCCGGCATTGATGCGGGGGATGATGGCCTGCGCTTCCGACAGCGTCAGGCCGAGCCGGTTCATGCCGGTGTCGATGTGAACGGCCGTGCCCCCGGTCCAGCCGGTGCGGCGGCAGAACACGTCCCACTCGGCGAGCTCGTTGAGGTCGCCGATGACAGGACGGCAATTGATCTTGGCGTAGTGCTCGCCGGTATTCTGGAAATAGCCGCCGAGCACGTAGATCGTGGGCTCCGGCACGGCTGCGCGCACCTTGCGCGCTTCCTCGATGGTGGCGACGAAAAAGGTCTTGCAGCCGGCCTTGCTCAGCGCACGCGCGACCTCGGCGGCGCCGCAGCCATAGGCGTCGGCCTTGATCACCGCCGAACACTCAGCCGGCACCGCCGTCTTCTCGAGCTTGCGCCAATTGGCAATGATGGCGTCGAGATCGACGGTCAGCACGCCGCCATAGGCAGCGAGCGCGGCAGCCTGGTTGGCCTCCGCGGAGAGAAGGCCGGATTGTGAGATGGTTTTCGGGTCGGACGCCATTGTCATGGCGTCGTTTTACGCAAGAGGCCGGTCCTGTTCAAGGAACTCAGTAGTCGTTGCCGCTGCGAGCCGGCAACTGACTGTCAGGCGCGAGGTCGCCGAACCGCGTGATCGAGGCCTCGAAGGCCAAGTCAACGGTGCCTGTCGGGCCGTGGCGCTGCTTGCCGATGATGACCTCGGCCTTGCCGTGCGCAAGACTCATGTCGAGCTGCCACTTCTCGTGTTCAGGCGTGCCCGGGCGCGGTTCCTTCATGGCGAGGTAATATTCCTCGCGATACACGAACAGCACGACGTCGGCGTCCTGCTCGATTGATCCGGATTCACGCAAGTCGGAGAGCTGCGGCCGTTTGTCGTCGCGGGATTCGACCTGGCGTGAGAGCTGGGACAGCGCGATGATCGGAACGTTGAGCTCCTTGGCGAGCGCCTTCAGGCTGGTCGTGATCTCCGTGATTTCCTGCACGCGATTATCGCTCCGCTTGCCCGAGCCCGACAGCAGCTGGATGTAGTCGATCACGAGCAGATCGAGGCCCTTCTGCCGCTTCAGCCGGCGGGCGCGCGCCATCAGCTGCGCGATCGACAGGCCGCCGGTCGCGTCGACATAGAAAGGCAGCGATTGCAGCTCGATCGAGACCTCCCGGATCTTTTCGAAATCGGCTTCCGAGATGCCACCGCGGCGGATGTGGGAGGAGGGAACGCCGGTGCGCTCGGCCACGATACGCGTGGCGAGCTGGTCGGACGACATTTCGCAGGAGAAGAAGCCGATGACGCCGCCATTGGCGGCCTTCGTGGTGCCGTCGGCCTGGAGTTCCGGAACATAGGCTTGCGCGACATTGTAGGCGATGTTGGTCGCCAGCGAGGTCTTGCCCATGCCGGGACGGCCCGCGACGATGATGAGGTCGGAGTGCTGCAGGCCACCCATCTTGGTGTCGAGATCGCGCATGCCCGTCGAGATGCCGGACAGCTTGCCGTCGCGCTGGAACGCCTTTGCAGCGAGATCGACCGCGACCGCCAGCGCCTGCGAGAATTTCTGGAATCCGCCGTCATAGCGGCCGGATTCGGCGAGCTCGTAGAGGCGGCGCTCGGCGTCCTCGATCTGCGCCCGCGGCGCGAAATCGACCGGGGCGTCATAGGCGACATTGACCATGTCCTCGCCGATGCCGATGAGGTCGCGACGCAGCGCCAGGTCATAGATGGTGCGGCCGTAGTCCTGAGCATTGATGATGGTGGTCGCTTCCGCCGCAAGGCGCGCCAGATACTGCCCGATGGTCATACCGCCGACGTCGGTGTCGGCGGGCAGGAACGTCTTCAGCGTCACGGGCGTGGCGATCTTGCCCATCCGGATCAGGCTGCCGGCGGTCTCGTAGATGGTCTGGTGCAGCGGCTCGAAATAATGCTTCGGCTCGAGGAAGTCGGAGACACGGTAGAACGCATCATTGTTGACCAGGATCGCGCCCAGAAGGCTCTGTTCCGCTTCGATATTATGCGGCGCGCTCCGGTAGGCGGGAGTGCCGGGCTCGGGTGCGAGTTTGAGGACGTTCGAATCAGTCAGGGCCATGGTCGGACGTGCTTAGCAATTTTCTTGGGCGGATGCGGGGCCGGGATAAAGCGCCGCCTCGGTGCAAAGCGGAAGCGAAAGCTGACCGCTATCAACCGCTCAGTTAAAATGGTGGATGATTAGCGCTCGCAGCACGCGTCGCGCTTGACGGATTTTTGCGGAACTCGCCCGGCCAGGAAGTGGCCGCCACGGCGCCATGGAAAAATCCTGCAACCATGTACCTTATGGCATGAACCTAATGGATTGGCGCGCAGACGAATCCAGAAGCGCGCGAAATGACGCACGCTGGCGGCTTTGGGCTCGCCTTCAGACCAGCAGGAGGTAGACCAGCGCCACCAGAGCCGCCCCGACGCCGGTAACGATCAGGGCGTAATCGGTGCGGAGGTCGTCCTGCACGTCGAATGAGGTTTGGGTCTCTTTGCTCATGGCGACGGTCTAAGCCAGGCCCGACCAGACTTATGTGAATTGGATCACATCTCCCCGGAATCTTTCGGGGGTAAGACGGGAACAGGCAGGCGGGGGAGGGAATTGTCTCCCGCGATCCGTCAACAGGGAACGAGGCAGGCGATGCGGCCAGAACGGCAGCACCAGATTTGGCGGAGCGAGGCGGGTAGCCGGCTTTGGCTCTCGGGGCTGATTGCGGCCATGGAGCACGCGGAACGGCCCGAAATACGTCGCCAGCCTGTCGCCCCGGAAATCCTGGTCGCGCTGAGGGCGCAGCTGGCGTTAACGGCCAGTTTCCGCTCCTCCCAGATGTCGACCCTGCGTCACTAGGATCTATTCACCAGACTAGGACCTATTCACCAGCCAATTTCAGTCTGGGCTTGCTCGCGCGTTCGCGAGCTCGCAGCCGGGCTTCTTCACGCGGCATGTAGTCGCGGGTGATCGGCACCACGCCCTGGCGCCGGGTGAGCTGGATCTGGAAGTTCATCATGGCTTGCTTGCGGAACGTCATCTCGCAGGCCGCCAGATAGAATTCCCACATCAGCGCGAAGCGCTCGTCGTAGAGCTGCACGGCCTCCTCGCGCCGCGCCATGAAACGTTCCCGCCAGGCCTTCAGCGTTTCCGCGTAAT
Source organism: Bradyrhizobium sp. CCBAU 11430 (assembly GCF_028128855.1). Taxonomy (NCBI): domain Bacteria; kingdom Pseudomonadati; phylum Pseudomonadota; class Alphaproteobacteria; order Hyphomicrobiales; family Nitrobacteraceae; genus Bradyrhizobium; species Bradyrhizobium sp. CCBAU 11430. The sequence continues at coordinate 685,822 of NZ_LBJV01000007.1, forward strand.
GCAGGCGCAGGATCTCGATATCGCAGACCAGGAGGCCGGCGCGCTCGATCGCCGGCAGCACCTCCGACAGCGCCGGGATGTAGCCGCCGGGGAAGATGTATTTGGCGATCCAGGGATTGGTCGAGTCCGGGCCCTGCGAACGGCCGATCGCGTGCAGCAGCATGATGCCGTTCTCGCCCAACAGCTCGGCGCAGCGTTGGAAGTAGGTGTCGTAGAAGCGGGCGCCGACATGCTCGAGCATGCCAACGGAGACGATACGGTCGAACGGGCCCTCGATGTCGCGATAGTCCTGGAGCAGGAATCTGGCCGATCCGGTCAGGCGCTTTTCGGCCGCGCGCGCGTTGGCGAGCTGCAGCTGCTCGCTCGACAGCGTCACGCCGGTGACGTCGGCGGCGGCGATCTCGGCGAGGTAGAGCCCGAGCCCACCCCAGCCGGAGCCGATGTCGAGGACGCGCTGGCCGGGCCTGACCAGCAGCTTTGCGGCGATGTGCCGTTTCTTGGCGATCTGCGCGTCGTCGAGCGTCGCGTCCTGCGTCTCGAAATAGGCGCAGCTATATTGCTTGTCGGCGTCCAGGAAGAGCGAATAGAGCCGGGCATCGAGATCATAGTGATGCGCGACGTTGTGGCGGGAGCGCGAGCGCGGATTGAACTGCTTCAGATGCCGCGTCAGATAGCGCAGGCGCCACCAGGGTTTTGCCCACTGCGGCAATAGGTCGGGTTGATCGAGCAGGATCGCGAGGGCATCAGCTATGGTGCCGCGCTCGACGATGAACTCGCGGTCCATATAGGCCTCGCCAAGCCCGAGCTCGGGATTGACGAGGATCTTCCGCTCCGCCTCCGCGGTGACGAAGCGCACCGCGACCGGTTCGCCAGTGCCGTCTCCAACGGTGAACTTCGATCCGCTCGAGCCGGTCACCGTCATCGTGCCGCGGCGGATGAATTGAGACAGAAATCTACGCAACAAGAGGTCCATCGACACCTTCCTCTCGAGCGAACCCGAAGGGATGCGACTAACCCGGCCTTCACTTCTGACGCCCAGGTGACGCGGCGGTTCCTATGCGCTTGCATCCAAATTTAGGGAGGCAGGATCGGCTGCGCTAATGCGCTGAGTTCACAGCCGATATTCGCAAACCGCTTAATCACATCCTTGCGCGTGGTGCCTGCTTCCATTCGTGGCTCAATCGGATAAAAGGTGACCGCTGCCGCGCCGCACGCTGGCTGCAACTCTCGGAATTCAATGGAGATGATGGGAATGTCGAGCCGAGCGCTCAGCCTCGCGACGGTATTGCTTCTGATCGGCTTCGGCGCGGCCGATACCGTTTTTGCGCAGGTGACCAACCTCGAGGCCGGCAAAACCCCGTCCCAGCTTTTCGCGCAGACCTGCAATGCGTGCCACAAGAGCCCGCGCGGACTTCTGAAGTCCGTCGCGCCGGGCTCGCTGCCGGGCTTCCTGCGCCAGCACTACACCACGAGCTCGGACATGGCGGGCATCCTCGCCTCCTATCTCGTCTCCAACGGCGCCACCGACACGCGCTACCAGGCCAAGGACGGCAAGAAGGACGGCGCGAGGGAGAAGGACGCGAGCACCAATCCCGAGCATCAGGGCCGCCGCCCGCGCGCCCAGGACGCGGCCAGGCCGGACGGCGAGGCTCCCGCAGCGGAAGGTGCGCGCCAGAAGCGTGCCGCACGGCCGGTCGAGGAGGGCACGAAGCCCGAGGGACAGGCTGCGCCCGAGGGACGCAAGGGCAAGCGCCGCGCCAAGCCCGGCACCGAGGAGGCGCCGAAGGTCGACGCCGCCGCGCCATCCACTGACGAGAAGAAAAGCGAATCCAAGCCCGAGTTCAAACCTGAGTCCAAGCCCGACACGGCCAAGGTCGAGCCCGGTCGCGACGAGGCCAAGCCCGACAGCGGCAAGGCGTCCGAGAAGCCTGTTGAGACCCGGCCTGACAGCGCCAAGGTCGAGCCCCGCGGCAGCGAAGCTCCGGCGCTGCGGCCCGATCCAGTCCCGGCGGTAGCGCCGGCTGCGAAGCCTGCCGAGCCAGCCGCGCCCAAACCGGCGGAAGAGGCCGCTCCCAAGCCGGCCCCGCCTGCGGCCAGCTCCGAACCGGCGGCCAAGCCGCAGCCGGCACCGCCCGCGACCGCTGCAGCCCCGCCTGCTGCGCCGGCCGAGTCCTCCGGTCCGCCAACGCCGCCCATCTCGCGCTAAGCCAGCGACGTTTTTGATCGACATGCGGAGGCCGCGTTCATCGCGGCCTCCGCATTGCATTGACCGCGTCTAGAGTATTGCTCTAGAGTAATACTCTAGGAGGCGTCCATGACGGCGAGCGTGCGGAACGACCTGTTGGCAGCCGGGCTGATCGTGTTCGACCGCATCGGATTCGAGGCCGCGACGGTGGCCGCGATCCGCACCCGGGCCCGCGCCTCCAATGGCAGCTTCTTTCACGCCTTCGGCTCGAAGAAGGAGCTCGCCGGTGCGCTGTTCCTGGAGGTCTTGCGGCACTATCACGCCGCGGTGCTGGCGGCGCTCGATCCCGTGCCCGATGCGGAGCGGGGCATCGATCGGCTGATCCGGGCCCATCTCGACTGGGTCGCGACCAGCCGGCGCGAGGCGCGCTACCTGTTCGAGATTTCGCGGAGCGAGTGGGGCGAGGACGTTCGCGACGCCCAGCGCGCGCAGAATGCGCGGCTCGCCGACGGTATCGAGCGCTGGCGCGCGCCGCTGGTTGCAAGCGGTGAGCTCTTGCCGATGACGCCGGTGATGTTCGTCAGCCAGCTCATCGGGCCGGCGCAGATCTTCTGCCGCGCCTTCCTGTCGGGACGCGACCGCGCCGATCCCCGCGTCGAGGCTGACACGCTGATCGCCTGTGCCGGCCGTGCGCTGAGGCCGCCCGAACGCATCAACAAGACATAAGGAGAGGCCTCATGAGCGCCGCAGCAGATCCCGAATTCGCCACTGTGGCCGAACGCATCCACGCCAATGTCGGCCGACAAGGCTTCATGAACCTGGTCGGCGCCGAGCTCTCGGAATTGTCGCGCGGCACCTGCACGATTGCTGTGGATCGCCGGCCGGAGCTGCTGCAGCAGCACGGCTTCTTCCACGGCGGGGTCACCGCCTTCCTGGTCGACAACGCCACGACGATCGCAGCCGCGACCTCGCGCGGCCAGCCGGCGCTGACGGCGGAATACAAGCTCAACCTGTTGTCGCCCGCGGTCGGTGAGAAGCTGATCTGTCGTGCCCGGGTGATCAAGCCGGGCCGCCAGGTGTCGGTGGTCGCGGCCGACGTGTTCTGCGTCAGCGACGGTGTCGAGAAGCACACGGCGACGGCGCTGGCCTCGATCGCGATGTTGAGCGAGGACGTCGCCGTCAAAACGAAAAGCCCGGCCGCCTGAGGCGACCGGGCTTCGCTTCGCGTATGAATGCGAGGCTTACTTCTCGTCCGCGGCCGGTGCGGGCTCGGCTTCGTCGTGCTCGGCTTCCGGATCGAAGAACTCGCCGGCGGCTGCGATCGCCTCGGCGGCCGCGTCGCGGTCCTCGTTGCGGGTCGAGATGTCCTCGCCGCGGTTGATGCGCTCGGCCTCGTCCTGGCTGCGTGCAACCGTGACGGTGATCTCGACCTCGACCTCGGGGTGGACGGCAACGGTGATGGAGCGCTTGCCGATGGTCTTGATCGGCGCGTCGAGCTGGACCTGCGGGCGGGCCAGCGAGATGCCGTCGGCTTCGAACGCGACGACGATGTCACGCACGTTGACCGAGCCGAACAGCTGGCCGGCTTCCGAGGCCTGGCGGATCACGATGATGTTCTTGCCCGCGATCTTCTCGGCGACCTTTGACGCCTCGCCCTTGCTCTGGAGGTTGCGGGCCTCGAGCTCGGCCTTCATGCCGTCATACTTGGCTTTGTTGTCGGCGGTGGCGCGCAATGCCTTGCCGCGCTTGAGCAGGAAATTGCGGGCATAGCCGTCGCGAACCTTCACGACTTCGCCCATCTGGCCGAGCTTGTTGACGCGTTCCAGCAAAATGACTTCCATATTCGTTCTCCTTTTGAAGTGCTCTGTACGGTTTCGGTTTCGGGGTTGAACTCAAGGGGTCGGCAGCGGCGGCGGTTGCCGGCTGCGCAGGAAGCGTTCGCGGAAGCCGAACACGGCATCCGCAAGTCCGAGGATCACCATCGCGATCACGGGCCATCCGAACACGACCACGACGGCGTAGGTTGAGCCGAGCCAGAAGGTGCGGCTCTTCAGCGTCAGCGTGAGCGTATGCAGCACCGCAAAGCCGGTCAGCGCATAGCCCATCATCAGCGCGGCCGCGGTGATCTGTGCCGCGATCGCGAGCAGCCCGCCGGTGAAGCAGAAGGCGAGCGCGATGCAGAGCGCCACCAGCGTCATCGGCGGCAGCTCCGCCGTCATCATGTCCGGCCACGGGCGCCGCAGCCGGCCCGAGGTCGCCGTGATCTTGGCGCTGAGCCAGAGGTTGAGCGTCAGTGTCATCATCGCGATGATGGTCGCCGCGGCTGGTGCGATCCGCACCAGCGCGTCGACGAACTGGCCGGCTTCGCCGGAGCTTTGCGGGTCGGTGGCCCGGAGGAGGCGCATCAGGCCGCGCCGCAGCGTGCCGATGATGGTCTCGGCGTCGGTCCCGAGCGTGAGCAGGGCGGCGATCGTAGTCAGCGTGGCGAAGCCGGCGAGCCACAGCAGGATGCGGCCGACCGGATACCATTCGAGGTCAGGTTCGGCGGGCGCGGCGCCGTCTGGCGCGGCATGTCCCACGGCAACCTTTCCCACAGGACGGCTGAGCAGCACGAGATGGCCGAGCCACCAGGCCGGCAGCGCGACGGTGACGGCGAATGCGATGCAATAGGGCAGGCCGAACAGGGCACCGAGGCCGATCGCGGCGGCGATGCCGCCGAGGCTTGCGCAAAGCGGTCCCCAGCCGATCGCGGCGACCATCAGCGGCAGCGGTGCGAGATAGAACAGGACGAGCGAGATCAGCGCGCCCGAAATGATCGAGGCGAACATCAGGGCCGACGCAGCGCCGGCGATCAGGGCTATCAGCACAAAGGCCATCATCAGCTGTCCCGCTCCCTTCGAGCGGTTAGAGGCATCTCGCCCCAACCATCGGCGACCGGACGACCCGGAAGCCTTATGAGTTCAGAAAAGTCGCGACCGGCGGCTTGGCGCCGCCGGTCGAATTGGTCGTATCAGCGAATGACGTAGGGCAACAGGCCCAGGAACCGCGCGCGCTTGATGGCGCGGGCGAGCTCACGCTGCTTCTTTGCGGACACCGCGGTGATGCGGCTCGGCACGATCTTGCCGCGCTCGGAGACGTAACGCATCAGCAGCTTGGAGTCCTTGTAGTCGATCTTGGGAGCGTTGGCGCCCGTGAACGGACAGCTCTTGCGACGACGGAAAAATGGGCGGCGTGCACCAGCTTCAGCCATTGTTCTTACTCCCCGTCCGTCGTGGTGGTGGTTTCAGCTTCTTCGCGCGGACGGCGCGGGCCGCGGTCACCGCGGAAGCCACCACCGTCACGATCGCCACCACGGAAACCACCCTCGCGGTCGCCGCGGAAGCCACCGCCTTCGCGGTCACCACGGAAGCCGCCGCCGCGGTCGTCACGCTCACGGTCACGGTCGGCCTTGCGCATCATCGCGGACGGGCCTTCCTCGAGTTCCTCGACGCGGACGCTGAGATAGCGGATCACGTCTTCGCTGATGCGCTCCTGGCGCTCGATCTCGGCGATCGCCGCGGACGGCGCGTCGATGTTGAGCAGAACGAAGTGCGCCTTGCGGTTCTTGTTCATGCGGTAGGTGAGGGAGCGTACGCCCCAATTCTCGGTCTTGGTGACCTTGCCGCCGAGACCCTCGACGATACCGGTCATCTGCGCAGTCAGTTCTTCGACCTGCTGCGTGCTCGCGTCCTGACGCGCGAGAAAGACATGCTCATAAAGAGCCATGGTGGTCCTTTCCTCATGTTGGCGCATCGCCCGGCGTCAAGCCCTTAAGAGGCCTTCGGAAAGGACTCTGGGATTAAGCTCAGAAGGCGGAAACACGGGACGACGGGCCGACTGGCCCTGCCACACCAAAATCACGAATGACTTGCTGAGACCGTCCGTTCAGCTCCCGGCCGGGGTCTGCGGATGCGCGCCTTATACGGATTTTGGCTGACTTGGCAAGGTTGGAGTGCCCCGTTTCCGGCCGGGCGGTGCTGGCAGGGGGCCAAACCCACGCTCCCGTGCCGGCTTGACCTATTTGTTTGTATGTCATACAAATAATGGATCGGGAGGTGCTGATGGCGGGTGAATCGATCCAGACTCCGTTTGAGGCGTCGGCAAGCGATCCGAAGCACGCTACGCGGGCCACACGGTCGGCGGGGCGCAAGATGCGCTCGCTGCTGCTGGATGCGGCAAGCCCCCTGTTCCGGGAGCGGGGACTTTCGGGCACGGCGATCACCGACATCGCGGCCGCCGCGGACGCATTCCCGAGCCAGATCACCTACTACTTCCGCACCAAGGAGGCGCTGTTCGTCGAATGCGCTTGCCGCGAGCTGCTGTATCTGGCGCGTGCGACCGAGCAGGCGGCGCTGAAGGCGCGCACGCCACGGGACTACACGCATGCGCTCGCGGAGACCGTGACGGCGAGCGATTCAGTGGCTTTCTTTGCCGAGGCGCTGACATTGACGCGGCGCCGCCAGGATCTCGCACCGCTGGTCGAGCGCACGATCGAGCGCCTGCACGGCGAAGGCGCGCGCGCCTATGCAAGCCAGGTGGCGCGGCACGGCTGGCGCTCGCTGCGCGCGCCCGACGAAAGCTCGCGGCGGTTCTGGGCCGTCGCCATCGGCGTCATTCTCGAAGGCTACGCCATGGGCCGTTCGCCCGAGGCGCTCTGCGCCGAGATGCTGCGCGTGCTCGGCGAGCAGGCGAAATCGGATGACACGGCGCGCCTGCGTCTCGTCGAGGGGCGCGAGGCATCAAGCAATTCGAACGAGGAAGGCTAGGCCATGACCGCGCTTCGCATGCGTGCCCGCGATTTCCTGACCGACGACCAGCTTGCCGACGTGCGAGAGCGTGTGACCTGGAAAGGTGTTGCGCTGATCGCGCACGCCTGGGCGCTGATCATTGGCGCGATCGCCTTGGTCGCGTGGTGGCCCAATCCGGTCACCTATGTCCTCGCCGTCGCAATCATCGGCTCGCGCCAGCTGGGCCTCGCGATCCTGATGCATGATGGCGCACATGGCTGCCTGTCCACTGATGAGAAAACCAATCTGGCCCTGAGCCAGTGGTTCTGCGCCTATCCGCTGTTTGCTGAGACGCGCAGCTACCGGCGTTACCACCTTCAGCACCATGCGCGCACCCAGCAGGAGGATGATCCCGATCTCGTGCTGTCGGCGCCGTTTCCGATCACCAAGCTCAGCTATCGCCGCAAGTTCATTCGCGACATCACCGGGCAGACCGGCTACCAGCAGCGCAAGGCGCAGCTGCTCAATGCGCTCGGGCCGAAGGACTGGCCGTGGCGGCAGCGTCTGGCGCATTTCTGGGACAAGCTCGGCCCGCAATGCCTCCTCAACGCCGCGATGTTCGCAGCGCTCGCGGCGGCCGGCGTATGGTGGGCCTATCCGCTGCTCTGGCTGGTGCCGCTCCTGACCTGGATGATGGTCATCACCCGCATCCGCAACATTGCAGAGCATGCCGTCGTCCCCGACAGCAGCGATCCCCTGCGCAACACCCGCACCACGCATGCCAATGTTCTCGAGCGCCTGTTCATCGCGCCGTACTACGTCAACTATCACCTCGAGCATCATCTGCTGTTCTACGTGCCCTGTTACAATCTGCCGAAGGTCCATCGCCTGCTGAGCGAGAGCCGGCACGCCGGCCGCATGGAGGTGCAGCCGAACTACGCGGCGGTGTTGCGGCTGGCGACCGCAAAGCCTGACAGGGAGGATCGGCCGGGGCAGTTGGCGAGCAGCGCGCGCCGTGCGCGGGCCGGAGCGGAGGTCGACGCCAACCAGACCGCCGGTGGGTTTTGAGGGGGCGCATCCCCAGTTGAGTGCTGCTCGGAGTTCCCATCTCGGCTTGACAGTCCGGCCCCGGACAGTGTCTACGGCCCCCTTTGGAGCACGATCCGGAACCATGGCCTAACGCCGTGCGTAATCGGCTGCCGGTTCTCGCAGGGATCGTGTCCGACAAGCAGGGAGCGCCGATGACGGCTGCATTCACATTTCCTGGGCAGGGTTCCCAGGCGGTCGGCATGGGCAAGGCCCTGGCCGATGCCTTTCCGGTGGCGCGCGTCGTGTTCGACGAGGTCGACGCCGCGCTAGGGGAGAAGCTGACAGCGATCATCTGGGATGGTCCGGCCGAAACCCTCCAGCTCACCGAAAACGCCCAGCCGGCGCTGATGGCGGTGTCTGTCGCCACCCTGCGCGTGCTGGAGGCTGAGGCGGGATTTTCCGTGGGACGAGATGCAGCCTTCGTCGCCGGCCACTCGCTCGGTGAATATTCGGCGCTGGCCGCGGCCGGCAGCCTGACGGTCTCAGACACCGCCCGCCTGCTTCGCACCCGCGGTCTCGCAATGCAAAAGGCCGTCCCGGTAGGCGCCGGCGCGATGGCCGCGCTGCTCGGTCTCGACTACGAGGCGGCCATCGAGGTCGCCAAGGAGGCGGCGCAGGGGCAGGTCTGCCAGGCCGCCAACGACAATGGCGGCGGGCAGGTTGTCGTCTCGGGCGACAAGGCCGCGGTCGATCGCGCCGTCGAGATCGCCAAGGCCAAGGGCGCCAAGCGCGCGATGCTGCTGCCGGTGTCCGCCCCGTTCCATTGCAAGCTGATGCAGCCCGCTGCCGACGCCATGGCAGAAGCGCTGTCGAAGGTCACGATCAAGGCCCCGGCCGCGCCGCTGGTGTCGAACGTGCTGGCGAGCGCCATCACCGATCCCGACGAGATTCGTCGCCGCCTGGTCGAGCAGGTCACCGGCACCGTGCGCTGGCGCGAGTCGGTTGCCTATATGGCAGGGCAGGGCGTCACGCGGTTCTTCGAGATCGGCGCCGGCAAGGTCCTGTCGGGTCTCGTCAAGCGCATCGCGGACGGCGCCGTCGGCGTCTCAGTCGGTGGCCCGAACGACATTGCCGCCGCCAAGGATGCATTGGCCGCTGCCAAGCAGGGCTAAAGCGCGATGATTGCTCATCGCGCTTGAGTTTTTCAGTTTACGCACGATCTTTCGGAAACCGCTGCGCACTTTTCCGGATCGTGCTTTGGAGGAGTTTTTCGATGTTCGATCTGACTGGTAAAAAGGCGCTCGTCACCGGCGCGACCGGCGGCATCGGCGGCGCGATCGCGCAGGCGCTGCACGCGCAGGGTGCGACCGTTGCGATATCAGGAACGCGCAAGGAGGTGCTGGATGAGCTTGCCGGCAAGCTCGGCGAGCGCACCTTTGTGTTGCCCTGTAATCTTTCCAAGGCCGACGAGGTCGAGGCGCTGGTGCCCGCTGCGGAAGCGGCAATGGGCCAGGTCGACATCCTCATCGCCAATGCCGGCATCACCCGCGACAATCTCTTCGTGCAGCTCCGGGACGAGGATTGGGAGGAGGTCATCAACATCAATCTGACTTCGACCTTCCGCCTGGCGCGCGCCGCCACCAAGCTGATGATGCGCAAGCGCTTCGGCCGCATCGTCGCCATCACCTCGGTGGTCGGCGTCACCGGCAATCCCGGGCAGGGCAATTACACGGCGTCGAAGGCGGGCCTGATCGGCATGATCAAGACGCTGGGGGCCGAATACGCCAAGCGCGGCGTCACCGCCAACTGCATCGCGCCGGGCTTCATCAAGACGCCGATGACCGATGCGCTCAACGACAAGCAGCGCGAAACGATTCTGACCAAGGTTCCGGCCGCCCGCCTGGGAACGCCCGAGGATATCGCGGCGGCGGCCGTCTACCTCAGTTCGAACGAAGCAGCCTACGTCACCGGCCAGACCATTCACGTCAACGGCGGCATGGCCATGATCTGAAGCGTTCGTTCCGCACTGCCCACATGGGCTGTGGGGATGCGGCAAACGGCCGTTTCCGGAGGGAAATGAGGCTTGTAGTCAAGGCAATTGAAGTATGATAACCGGACGCTCAACGGATGGGCAAAGAACGCCATTGCAGGTTTTTGAAACCCTGTATATTGGCGATGCGGAGCCTTGGCCGTCGTTCGCCGGGCCCTGTATCGGTTAGGATGGGGCCAAATCAAAGTTCGTAAGCGAAGGCAAGTAACACGACCACGACGGCTCGTATCGTCCCGGGGGGTCGGGTCTACAGGGAACAACACGAGGTTATGCAATGAGTGACATTGGCGAACGGGTTAAGAAGATCGTGGTCGAACACCTTGGTGTTGAACCCGAGAAGGTTGTCGACGCCGCGAGCTTCATCGACGACCTCGGCGCCGACAGTCTGGACACCGTCGAGCTGGTGATGGCGTTCGAAGAAGAATTCGGTTGCGAGATTCCGGACGACGCTGCGGAAACGATTCTCACCGTCGGCGACGCCACGAAGTTTCTCGAGAAGAACGCGAAGAGCTAAGGCTCTTCATTTCGCGGGGACAACATTGAAACCGGACGGGCCGCTTCCCAGCGGTCAGCCGGTTTCTTGTTATTGGCCGTCAATCTTTCGATGCGGAGTTTTCGGATATGAGGCGGGTTGTCGTCACTGGTCTCGGCATGGTGTCGCCACTCGGCTGCGGGGTCGAACCGACCTGGAAGCGCATCCTCAACGGCGAGAGCGGTGCGCGCAGGATCGAGAGCTTCGATGTCTCCGATCTTCAGACCAAATACGCTTGCACGGTCGTGCGCGGCGACGGCACCAACGACACCTTCAATCCCGACAAGTGGATGGAGCCGAAGGACCAGCGCAAGGTCGACGACTTCATCATCTTCGGCATGGCCGCAGCCGGCCAGGCGCTCGACGACGCCAACTGGCATCCCGAGACCGAAGAGGACAAATGCGCAACCGGCACCATGATCGGGTCGGGCATCGGCGGCCTCAACGGCATTGCCGAGACCGCGATCCTGCTCAAGGAGCGCGGACCGCGCCGGGTGTCGCCGTTCTTCATTCCGGGCCGCCTGATCAATCTGGCTTCCGGCTACGTCTCGATCGCGCATGGACTGAAGGGACCGAACCATTCGGTGGTCACAGCCTGCTCGACCGGCGCACACGCCGTCGGCGATGCCGCCCGGCTGATTGCGCTCGGCGATGCCGATGTGATGGTCGCTGGCGGCGCGGAATCGCCGATCAGCCGCATCGGCATTGCCGGCTTCAACGCCGCGCGCGCGCTGTCGACCGGTTTCAACGAGACACCCGAAAAGGCCTCGCGTCCCTACGACAAGGACCGCGACGGTTTCGTGATGGGCGAGGGCGCCGGAGTCCTGGTGCTCGAGGAGCTCGAGCACGCCAGGCGCCGTGGCGCCAGGATCTATGCCGAGGTGATCGGCTACGGTCTTTCGGGTGATGCCTATCACATTACCTCGCCGTCGCCCGACGGCGATGGCGGCTTCCGCAGCATGTCTGCCGCGCTCAAGCGCGCCGGCCTGACCGCCTCCGATCTCGACTACATCAACGCGCACGGCACCTCGACGCCGCTCGGCGACGAGATCGAGCTCGGCGCCGTCGAGCGTCTGCTTGGCAATGCCGCCTCCAAGGTTGCGATGTCCTCGACCAAATCGTCGACGGGTCATCTCCTCGGCGCGGCCGGTGCGATCGAGGCGATCTTCGCCATTCTCGCGATTCGCGATAATGTCGTGCCGCCGACGATCAACCTCGACAATCCGTCGGTGGAGACTGCGATCGATCTCGTGCCGCATACGGCGAAGAAGCGTGAGGTCAACGTCGCCCTGTCGAACTCGTTTGGTTTTGGCGGTACCAATGCGTCGGTGATCGTCCGGCGCCTCGCCAGTTAGTTTAAGTTTGAGACGAATCCACCGTTTTGCCGTATTCGGCGATAGTCATGGAAGTGGGCGCGTGCATTTGGCAGGGCAAGCGATTGTCGGGCCGCGATTGAACCGGCAGGATTCAGGTTGTTTCGATGAGTGAAAGGCCGCCCATTTCGCCCCGGAGTCCGCGGGCAGCGCTCGAGCCCGAGCAGGTCCCGCCGCCGCCGAAGCGATCGGACCGTGCGCGCAATCCTTTCGTGGTCGTCGGCAACGCCATCATCACCCTCCTGCTGATCGCCATGCTCGGCGCCGGCGGCATCTATTATTACGGCCGGCAAGTGCTCGAGGCGCCCGGGCCGCTCAAGGATGACAAGATCGTCAACATCCCCCAGCGTGCGGGCAAGCGCGACATCGCCGAGACGCTGAACCGGGAAGGCGTGACCGACATCAACCCGTGGGTGTTCATCGCCAGCGTTGCCGCGTTGAAGGCGAGCTCGGACCTCAAGCCGGGTGAATATTCGTTCCAGAAGAACGCATCGCTGCGCGACGTCATCGCCACCATCGTCGAGGGCAAGGTGGTGCAGCATGCCGTCACGATTCCGGAGGGTCTGACCTCCGAGCAGATCGTGGCGCGCCTGTCCGACAACGACATCTTCACCGGCAGCGTGCGCGAGCTGCCGCGCGAGGGCACGCTGCTGCCCGAGACCTACAAATTCCCGCGCGGCACCCCGCGTGATCAGGTGGTCCAGCGCATGCAGCAGGCGCACAAACGCGTGCTCGCCGAGATCTGGGAGCGCCGCAATCAGGACATTCCGGTCAAGACGCCGGAGCAGCTGGTGACGCTCGCCTCCATCGTCGAGAAAGAAACCGGAAAGCCCGACGAGCGCAGCCGTGTCGCCGCGGTGTTCACCAACCGGCTGAAGCAGCGGATCAAGCTGCAGTCGGATCCGACCATCATCTATGGCCTCGTCGGCGGCAAGGGCACGCTGGGCCGCCCGATCAAGCGCAGCGAGATCACGCAGCCCTCGCCCTACAACACCTATGTGATCGAGGGCCTGCCGCCGGGTCCGATCGCCAACCCCGGCCGCGCCTCGCTGGAGGCCGCCGCCAATCCGGCCCGCACCCGCGACCTCTTCTTCGTCGCCGACGGCACCGGCGGGCACGCCTTCACCGAGACTTACGACGCCCATCAGAAGAACGTCGCCAAGCTCCGCGCCATGGAAAAGCAGATCCAGAACGACACGGTGGAGCCGGCCGAGGATGCGCCGCCGCCCGCCGCCGTCGCACCCGGAGCTGCCGATACACCGACGGCGACCACGCCGGCCCGGCCCAACCAGCAGAAAAAGCCGCCGGCGGCACGCCCCGCCGCTCCAGCACCGGCGCGGCAGGGCGCGGTGCAGCCCTCGCCGCCGGTGGTCCAGCGCTAGGCGCGTTGCAGACCTGCTTGCGGGACTTTGCGGATTCCACTTTCCTGCAAAATAGTCTTAAGTTTCGCGTGGCTTGATGCCTCGCGAATCCCGTGTTTCTGGAGAATTTGACCTGATGGCGCTGTCGTCCATGACCGGCTTTGCGAGATGCCACGGCGCTAGCGGGCCGTACACCTTCGAATGGGAATTGAAGTCGGTCAACGCCAAGGGCTTTGACCTCAGGGTGCGGCTGCCGCAGGGGTTCGACGAGCTCGAGGCCCACGCCAAGAAACGCGCCGGCGAGCTGCTGTCGCGCGGCACCGTCTACGCCAATCTCACCGTCAAGCGCGCCAATGCCGCAGCCTCTGTCCGCGTCAACGAGGACGTGCTCAACGCCGTGCTGAAGGCCGCCGCCATGATCGCCGGCAAGGTCGACGCGGTGGCGCCGAGCATCGACGGCCTGCTCGCCATCAAGGGCGTCGTCGAGGTTGCCGAGCCCGAGGGCGAGGAGGAGGAGGACAAGGCCGCGCGGATCGCCGCCGCCGAGGCTTTCGACAAGGCGCTCGCCGATCTCGTCGAGATGCGCAAGCGCGAGGGCTCGTCGCTCGGGCAGATCCTGACCCAGCGGGTCGACGAGGTCGAGCAATTGGCGAAGAGGGCGGAAGCCGCGCCCGGCCGCAAGCCGGAGGCGATCAAGGCCAGGCTCGCCGAACAGATCGCGAGCCTGCTCGACACCTCCGACCGTTTCGATTCCGACCGCCTGATGCAGGAGGCGATCCTGATCGCCACCCGGGCCGACATCCGCGAGGAGCTCGACCGCATTGCTTCCCACATCGCGCAGGCGCGCGAGCTGATCGGCAAGGGTGGCCCGATCGGCCGCAAGCTCGACTTCCTCGCGCAGGAGTTTCACCGCGAGGTCAACACCTGCTGCTCGAAGTCGAACGACATCGAGCTGACCAATACGGGCCTCGCCATGAAGAACGTGGTCGAGCAGTTCCGCGAGCAGGTCCAGAATCTGGAGTGATCGATGACGAGCGGCGGTCACGGAACTGACGGTGTCGAGCGGCGCGGATTGATGTTCGTGCTGTCCTCGCCCTCGGGCGCGGGCAAGACGACGCTGTCGCGTCTTTTGATCGACCGCATGTCCGGCCTGAAAATGTCGGTATCCGCGACCACGCGGCCGATGCGGCCGGGCGAGGTCAACGGCAAGGATTATCTGTTCGTCGACAAGCCCCGCTTCGAGGCGATGGTGAAGGGCGATGAGCTGCTGGAATGGGCCACCGTGTTCGACAACAGCTACGGTACGCCGCGCAGCCCCGTCGAAGCCGCGCTATCGTCCGGGCAGGACGTGCTGTTCGACATCGACTGGCAAGGCACGCAGCAGCTGCGCGAAAAAGCCCGCGCCGACGTCGTCAGCGTCTTCATCCTGCCGCCCTCGGCGGCGGATCTCGAAAAGCGCCTGCATTCGCGCGCGCAGGATTCCGACGAGGTGATCCGCAAGCGCATGAGCCGGGCCAGCCACGAGATGAGTCACTGGGCCGAGTACGACTACATCGTGATCAACCACGACGTCGACGAGGCGTTTGCCGAGGTGCAGTCGATCCTGAAGGCCGAGCGCCTCAAGCGCGAGCGGCGGATTGGCCTCGTTGGTTTCGTACGAGCTCTGCAAGCTCAGCTTCAGGGCTAGGCTGCGGCAGCCGCGGCCCTTGCTTCGCCAGCCGTTCCAGCATCGCGGTGATCACGTCGACGTCGACGGCTTCCCCAGCCTGCGCATCTACCTGAGCATCTTCATGGCGATCGACGGGCTCTTCGTCGGCCGTATCTTTGACCGCGAGCCGGGGCGCCGATGCCTCGATCTCGAACTTTCCGTTGAAGATGTCGGCCTTGTCGAGCTCGGCGGCCTTGTTGCGAATGGACGCGGATTGCGCCGCGATCCTGCCGATCTCCCTGGTGAAGGCGGCGATTTGCGCGGTCTGCGGCGGCCGAACTTCATCGAAGTCGACGGGGCCCTGCTGTGCGCGCGGCGTGACGGCCGGCTCCGCACCGAGCCAGGGCGCGCGGCTTGCGTCATGGTCCTGCGGCGTCCAATCGTCCCAACGTCCGCGGCGGTCGGCGGCCTGGACGCGGAGGCGTCCGCCGGCGAAGCGGTAGATGATGCTGGCGAGGATGCCGGCGAGCGCCAGCGCGCCGCCGATCACGAGCAGCAGCATCTGCACCGAGCCGGCCGGCTTGTCGGCGGAGCCGTCTGCGCCGGCCAGGGCCATCGGCGCGGGAGGCTTTGCCGGCTTCGCGCCCGCCGGCGCGGTGGCCGCAACGGGGGCCGG